>JBBIHX010000012.1:0-21179 GCA_037446815.1 Caldilineae bacterium | reverse complement strand
TACGCGCCGCACTTGGTATAATTAGGTTCACCCACACGGGAGGCGTCGCATGTCCCAGTTTCCCAAGCCCCGAATCGTTGTGAGTAGGTGCCTGGGGTTCGCCGCGTGCCGCTGGAACGGCGTAACCATCCCCGACGCGTTCGTGAGCCTCCTAGAGCCGCATGTGGAGTTCGTCCCCGTGTGCGCCGAGGTGGAGATTGGCCTGGGCGTGCCGCGCGATCCGGTGCGCGTCGTGTCGGTGGGGGGCGAACTGCGGCTGATTCAGCCCGCGACCGGCAGGGACGTTACCGCCGAGATGACCCGCTTCGCGCAGGGCTACCTGGATGCCGTCGGCGACGTGGATGGATTCATCCTCAAGAGCCGCTCGCCGTCCTGCGGCATCAAGGATGTGAAGGTGTACCCCACCGCTGAGGCCACATCCCCCTCGGGCAAGGGCGCGGGGTTCTTCGCCGCGGCGGTGCTGGAGCGGTTCGGCGACTTGCCCGTGGAGGACGAGGGGCGGCTGACCAACTTCGGCATTCGCGAGCATTTCCTCACGCGGGTATTCGCGCTGGCGCGCCTGCGCGAGACCCTGGCATCGGGCGCCATGCGCGACCTGGTGGCCTTCCACGCGCGCCACAAACTGCTGCTGATGGCCTACAATCAGACCGCGCTGCGCACCCTGGGCCGCGTGGTTGCCAACCCGGACAGGCGGCCGTTTGCCGATGTGGCCGCCGACTATCGGGCGCACTTCGGCAAGGCGCTGTCGCGTCCGCCGCGGGCCGGCGCCATTATCAACGTCCTCATGCACGCCCTGGGCTATTTCTCCGACGGCCTGTCGGCGCGGGAGAAGGCGCTCTTCCTGGACACGCTGGAACGGTACCGCGACCGGAAGATTCCGCTCAGCGCCGCCGTCGCCATCCTTCGCGCGTGGATTGTGCGGTTTGACAACGCGTACCTGGCGGAACAGGTCTTCTTTGACCCGTACCCGGAGGCGCTGGCCGAGGTTACCGATTCGGGCAAGGGGCGGGAGTTGACATAATGGCGAGGATGGTCGGGCGGCGCAGGGAGGCTGCGATAGCCCTGCTCACTGCGTTCGCTTTGACGGTGGTGCTGTACGGACGCGCCATCGGCTTGCCCTTCTACTCCGATGATCTCCTGCAAGTCCTGTGGGTGCGCGCCACGCCTCTGCTGGACTTGTGGCGCTCCGTGAGTCCCTACGGCGACTATCGGCCGCTGCATTTCAGCCTGTGGAAACTCCTGGATTGGGTCGGCTTGCTCACGCCGGCGGTTGCACACGGTCTGAATCTCCTGGGGCATGCGCTATGCGGCGCGCTGGTGGGCATCCTGGCGAGCCGATGGAGCCGCCGACCCGTGGCGGCGTCCGCGCTGGCAGCGGCGCTGTTCGCGGCGTTTCCCTTCGCGACGGACGCGGTAGCGTGGGCGTCGTCGTTGTCGTACCCGTTGGCGGTGGCCCTTGCGCTGGGGGGTATCCTGTTGGGCGCGGGCGCAGGTTGGCGCTACGCGGCGGGCCTGGCGCTGGTGGCGCTGGCCGGGTTCGCGTACGAGCCGGCGGTGATGGCGGGGCCTGTGGCGTTTCTGGCTGTGCTGTTGACCGCGCCGAGGCCCGATGTGCGGAGGGCGGCGCCGTATCTGTTGGCCGGCGCGGTGCCCCTGGCGTGCGTGCTGCACTTTGCGCCTGCGGGGACGGCCTACTCGCTGAATGTCGGCAACTGGGGCGCGAATCTGGCCATGGCGATTCTGGCGGCGGCGTATCCGCTGGCCCCCGTCCTAACGTGGACGCATCGCCTTGGGGGGGCAGTGTGGCCCCTTTCGGTCGCGGCGATGGCCGGCGTGGCGGGGGCGTTGGCCTGGGCGGCCGTGCGGGCCAGGCAGGCGCGGCTGCTCCTGCTGGGCGCGGCTTGGGCGGTTCTCTGGAGCGCCATACCCCTTGCGACTCAGCAGTATGACTGGATGCGCGACCCGCCCCGCGTTCTGTACGTCGGCGCGGCGGGCGTGGCGATGCTCTGGACGGCGGGGCTGACGAGCCTCGCGGCGGCCAGGCGCGCGTGGGTTCGCGTGGCAATCGGCGCGGCGGTGGCAGTCGCGGCGCTGGCGCCGGCCGCAATGTTCGTGCATCGGACGATGGGCCTGTACGGGCGCGCGGGCGACATCCTGTGGCAGGCCATTGGCGCGGCGGACGAGGCCGGACCTGTGCTTCTCGTCAACCTGCCCGGGCGCATCACGCCGCCGACGCGGATGTATCCCCTGGGCCACGAGGGCGTCATCCCCATGCCGCCGCCGTCGGACGCCGACCTGCTGGTGCAGGTGCACACGGGGAAGGCGGGCGCGGCCTTTGAGCGCGCGGCGGGGAGCATCTTGCCGTCGCTGCCGTATAGGGTGGAACTGGCTGGGCCGCCGCTCTCGCCGGACGACATCCGCGCAGCGGGGCGCGTCATGGTTACGACGTACCACGCCGGCGGGACGATGGCGCTGGAGGAGGCCGGCGCTGTGATGCCCTCGGCGGCTATATCCACGCCCCTGGCGCGTTTCGGCGACCGTCTTCTGCTCCTGTCGGCGGACTGTCGGAGGGAGGGCGGGCAAGTTACATTGATTGCAACGTGGCACTTGACGGCGCAGGAGGACGGCGGGCCAACGGTGTTCGCTCACCTGCTGGATGCCGATGGGCGCCTCGTGGCCCAGGCGGACGGCGATCCCATCCGGGGGCTGTATCCCATCGCGCAGTGGCGACAGGGCGATACGGTGCGCGACGTGCGCGTGTTCCGGGACGCGCCGCCCGGCCCTCTCACGGTCGCCTTCGGTGTGTGGGAGCCGTCGGTGGGCACACGTTGGGTGGCAACCGATGGGAGCGGCGCGCGGCTGGCCGATGATGCCGTGCGCTGCGCGGTGGCTCCGTCCGGGCAGTAGATACACGGTAAAACGCAGGGGCGATTCGTGAATCACCCCTGCGTTTCGTTGCGTCCCGCTTGGTGCGGCTTTACTTACTGGATGGCGTAGGTTACCTGGACGTTGAGGCTGACCTCGTACTCGCCGGGCTGGATGGGCGTGGCCGCGCCCATGCCTTCCACCTTGGCGATGTTGTAGTACACCGGGCTGGGCGTGCCGATGACCTCGCTGATGGTGATAACCTCGCCCACGCTAACCCCGCTGAGCGAGGCGAGGGCCTCGGCGCGGGCGCGGGCATCGGCGATGGCCTTCTCGCGCGCCTGGGCTTCCAGGTCGGCGGTGTCCTCCATGGTGAAGTACACCCCGTAGACGCTGTTGGCGCCGGCGGCCACGGCCTGGTCCAGCGTGTCTCCCACCTTGGCGATGTCGCGGATGGTCAGGTTCACCTGGTTGGACACGTGGTACACCAGGGTGTACTCCTCCTTGCCGGTGCCCAGGGGCGCAGCGCTGGGCCGCTGCTCGGCGTAGATGCTGAAGTTGCTGGTCTGGATGTCCTTTTCCGCAATGCCCAGGGCCTTGATTTTCTCCAGAAGCGCGCTCATCTTGGCGCGGTTGGCGTCCATGGCCTCCTGGGCCGATGCGCCGGTGGTTTCCACGCCGATGTTCACATGGGCCACGGTCGGCGCTCCGGTGGCTTTGCCCTGGCCGACGACGGTGATGGTGCGGACCGGCTGCTGCTGTGCGGGGCCTTGGGATGAAGCGGGCGTGCCGCACGCGCTGAGCGCCAGCGCGCCGATGAGCAGGAGCGTTCCTGCGATGATGATGCTTCGGTTCCTCATGGTCTGTTCTCCTCCACACGGATAGTTGTTATTGACTCTCGTTGCTGCAATGGAACGCATCCGTTGGGCAAATTGGCAATTGCCCCACAAGGTACACCGTATGGACGCGGAGGAGGGTCGGAAGGTTCCCCCCGAAGGCAAAGGGAAGAGGGCTTCGTGGGAAGCCCTCGGAGATTTCGGGGCCTCTCGCCGGCCCGTGGGAGAGGTGGCGGGTTTGCGGTTCGCGCCGCTTGCCGGTTGCGAGGCCCGCTGTTCGGTTGGGGGCACCGGTGCGCTGGGTGCCCTGCGGAGGATAGCGACTCCGGACTCGGTGTCCGGCTACGGTGTGGGTGCGTCGCTTGGGGAGTGCGCCGGGACGCCTGCCGCACTCCGAAACAGTATAACGGGATGATGCGTGTGAACGATCGGGATGATGCTGTGCTGGTTTCGCTTACCCTTTCCGCGCTCCATTGTACAACAATACCCCAGCAACGGGCGTGAAGGTTGGGTGAATGCAACGTAAACGTTCCGTGAGAGCGAGGCCTTGCCGTCTAGCCGCTGACCGTATACCCGTGGCGCGAGACCGTGCGGATGTAGATGGGGTTGGCGGGGTCTGGCTCAATTTTGGCGCGGATGTTGCGGATGTGGGCGCGCACCAGGTCGGTGCTGCCGGCCCCCGTCGGGTAGCCCCAGACCTCCTTGAGCAGGCGCTCGGAGGTGAACACGACGCCCGGATTCTTCATCAGGTGCTGCATGAGTTGGAACTCCACAGGCGTGAGGAGCACCTGGCGGTCTCCCGCTTCCAGGACGAACGAGTTGAGGTTCAGGGCCAGGCGCCCGACGCGGAGCACGCCTCTCTCTTCGGGGACGGCCCGCATGCGGCGCAGAAGGGCGCGGATGCGCAGCGAGAGTTCGCGCAGGTCAAAAGGCTTGGGGAGATAGTCGTCGGCCCCCGCCTCAAACCCGCGGATGCGGTCCTCCACCGACTCGCGGCTGGTGAGGAACAGCACGGGGAGGGTGGCCAGATTCGGATGCTCCCGCATGCGGCGGCACAGTTCCAGCCCGTCCATCTTGGGCATGATGACGTCCAAGATGGCCAGGTCCGGCTCCCATTCCAGGGCAACCTTGAGGGCTTCCTCCCCGTCGCGGGCGGTGATGACCTCGTACCCTTCAGGTTCCAGGCGGCGTCGGATGATGTCCAGTATGGATCGCTCGTCATCCACCGCCAAGATGCGCGTTCGGCGGAGGGGCGACGGCGTTGTCGGTTGTGATGGCCCTGTCACTGAGGCCTCCTTGTCGCTCTGGCTGGGTTGTATGGGCGGTGGCGCTGTAGGTACAACGTTATTATACATGCAAACCGCCAAACGCGCAACGGTTTTGGCACAAATTGCGCCAAATTGGGACTATTTTCCCATCGCGCTACAGGCTGACCACCTTGCCCGCCCGCAGCATGGTCTCGGCGATGGTGTACATGTTGGAGATTTCGCCCACGGCGACTTTGTCCTTCAGCCCGAAGTGGCCCAGGCATGTCCCACAGGCCAGCACCTTCACCCCGCGCCCGCACAAGGCGTTGAGGTCGTCCAGCACCGCCGAGCCTTCCACCACCAGTTTGACGCCTGCATTGAAGAAGATGATGACATCGGGCAACGGCTCCACCTCGCCGAGGGTGTGGAAGAAGGCGCGAATCAGGATGCGGCCCAGTTCGGGGTCGTCGCCGCGCCCCATGAACTCGCCGGGCACCACCAGCACCAGCGGCCCCGACGCCGGCGTGGCCTCCGCCGCGGGTTGGGGCACGGCCTGCGGCTGCGATGCGCGGGAGATGTGCAGGTAGATGCCGTCCTCGCGGATTTCCACGCGGATGTCGGCGCCGAGGCCCTGCGCCATGCGCTGCACGTTCTGGCGGGCCGTTTCGTTGTCCACAATGGTGGTAACCGACGCCTCTTCGGCGAGCGCGTTGCGGGTGAGGATTACGGGCTGCGGGCACGGAAGCCCGCGCGCGTCAACGATTTTGCCCATGGGCGCCTCCTGAACGTCGGGAGTTCTGCCTTTATGATAGCGCAACGCGACGTTTCTGGCAAGGGGCTTGCACAATTGTAACCGCGAATAGAGGACGGGTATCCACGGACAGCGCGGATGGCGCGGATGGTGGATAAGATTCTTCGCCGCTCGGGATAACGGTGGGCGCCTGGTCGCCCGTCCGGAGAGGGGTGGAGTGAGGGAGTTCACGTGCGACGCACCTCCGAGGTGCGTCGCACGTTGACCCCGTCTGTCATGCTGAGCCGAAGGCGAAGCATCTCCAGGGTTGCATCCACGGATAGCACGGATGGAGCGGATGGGGGGCAAGATTCTGAGCCGCGAAGCGGCGAAGAATGACGGTTCGTGTAACCGCGAATAGCACGAATCCACGCGAATGGAGAACCGCTATCCACGGATAGCACAGATGGGGCGGATGGGGGGCGTGGGATTGTTTCGGGTGCCTCACGCCCTCGCAATGACGGCCTGCAACTGCCGTTGCGTGCGCCAGGGCGTATCTCGGCGCGGGCTCGCGGCGTTACAGGAGGGTGAATGCCCCCCACGGGGCAGGCCGCGCCACCGTCGGAACGGCCCGCTCCGAAGCGCCCATGGTACCATTTCCCCATTGCGGCGTGGAAGATACACGGATACACTCTACACTAGGGGTTTTACATCCGACATCAGGAGCGATTGCGACATGAGGACAAGCCGATCTCGCTTTCTCTGGATTGCGGCGGTGGTGGTGTGCTTCACCGTCGTCGGGCTGAGCGCGGGTGGGCGGAACTACAGTTCGGCGCAGGGCATTCGCAGCAATGCCGCCCCCGCCACGCCCCGGCCGGGCGTGTACGTGGCCCGCGACAGCGCGAACCTGGACCCCGCTCAATGGCCCATCGTCGGCGGGCATATGACCTTCAGTTGGAAGCAACTGGAGCCGAGCGAGGGGCAATATCGCTGGGACCTGATTGAGAACTTCCTGGCCTCCCAGTGGGCCAAAGGCAAGCCGGCTGCCCTGCACTTGCAGACCTACGCAGGCCAGGCGGGCGGCCTGATGGTCCCCTCGTGGTTCCAGAGCCGCTACCCCGATGCGGTCCTGACCTGCGGCTCGGAGCAGATTCCCAAGTACTGGCACTGGGCCTATTTGCAGAAGTACGGCAACTTCGTGCGCGCCCTCGGCCAGCGCTTTGACGGCGACCCGCGCCTGGAGTTCGTCATTATGGGCGTGGGCGTGTACGGCGAGACACAGCCTTGCGTGGAGGCCTACGATCAGTGCATGCGCGACAACGGGCTTTCGGGGCCGCTGTGGGTCAGCACCGTCAAGCAGATTGTGGACATGTACGGCCAATCCTTCCACACGACCCGCGTGGTGATTCCGGGCACGCCGCGCTTCCAGCACATCTGCGAGCGCAAGGAGTGGACCGATTACGCGGCGCTCACCTACGGCATCGGCGACTTCCACGCCGCGATGCAGGCCGACGCGGATTCGCAGTACATCCCCGACAAGCCCGGCTTTGAGGGTTGCGGGACGGTGGACCCCATCCACAAGTGGAGCCTGACGTATCCCACCGGACAAGAGGCGTACCAGTACATGACGCCGACCGAAGAGGAGACCTACTGGGGCGTGCTCGGCGTCCTCCATCGCCACAACACCTGGCTTACCCTTGACTACTCGCCCCAGGACTGGCGCGGGTGGCTGTTGCAGGACGCCCAGGGCAACATCCGCTACTACAACTTCCCCATCCTGGAGTTCGCCAACCGATACCTGGGGCGGACGTTGCAGGACACGCCCAGCGTGTGGGTGGCCATGCGCGAGTCGGGCTATTCGTGGTATCCGGAGTGCGGCAACTTCAGTTTCTGGCTGTACCAGGACGATTCGGTGCCCGGCGGCAAGACGGTGGTCGTAACCTACCGCACAGGGCTGAACTTCCCCACCACCACTTCCGGTTGCGCCATCACCAACAAGACGGAGCAGGGGGTGAACCTGGGCGGCTCGTGGGTGGGCAAGGAGTCGTGGATCACCCGCCGCACCGATGCTTCCTCCGGCAATCCCTACATGTTCTTCAAGGTGGACGATGGGTACCTGTACAACGGCAACCAGACCGTAACGGTTACCGTTACGTACTTTGACCGCGGGACCGACCGCTGGGACCTGTTCTACGACTCCACGTCGGGCGAGCGGCTCGGCGGCAGCGTATACAAGACCAACAGCCTCACGTGGAAGAAAGCGACCTTCGTCCTGCCCAACGCGCGGTTTGCCAACAGCCTGGCCGGGGGGAGCGACTTCTACCTTGACGGACGCAGCGACGGCGACGAGTACATCCACTTCGTGGACGTTACCAAGAGCGGGAGCGCCGGCCCGACGTCCACCCCGACGCCGACGCCTGTCCCTGCCACCCCGAGCAACACACCGCCGCGGCCGCCGACCTTCACCCCGGGCCCCCCGGCCCCGCCAACCCGCACGCCCAGCGCCACACCCACGCAGACGCCCACGTTCACGCCCGGCCCCACGCCCGCCACCACCACCGTTACCTTCCAGCAGGGGCTGAATGGCTACGGCGGCGTGCGCGATACGTACATCTCGGACTACAGCGACGATTCCAACTACAACTGGGACACGATCCTCATCGTGCGCTCGGGGGACATCATCGCATCGCTCCTGCGCTTTGACGTGAGCAGCATCCCGAGCAATGCCACCATTCTGAACGCGCAACTCCAGGTGTACACGGTAGGCCAGAGCAACAGCGCCTACATGTGCGCCCGGCCCTATGCCGTCCTGCGGCCGTGGGTGGACTCGCAGGCCACCTGGAACCGCGCCACCAGCAGCGCGCCCTGGGCCACGCCCGGCTGCAACGGCATCGGCACCGACCGCTCCAACATCGGCGGCGAAGAGATTTGGCTCCAGTACACCAACCGCTGGTACACCTTTGACATAACGGACATGGTGCAAGCATGGGTGCTGGACCCCGCGAACAACCAGGGCCTGGTGCTGAAGTCCACGTGCACCATGGCCGAACTGGTGCAATACAGCCTGGCGGGGGCCGACTACGAGGACGGAGCCGTGCGGCCGAAACTCGTTGTCCAGTACACCCTGGAGGGCCAGCCGCCGACGCGCACGCCGACGTCTGCCCCCACGGCGACGGCGACGCCGACGCCGTCCACGCCGCCTACCGTCCTCACGCTCCAGCAGGGGCTGAATGGATATACGGGCGCGACCGACACGCTGATAGATTGGTGGGCCAAGGATACCAACTACGGGAACGAGCCGACCTTCAGCATTCGCGGCGGCAACTACGACTACGGGCGGCAGGACATCCATTCGGCGCTGCTACGGTTTGACCTGTCGCCGCTGCCCGCGGGCGCGTCGGTAGGCTCGGCGCGGCTGGAAATCTACCTCACGGCGCGAAGCAATGCCGGCTCGGCCTACTTCAGCCCATATCAGGTCATGCGCTCTTGGACGGAGTCGGGCGCCACGTGGAACCGCGCCACCAGCAGTACCTTCTGGGGCCTGGCCGGTTGCAACAGCACGGAGCCGCCCAATCAGGACCGCTCGGCCACGGCCACGGACATGCAGCAGCCGCCGCCCAGCATCACGAACGTGTGGGTCAGCCTGGATGTTACCGACATTGTGCGGAACTGGGTAGCCGTGCCCGCGACCAACTTGGGGCTATTGCTGCGGGACGCGGGGGGCAACTCGGTGGGCTACACGTTTGCCTCGTCGGAGAATACCAACGCCTCTATCCGCCCGAAACTCATCATAGAATACTGGCCCGGCGGGCCGACGGCGACGCCCACGCGGACACCCACCGCCTCGCCGACGCCAACCGCGACCCGCACCGGCTCGGCGACGCCCACTCCCACCGGCACCCCGCAGCCCACGGCGACGCCTTCGCCCACGCCGTCGGCGACGGCAACCCATACCGCGAGTGCCACGCCTGTCCCGCCGACGCCCACGCCGGGCGGCCCCGTGCAGACGGCCACGTTCCGCTTCGGCGCCAATGGCTACACGGGGAGCGTGGACACGTACATGGATCAGTGGCAGCCCACGAGCAACTTCGCGGGCCTCACGCACTTCAGCGTCCGCACCTACGACGTGATGGCGGGGCTGGTGCGGTTTGATGTGTCGTCCATCCCGTCGGGCGCCAACGTCATCAGCGCGTCGCTCACGCTGTACGCCACGTACCAGAGCAACGGCAACATGTTTGACGGGCTGGTGTACCGCGTGCTACGGCCCTGGGTCGCTACGGAGGCCACATGGCAGCAGCCGCGGGCCGGCGAGCGGTGGGAAGTTGATGGCTGCAACGGAACCACCTACGACCGCACGGCCACCGGCACGACGTTCCACATGGACGCGGCCAACAGCGCCGTAACGGTGGACGTCTCCGATTCGGTGCGGCATTGGGTAACGCACCCGAGCGAGAACTTCGGCCTGGTGGTGAGGGGCGCGTCCACGGGCGGCTCCGTGGAGTACCGATTCGCCTCGGCGGAGTATCCGGACGTGTCCAAGCGGCCGCTGTTGCAGGTGGCGTATTCGGTGGCCAGCGAGACGCCCACGCCGACGGACACGCCCACGGCAACGTGGACGCCGACGCCCACGCCGACGCCTATCCCCAGCGCGACGCCGACCGCGACGCCCGCGCCGACGAACACGCCCACGGCGACGTGGACGCCGACCGCCACGCCCGCGCCGACGGACACGGCCACGGCGACGCGGACGCCGACCGCGACGCCCACGCCGACGGACACGCCCGTGGCAACGTGGACGCCTACGCCCGCGCCGACGGATACGCCCACGCCCACCCCCACCGCTACGGGGACGGCCACGACGCCCGGCGTGCCCCTTCACGAGGGGTGGAACCTCATCTCGCTGCCCGTGGTGCCCAGTTCCAATAACCCAGATGTGCTGTTCGGGCCCATATCGGATGTCTTGGTGAGCGTGTACTACTGGGACGCGAGCGCGGGAACCTGGAAATCGTACAGCCCGCTGATGCCGCCGGGAGCCAACTCGCTGACGTTTGTGGATGAGCGCATGGGGATGTGGGTGAAGGTCATCGCGCCGACAACGCTGAGGGTACAGGGCCAGCCGCCCAGCGGGACACAGATTCCGCTGTATGCGGGGTGGAACATGGTGGGGTTCCCCGCCACGGAGCCGCGCAGTCCAGAGACCGCCCTGGCCCCCATCGCCGACAAGATCGTAGCGGTGATGACCTACGACGCGAGCGCGTGGGGCGGCACATGGCGGCGGTACAGGCCGGGCGCGCCCGACTTCGTCAACGACCTGCGGCTGCTGGAGCCCGGCAAGGGATACTGGATTCTGGCCGCCGAGGGATGCACCTGGGAGATACCTTGACGCACGGGGCGGCCTGCCCTGGGCTTGATGCGTGTGAGGAGCCTCTCGCCGCTGGGTGAGGGGTTCCTTGCTTTGCAGCGCCTCGCTAATGCCTCGCGAATCACAACTTGCAAAAAAGTCGACGTTTGCGATTTTCAGAACAATATACACCACCTATTGACATTTATCGTATAGCATGCTATAATTGCGATAGCATTCCGTCCCGAACAGCGCATCATCGTTATGAATTGCGAACCCACAGCGCAGTGTTGTACATAGCCACCGGCAGTCTTGAATACGGAAGGGGGGATGCCCACCGCGGTCAAGCCTTGATATCGGGAAAGCGTTCGGCCAGCGTCAGCCCAACCTCGCTGCGCCGCTGGCCTGCGGATTCATCAGGGAGGAGACACGCACATGGAGAGACACCAGAAAGGCCCCTTGAAAACCGCTCTCACTCAGCACGGGGTATCCCGCCGGGAGTTCCTGAAGTTCTGCGCGATTATGGCGGGGACGCTGGCCCTGCCCGCGAGTTTCACGCCCAGGATCGCGCGGGCGCTGGAGTCCGCCAAGCGCCCGGCGGTGGTCTGGCTGGAGATGCAGGACTGCGCCGGATGCACCGAATCGCTGCTCCGCGCCAACAGGCCCACCGTCGCAGAACTGGTGCTGGATACCCTGTCCCTCAACTACCACGAGACGATTATGGCCCCTTCCGGCAAGCGCGCCGAGAAATCCTTGGCGGACACGGTCGCCGAGGGCGGGTACCTCACGGTCGTTGAAGGCTCCATACCGACGGCAGATGACGGCATCTATTGTTGCATCGGCGGGCGCACGGCTCTGGATATTCTCAAGGAAGTGGCGGGGCATTCGGCCGCCGTTATCACGGTGGGCGCCTGCGCCTTCTACGGGGGCTGGCCCGCGACAACACCTAACCCCACCGGCGCGAAGGGCGTGAAAGACGTGATCTCGGGCGTCCCCATCGTGAACCTGCCGGGCTGCCCGTTCAACGTGGACAACCTGACCGCAACGGTGGTGCATTTCCTGACCTTTGGGAGCCTGCCGGCGGTGGATGACCTGGGCCGGCCCCTGTTTGCCTACGGGCGGCGGATTCACGACAACTGCGAGCGGCGCGGGCACTTTGACGCCGGAGAGTTCGTGCAGGCATGGGGAGATGAAGGCCATCGCAAGGGATGGTGCTTGTACAAGATGGGGTGCAAGGGGCCGGTGGCATTCCACAACTGCCCTACGCTCCGCTGGAACGAAGGCACCAGTTGGCCCGTCGGCGCGGGGCACGGATGCATCGCTTGCGCCGCCCCGAACTTCTGGGAAAGCCCTGCTTATGAGCCGGTGCCCATCCACCAGTTGACCCCACCGAGCGCGTACCCCGAGGTGGAGGCTGCTGCCGGAGGGCTTTCTCCCGCGGCTGCAGGGGCCATCGGCGCTGCTGCCGGCCTGGTAGTCGGCGCCGCGGGCGCGGTGGCGGCCAGTCGTCTCAGCAAGGAGAAAGAGGAGGAGTAAAAGTGGCCGAGCGAATCGCGATTGACCCCGTTACCCGGATTGAAGGGCATCTGCGCATTGAGGCCAAGGTGGAGAACGGGCGCGTGGCCGAGGCCTGGAGTTCCAGCACC
The DNA here is from genome assembly GCA_037446815.1 of Caldilineae bacterium. Lineage (GTDB taxonomy): Bacteria > Chloroflexota > Anaerolineae > DTLA01 > DTLA01 > DTLA01. Next base: position 8,514 of record JBBIHX010000012.1, on the reverse strand, counting down.
ATGTTCCGCGGGCTGGAAATCATCCAAAAGGGCCGCGATCCCCGCGAAGCCTGGCTCATGGCCCAGCGCATATGAGGCGTCTGAACAACGGTGCATGCCGTCGCTTCCGTGCGAAGCGTAGAAGACGCCCTGGGAATTCGGATTCCCGATAACGCCCGCATCCTCCGCAACCTCATCGCGGGGATTCAGTATGTTCAAGACCATGTGATTCATTTCTACCACTTGCACGCCCTGGACTGGGTGGATGTAACCGGCGCCCTGCGCGCAGACCCCGTGGCGACCTCCCAACTGGCCCAATCCATCTCCGATTGGCCCAACTCTAGCGCCGACTACTTCAAGGCCGTCAAGGACAAACTCACCGCCTTCGTGCAGAGTGGCCAGTTGGGGCCGTTTGCCAACGGCTACTGGGGTCATCCGGCGTACAAACTCCCGCCGGAGGCCAACCTGATGGCCGTGGCCCACTACCTGGAGGCGCTGGACTGGCAGCGGGATGTCATCCGCGTCCACGCGATTCTGGGCAGCAAGAACCCCCACCCGCAGACCTACCTGGTGGGCGGCATGTCCATCACGCTGGATCCAGACAGCGAGACGGCCATCAACGCCGACAAACTGGCCCTGATCCGCAGGCTATTCGTCAAGGCCAAGCAGTTCGTGGACCAGGTGTACATCCCCGACCTGCTCGCCGTGGCCTCGTTCTATAAGGAGTGGGCCGGGCTGGGTGAGGGCTTGGGCAATTTCCTGGCCTACGGCGAGTTCCCTGACGCGGCAGGCACGATGCTGTTCCCGTCGGGGGTCATCCTCAACCGCGATTTGAGCACCCTGCACCCCCTGGACCACACCAAGATCGCCGAGTACGTGGCGCATTCATGGTATCGGTACGGGGCGGGCGATGGGGTGTCCAAGCACCCGTGGGACGGGGAGACGCAGCCGAACTACACGGGGCCAAGGCCGCCCTACGAATTCTTGCAGACGGACGGCAAGTACTCGTGGCTCAAGGCTCCGCGGTACGACGACAAGGCGATGGAAGTGGGCCCACTGGCGCGGGTGCTGGTGGCCTATGTGGCGGGCCGGCCCGAGGTCAAGACGCTGGTGGACGCCGTGCTCGCCAAACTCGGCGTCGGCGCGGAGGCGCTGTTCTCCACGCTGGGGCGCACCGCGGCCCGAGGTATTGAGACCGCCGTCGTCGCGGGAAAACTCATCTCCTGGCTGGACGAACTGGCCACCCGCATGGCGGATGGGGACCTCAAGGTGCACAACGGCGAGAAGTGGGATCCCGCCACATGGCCCAAAGAGGCCAAAGGGTGGGGTTTCCACGAGGCTCCGCGCGGCGCGCTGGGGCACTGGGTGCACATTGTGGACGGCAAGATCGCCAACTATCAGTGTGTTGTGCCTTCCACATGGAACGCGTCGCCCAGGGATGCCAAAGGCCAGCCGGGTGCCTACGAGGCCGCGCTCATCGGCACGCCGGTAACGGACCCGGAGCAGCCCGTTGAGATTCTGCGCACGATTCATTCGTTTGACCCTTGCATGGCGTGCGCGGTGCATGTGGTGGACGCCCGCGGGCGCGAACTCACGCGCATCCGCATTGACGGAAGCATGTAGCCCGTGGGGAAGACGTTGGTACTCGGCCTGGGCAATATCCTGCTGCGCGATGAGGGCGTGGGCGTTCGGGTCGTGCAGCGTCTGGCGGAACGGTTTGAGTTCCCAGACGACGTGCAGGTCTTGGACGGGGGAACCCTTGGGCTGGACCTGTTGCACTACATGGAAGAGGCGGACCGCGTGCTCATCGTGGACGCTGTGGCGATGGGCAACCCGCCTGGGGCCCTCGTTCGCCTGAGCGGAGATGAGGTGCCCGCCTGCTTGGGCATCAAAATCTCGCCCCACCAGATGGGCCTGGCGGACCTGCTGGCGGCGACTCGCCTGCGCGGCACGTTCCCGCGGGAACTGGTGCTTGTGGGCGTGGAGCCTGAGGTCATTGACACCGGCCTGGAGTTGTCGCCATCTATCGCCGCGCAGATGGGCGCGCTGGTGGGTCGGGTGCTGGCCGAATTGTCGCGGTGGGGAATCCGCCCCCGCGCGGAACGGCACAATGCCCAGGCCCGAGAACCCCTTGCGACGGTCGGACGTGAGGAAGGTAGGTAAGAGCCTATGGACATCAACCGCAGAGACTTCCTGAAACTCTCGGGGCTTCTGCTGGCTGCCGGGGCGATACGGCCGACGGGCCTGGCGCAGGCCGCGCCGGCGGATGCGCCGCTCGCCATCCTGTTTGATGCGTCCAAGTGCGTGGGCTGCCGCGCTTGCCAGATGGCCTGCAAGCGATGGAACAAACTGCCCGCGGATACCCAGACGGCGGCGCGGCTGCCCGTGGAGGCGGTCGGCGCGGCGAAACTGTACGACACGCCCCGGAGCCTGTCGGCGGATACCTGGACGCTCATCAAACTGAGCAAGCGAAGCAATACCGACTGGCATTTCGTCAACTACCAGTGCATGCACTGCACCGATGCCGCGTGCGTAACGGTGTGCCCCTCGGGGGCGCTGTACAAGGACCCCAGGGGGTTCACCGGCTACGATGAGGCGAAGTGCATCGGGTGCGGCTACTGCACGCAGTTCTGCCCGTATGGCGTGCCGCACCTTCGGGTGGCGAATGCGCTCACCGGCGAGGCCAAGGCGGCCAAGTGCACCTTCTGCCAAGATCGCATCTACGCCGGCATCGGCGGGCCGTTCTGCGCCACCACGTGCCCGGTGGGGGCTCTGGTATGGGGCCGCCGCGACGAACTGCTGGACAAGGCGAAGCAGCGGGTCTCGTTCCTGAAGGGGCGCGGATTTGACCGGGCGGCGCTCTACGGGGAGACCCAGGCGGGAGGGCTGAATCGGCTGAGCATCCTGTTGGACGAGCCGGGCCGCTACGCGCTGCCGATGAGCGTTGCGACGCCCACCCTGGCCCGCGCGTGGAAGAACATCCTGCAGCCCGCAGAGGCCGTCGTCATCGGGCTGAGCGCAGTGGCCACCATCGGGGCGTTCCTCATCAGTCGGCGGCACATCAAGATGGAGAGCGTGGAGTAAGCGTAGCGTAGTCCCATATACAAGGCGATGGAGGGGCTGCCGCCCGTGCGGTAGCCCCTCTTGTTTGTTTGCGCGGCGCTCGCCGGGACTGCCATTGGTGCGAGGCAACCTCCGGGGTTGTATCCACGGATAACACGGATTGCGCGAACAGAGGGCGAGATTCTTCGCGCTGCACCGATCAGAACGACAATCGCGGCGGGTCGCGCGGGGCCGAAAGCGACGCCGCTTCCCAGGCGCGCCGCGCGTCGCTCCGTCGGCGCCATGGTCGGCAGCCCGGACGGTTGTTGACGCGTCTCGCAGATGTGGTAGAATGTCTTGTAGAGTCAGGAAGCAGGCGCAGGACACCGAGAGGCAGTCCTTGCAGGCCGGCATGGGTTGGCGTGCACGGGCCTTGCACGTGGAGGGACAAGGGAACGTGGCGAAAGAAGTAATTCTCCTCATTGAAGAAGCGCCGGAAGGCGGTTACACGGCTCGGGCGCTGGGACACTCAATCTTTACAGAAGCCGATACCTGGGACGAATTGAAGGCGGCGATCCGGGATGCCGTGAAATGCCACTTTGACGAAGACGACTTGCCCGATCTCATCCGCATGCATGTGGTGCGTGAAGAGGTCATGGTGGCATGAGGCTGCCCAGAGATGTGAGCGGCGCGGACCTCGCGCGGCTTCTCGGCCGGTACGGCTACAACAAAAAGGGCTTGACATATTTGCAAAAGCATGGTATAGTATCCGTGGATGTACGCTCGGAGCCTGGGGCTCCATCGCTGAGGATGGCTAGGTCTAGATTTTCCGTATGGTAACCCGTTTCTCGCCCGCGCGGCTTCCGCGATGGGCAAAGGCGATCGGCAAGGGACGACCGGACAGCGGCCACGGCTATGGCTTGCTGTCCGGTTTCGGTTTTCTGTGGCTGTTGTGGTCTGGCACGGCTCTCTGAGGCACTCCCAGTCCCCGGTGCTGGCTGCGTAAGAGTTCCAGCGGATGACCCACCAACACCACGAACCACTATTCAGTTAGGAGGACCTGGATGGCATTCGCCGACAAAACATTGATCTGCCGTGACTGCGGCAAAGAATTCGTGTTCTCAGCCGGGGAACAGGAGTTCTTCCGAGAGAAGGGCTTTACCCACGATCCGACCCGCTGCCCCGAGTGTCGCGCGTCCCGCCGCGGCAACCCTCGGCCGGGCGGCTCGGACAACCCCAGACCACGCCGCATGTACTCCGTCGTCTGCGCGGACTGCGGCGCACAGACCGAAGTTCCCTTTGAACCTCGCGGCGACCGCCCCGTCTATTGCCGCGAGTGCTTTGAGAAACACCGAACGGGCCGATAGACCCTGTAATGGCTGAGACAGTCTCGGGAGTTCACCGGGGCTCCCGAGGGCTGTTCTCTCAAGCCCCATCGCAAGGCCGTCGCAACGACACGCGCTTCGCCGTCGGCGCGGAGGGCGTGTTAGGTTTGCCTACCTTGGGTATGAGAGACCTCTGCGGGAGGATACCGTGGCCCTACTTCACAAGAACGTGCTTGGCATGAAGTGCGTCCTGTGCGGCGCAGAATATTCCATGGATGAGCACCCCTACGTCTGCCCGCGCCACGGCAACGAGGGGATTCTGGACGTGGTGTACGATTACGCCTACATCTGCGCGCGGTGGTCCCGCGAGGCGCTGGCCCAGGACCTCACGCCCTCCATCTGGCGCTACCTTCCGCTCCTGCCCGTCGCCGACACGGCGGCCATCCCGCCGCTGCCCGTGGGGTGGACGCCGCTGTATCCGGCGCAACGGCTGCGCGAGCAACTAGGGCTGCGCGACCTGTGGATCAAAGACGACGGGCGGAACCCGACGGCCTCGTTCAAGGATCGCGCCAGCGCCGTGGGCGTGGCCCGCGCACGCGAATTGGGCCGGCCCATCATGACGGCGGCGTCCACGGGAAACGCGGCCTCGTCCCTGGCGGGCATCGCCGCGAGCGTCGGCATGACGACCTACATCTTCGTGCCCGAGACCGCGCCCCAGGCCAAGATCGCCCAACTCCTCATCTTCGGCGCCAATGTCATCATGGTGCGCGGAACGTATGATCAGGCGTTTGACCTCTGCCTGGAGGCGTCGGCTCGGTACGGGTGGTACAGCCGCAACACGGCGTACAACCCCTACCTTTCGGAAGGGAAGAAGACCGCGAGCCTGGAAATCTGCGAGCAGTTGGGGTGGCAAGCGCCCGACCGCATCTTCGTGTCGGTGGGCGATGGGTGCATCATCGGCGGCCTGTGGAAGGGGCTGAAGGACCTGGTCGCGCTGGGCTGGATTGACCACATGCCCAAACTGATGGGCGTGCAGGCGGAAGGCTCGGCGGTGCTGTACAACGCGTGGAAGGCGGGCACCGAGGAGATTACGCCCATTGTGCCCACCACGCTGGCCGATAGCATCTCGGTGGGCATCCCCCGCGATCGCATCAAGGCGCTGCGGGCCGTGCGCGAGACGGGCGGCGAGTATATCACCGTCAGCGACGATGAGATTCTGGACGCCATGCGCGTCCTGGCGCGAGGCGCGGCGGTCTTCGGGGAGCCTGCGGGGGTCGCGGCGTTCGCGGGCCTGCGGAAGATGCTGGCGGAAGGCCGCGTCAACCCCGATGAGAAGATCGTGGTGCTGGTAACGGGCAACGGGCTAAAGGATGTGGCCAGCGCCATCAGGGCGACCGGCAAGCCGCACCTCATAGACCCGACCGTGGGCGATTTGGAGGCGCTGATGCGGTCGCTGGGCCACGCCGCGCGGTAAGGGCCGCGCCTTACGGGCAGACGCCGCAACGGGTGCAGCCGGAGGGCGGACAACCCGCAGTGGCGCGGCCTTGCTCGGCGGCGCGCTGCTCGCGGGCGAGGTACGCGTCGGTAACGCCGGACGCGATGATGCCCTCCCACGGCATGGGACTGGACGGCGCCACAGGCCCCAGGTACGCCTCCTCGGACAGGCCGCGCGCCGCCAGCGCCGCACGCCACGCGGTCAGCGAAACGCTCTCCATCCCCCCGATGACATCGGCGAGTTCTGTGCCCCCGCGCGCCAGCACGCCCTGAACCCGCGCCCACGCCACGCTGTCGGCCTTGACGGAGATGCCTGTCGGCCGAAGGCGCGCCCGCACGACGGCAAGCCTCTGTTCCAATTCGTCGGCGGCCAGCATCGGGGCGCGCGCGAAGGGGGTGTGGGCCTTGGGCACGAACGGCGAGAGGTTGACGGTTACCCTGCCGCCGAAGGCTCGGGCCACGGCCTGGCTCAGTCGGCAGAGTTCCTCTATGTCGTGCTCTGTTTCCGTTGGAAGCCCGAACATGAAGTAGAGTTTGAGTTCGGGGAAACGGGCCTGGGCCGCCAGGGCCGCTGCGGCCAGAATCTGCTCTTCGGAGATGTTCTTGTTGATGACGCGGCGCAATCGGTCGGAGCCGGCCTCAGGGGCAAAGGTCAGGGTGCGCGTGCCGCTGTCGGCCAGGGCTTGGAGCAGGGCGGGGGACAGGGAGTCGGCGCGAAGGGATGAGACCGAGATTCGCGCACCCATCTCGCGCAGGCGGGCCACCAGTTCGTCGCGCCGAGAGTAGTCGGACACGGCGGCGCTGACCAGGCCGATCTTGCGGCGATGGGCCAGGCCCGCGCGCGCCTGGGCGAGGATGGTCTCCAGGCTGCGTTCGCGCATGGGGCGGTAGACATAACCGGCAAGGCAAAACCGACAGCCGCGACCGCACCCACGCGCGATCTCTATGAGGAACATGTCGCCGAACTCGGTGCGGCGCGTGAGGACGGACGAGTGGGTCGGGAAGGCGTCCACGTCGCGCAGCCACCGGCGCGCCACCGGCAGGCGCGGATGGGCGGGCACGTAGAAGCCCGGGATGGCGCTCAACGCCCGGAGCGTCTCGTCGCGGGTGCGCTCCACGCGGGACTCCAGGGCGGCGGCCAGCGCCTCCAGCGCGGGCTCCACCTCGCCGATGTAGATGGCGTCGGCCAGAGGGGCCAGGGGCAGCGGATTGGCCATCACCGCAGGCCCGCCCATGAGGATGATGGGATCGTCCTCGCCGCGTTCGTCGGCGCGAGGCGGCAGCCCCGCCTGCTTGAGCATCAGGGCGACGTGGAAATAGTCCAGTTCGTAGGTAACCGAGAACGCGACAAAGGCGAAGTCGCTCATGGGCCGTTGGGATTCCAGGGACAGGGTAGGACCTGCGGCCTTCTCGTCCCAGAAAACTCGCTCGGCCACCAGCGCCCCGTGGGCATTCAGCAAGCGGTACAGCGTCTGAAATCCCAGCGCCGACATGCCCACGTAGTAGGTGTTGGGATACGCCATGGCAATGGGGATGCGCCCGCCCCAGTCTTTGGAGATGAAGCCGGTTTCCTGGGCAAGGAGCCTTCGCAACGTCTGGATGGAACGCCAGTCGCTCATGGTGCAGTCTCTGGTGCAGTCTCGGCCCGAGAGGGCAGGTCGCCGGCGCGGGCGTGCACGCGCGTGGACGCGCCGGGGAGCAGCCCGGTCCAGTCCTTCGGCAGGAGCGCGGCGATGACGCCGAGGGCCTCTCGCACGGTGTAGTACGCACGTGTCTCCAGCGACGTTTCGCCCGGGGCCAGGGGCGTGGGGCTGGTGAGAACGTGGATGCCCTCGCGCTGGAACAGGATGCGGGCTCGGAGCAGGTGGAGCGGGTGGCTGACGACGATGGCCGATGTCCACTGCCGTTCGCGCATGATGCGGGCCACCTGCTCGGCGTCCTCTTGCGTGGACATGGAATCCTCGGCGAGGAGGATGCGCTCGGCCGGCACGCCAAGTTGCACGGCGAGGTTGCGGGCGACGGCGGCAGCCGATGAGCGGTCGCCTGGGAACCCACCGGTGCAGATGAGGTAGGGGGCCAGGCCGGCGCGGAACAGGGCGGCGCCGTGGGTGGTGCGGCTGGTGAGGTCGGGGCCGGGCGAGCCGTCGGCAAGGACGCGCGCGCCCAGGGTTACGATGGCGTCGGCGGGCGCGGCCTGGTCCCACAGGCCGTACAGGTTGATGGCCGCGCACAGCGCGAGAAACCCCGCGGCGACGCCGATTAGCAGCCAGAGGACAATGCGCTTCATGCGTTGTACGTTCTGCCCCCGCAGTTTTGCGCCCATTATAGCGGGCGCGGGGCGAATGGCAAAACCGACTCGCGGGGAGGATTCGGTTCCAGAGTCTGTTGGTGGCTGTCATTGCGAGGGCACGCAGTGCCCGAAGCAATCCCCGGGGCGTGGGATTGCTTCGCTTCGCTCGCAATGACACACGAGGAGAGTGCTCCTACGGTTCCACCAACACATGATGGAACCGAGTGGCGGCCCGATGGCGCGAGATTCTTCGCCGCTTCGCGGCTCAGAATGACAGTTGGGGAGGGATGGTCGCGCGGGGCTAAGGCCGCCGCGCTAGGTGTGGTATTCCCGCTCGCGCCCTCGCAATGACGGTTAGCAAGAGGCTTTGGAACCGAGTGGCGG
>JBBIHX010000011.1:2648-39826 GCA_037446815.1 Caldilineae bacterium | reverse complement strand
TCGTGGCGGATTCTGGGAATCATCGGATCATGGTCTTCGCGCCGTTGGGGCCGTAACTTCGGCAAGCCGCGCCTGGGCATGATCAGCGGCATGGCCGGCCCCGATTGTAGCCTGATTCGTGGTAGAGGAGGTTGTTGTGAAACTGCATGAGTTCCAATCCAAGCGCATCTTTGCGCGCCATGGCATCCCCATCCCGCAGGGGGATGTGGCCACGACGCCCGTGGAGGCGGGGGCCATTGCGGCCCGGCTGGGCAAGCCGGTGGTGATCAAGTCGCAGGTGCTCGTCGGCGGGCGGGGCAAGGCGGGGGGCATCAAACTGGCCCACGATCCCGCAGAGGCGGAGCGCATCGCCGGCCAGATTCTGGGCATGGACATCAAGGGCCTGAAAGTCAAGAAGGTCCTGGTGGACGAGGCCGCGAGGATTCAGAAGGAGATTTACCTCGGCGTTGTGGTGGACCGCGCCAGCAAGCGCGCCGTCATGATGGCTTCGGCAGAGGGCGGCGTGGAGATTGAGGAAGTGGCGCGCGTGTCGCCGGAGAAGATTTATAAGGTGGGCATCAATCCTTTCTTGGGGCTTCAGCCGTTCCAGGCCCGCGAGATTGCCTTTGGCATCGGCCTGGACAAGGACTTGGTCGGCGCGTTCGCTGCCATTGCCCAAGGGCTGTACCAGGCGTTTGTCAGCACCGACGCCTCGCTGGCGGAGATCAACCCGCTGGTGGTTACCGATGAGCACAAGTTGCTGGCGGTGGATGGCAAGATCGTGCTGGATGACAATGGGCTGTTCCGCCATCCGGATCTGGCCGAGATGCGCGACCTGGATGAGGAAGCGCCCGCCGAGACCGAGGCGCGCAAGTACGGGCTGAGTTACGTGAAATTGGACGGGAACGTGGGGTGCATGGTCAATGGCGCGGGGCTGGCCATGGCCTCTATGGACGTCATCAAACTGTTCGGGGGCGCGCCGGCCAACTTCCTGGACATCGGCGGCGGGGCGAAGGCCGATAAGGTGGCGGCGGCTCTGCGGATGATTCTCTCGGACCCGAACGTGAAGTCGGTGCTGTTCAACATCTTCGGCGGAATCACGCGCTGCGACGAGGTGGCCAAGGGCATCCTGACGGCGCTGGAGGAAGTCAAGCCGAAGGTCCCGATGGTGGTGCGGCTGGTCGGTACCAACGAGGAGGAAGGGCGGCGGCTGCTGGCCAACGCCAACATGCGCGCCACGACGTCGCTGGTGGAGGCGGCGCAGTTGGCCGTGGGGGCGGCGCGCGGCGAGGCGTAGCCAGGAGGGACGGCATGGGCTGCGTGTTCTGCGAGATCATCGCGAAGCGGGCTCCGGCCCACATCGTGTACGAGGATGAGGCGACGGTGGCATTCATGGACATCGCGCCGATTCACGAGGGGCACACGCTGGTGGTGCCCAAGCGGCACGCAACCGATGTGTTTGACATTGATGCGGAGGATGCAGTAGCGGCCATGCGCACGGCGGTGAAGGTGGCGCGGGCGGTGAAGGCCGCCTTCGGGTGCGATGGCGTCAACATCTTCCAGAGCAACGGGCCGGCGGCGGGGCAGACCGTCTTTCACTTTCACATGCATGTCCTGCCGCGGTGGGCGGGGGATCGCTGCATCGCCCTGCGGCGCGAGTACACAGCCGGCGACCGCGACTTGCAGCACGCAGCCGAGCGGATTCGCCGCGCTATTGGGCCGGAATCCTGACGTTTACATAAAGAGAGGAATGCGATGAGCGTTTTGGTGAACAAGCAGACGCGCCTGCTGGTGCAGGGGATCACGGGCCGCGAAGGGGAGTTCCATACGCTTCAGATGATCGCCTACGGCACGAAGGTTGTGGGCGGGACGTCTCCGGGGAAGGGGGGCGAATGGGCCGCTGGCGTGCCGGTGTTTGACACGGTGAAGGAGGCGGTCAACGCGACGGGCGCCAATACGTCGGTCATCTACGTGCCGGCCCGTTTCGCGCCCGATGCTATCCTGGAGGCGGCAGACGCGGGGATTGAACTGGTGGTGTGCATCACCGAGGGCATTCCGGTGCTGGACATGGTGAAGGTGTGCGAGTACCTGAAGCATACCTCCACGCGGCTCATCGGCCCCAACTGCCCCGGCGTCATCACGCCCGGCGAGGCGAAGGTGGGCATCATGCCCGGGCACATCCACATGCCCGGGAAGGTGGGCGTGGTCTCCCGCAGCGGGACGCTGACCTACGAGGTCGTGTACGCGCTCACCCAGAAGGGCATCGGGCAGTCCACGTGCATTGGCATCGGCGGCGACCCGATTATCGGGACAACGTTCATTGATGCGCTGAAACTGTTCCAGGACGACCCGCTGACGGAGCAGGTGGTGCTCATCGGCGAGATCGGCGGCACGGACGAGGAGCGGGCAGCCGAGTACATCGCCACCCACATGACCAAGCCGGTAACTGCGTTCATCGCCGGGCAGACGGCGCCGCCTGGGAAGCGGATGGGCCACGCGGGGGCGATTATCTCCGGAGGCACGGGCACGGCGGCCGAGAAGATCGCCGCGCTGCGGGAGGCCGGGGTGCGCATTGCGCGTCATCCCGTGGAGGTGGCGGACTTGGTGGCGGAGACGGCGTAACCGCCTTGACATTCCGACGGCTGTCGGTATACTGATTCTTGCATGGAAGCCGCACGCGCATGAGCGATGGCGCTTGGGCGGGGTGTGGAACGCTGGCTGGTACCTAGGGCGCTCCATTCGCTCGGGGCTTGCAATGGAGCGCCTACGTTTTCACGAAAGACGATAGGAGGGGCAGCGTGAAGTTCTGGCGTCGTCCTCTGGATGCCGATAAGGTGGTGGTGCCACGCGGCCGAATCTCCGTTCTCGTGGAGCGGTGCAAGGGGTGCGGGTTCTGCGTGGAGTTCTGCCCGCGAGACGTGCTTGCGATTTCGGACACCTTCAATCAGAAGGGCTACCATCCCCCCTATGCCCTTCGCCCCGAACAATGCGTGGCCTGCGGCCTCTGCGAGATGCTGTGCCCCGAATTCGCCATCCACGTGAGCGAAGTGGCGGAGGTGGCCCCATGAGCGAGTCCAGGAGCGAGTCCAAGACCGAGCCTCGGTTGTTGTGCGGCGAATACTTCATGAGTGGCGACGACGCCTGCGCCGAGGCAGCCATCGCGGCGGGGTGCCGTTTCTTCGCCGGATACCCCATCACGCCGGCGACGGAGATCGCGGAGCGGATGGCGGCCCGCATGCCCGAGGTCGGCGGCGTCTACATCCAGATGGAGGACGAACTGGCCTCTATGAACGCGGTGCTGGGCGCATCCTGGGCAGGGCAGCGGGCCATGACGGCCACCTCCGGCCCGGGCTTCAGCCTGATGATGGAGAACCTGGGCCTGGGCATCATGGCGGAGACGCCGTGCGTGCTCGTGAACGTGCAGCGCGGTGGGCCGTCCACGGGCCTGCCCACGTTGGTGGGTCAGGGTGATGTCATGCAGGCGCGATGGGGCTCCCACGGGTGCTATGAGATCATCGCGCTGTGCCCCAGTTCGCCGCAGGAGTTGTTTGACCTCACCATCCGAGCCTTCAACCTGGCCGAGGAGTTCCGCACGCCGGTGCTGGTGATGACCGACGCCGAAGTGGGGCACATGACGGAGAAGGTCGTCATCCCGCCGGCGGAGCAGATTCCCATCTACCCGCGCCGCAAGCCCTCGGTCGGGCCGGAGGCATACAAGCCCTTTGAGGTCGGGGATGATCTGGTGCCCGCGATGGTGAACGCCGGCGAAGGGTATCGGATTCACATCACGGGCTTGACGCATGACGAGCGCGGCTATCCGATGGTGGATGAGGCCACGCAGCAGCGCATGGTCAGGCGGCTGGTGGAGAAGATTCGCCGCAATCGCCATCGGATGATTGACGTGGAGGCGCAAGGGGTGGAGGACGCCGAGGTGGTGGTCGTTACCTACGGCATCTCGGCGCGCACGTCGCACTGGCCCATAGAGCAGGCGCGGCAGGAAGGCATCAAGGTGGGGATGCTGCGCCTCATCACGCTGTGGCCCTTCCCCGAGGAACACATCCGCGCCCTCGCAGATCGGGTGCGGGCGTTCGTGGTAGTGGAGATCAACCTGGGGCAGATGGTGTATGAGGTAGAGCGGTGCGCGGCGGGAAAGGCTAGCGTCTACCTGGCGGGGCATGCGGGCGGAGGATTGCACGACCCCCACGACATCCTGTCGCTCATACGCCAGGCCGCGGGCCGGTAGCGGGGAGGTGTAGATGATTGAGACGGTGCCGCAGGAATTGGAGATGGCGGAATCGCACCCGATGGACGCGGTGCTTCGGCAGGACCGTTTGCCGCACATCTGGTGCCCGGGGTGCGGGTTGGGGACGGCCCTCACTTGCTTCGTCAGCGCGCTGGTAAAGTCGGGGCTGGACCTGGACAAGGTGGTTGTGGTGTCGGGCATCGGGTGCACCGGGCGGGTGGCCGGCTACGTGCGGCTGGACTCGTTCCACACCACGCACGGGCGGGCGATCCCGTTTGCGACGGGGCTGAAACTGGGCAATCCAGAGTTGAAGGTCGTGGTGTTCAGCGGGGACGGGGATTTGGCCGGCATCGGCGGCAATCATCTCATCCATGCCGCGCGGCGCAACGTGGATATGACGGTCATCTGCGTCAACAACTTCAACTACGGGATGACCGGCGGGCAGTTGGCCCCCACGACCCCCCTGCACGCCCGCACGTCCACGTCGCCGCGGGGGAATCAGGAACATCCCTTCAACCTGCCCTACCTGGCGGCGGGGAGTGGGGCCGTGTATGTGGCGCGGTGGACGGTGCTGCACGTGCGGCGGTTGGAGAAGGCCATCGGCGAGGCGCTCAAGAAGCGGGGGTTCAGTTTTGTGGAGGTCATCTCGCCGTGCCCGACGCTGTACGGGCGGATGAATAAACTGCGCGAAGGGCTGGAGCATCTGCGCTACTACCGCGAGCGCAGCCGCATTGTCCACGGCGCCGACCCGCGCGATGTGGACATTGAACTGGGCGGCGACATCATCGTGGGCAAGTTTGTGGACATTGAGAAGCCCGTCTGGGGCGATACGCAGTAGGCTGTAGTGCCAACGGATGGAGGGCGCCATGTCGCGGACGGAGATACGGCTTACGGGATTCGGGGGGCAAGGCATCATCCTGGCCGGGTACATCCTGGGCAAGGCGGCGGCCCTCTACGACGGGAAATACGCCACGTTTACGCAGAGTTACGGCCCGGAGTCTCGCGGGGGGGCCTGCGCCGCGCAGGTGGTGCTGTCCGACGCGCCCGTGCAGTACCCGCACCTCATTGACCCGTCCATCGTCGTCATCATGTCGCAGGAGGCGTATAACAAATACGCGCCCTCGCTGCACGAGGGGAATCTGCTGCTAGTGGACGAGGACTTGGTGGTGCTAGGCCCGCTGCCGGACGGGGTGAGGGTGTACGCCATTCCGGCGACGCGCATCGCCGAGGCCGAGGTAGGCCGCAAGATGGTCGCCAACATCGTGATGCTGGGGTTCCTCACGGCGGTAGTGGGCATCGTCTCCGAGGATTCCATGCGCCGCGCCGTGAGCGAATCGGTGCCGAAGGGCACGGAGGAACTCAACCGGAAGGCGTTTCAGGCGGGCCTGGACTATGGCCGGCGATTGGTGGGAGAGGGCGCGTGATGGACGGCTTCCTGATTATCGGCGGGACGCCGGCAGGAGCACAGGCCGCGTGGGATTTGGCCGAGGCGGGCGCGCAGGTTCATCTGGTCAGCGCAAGCCCGTGGTTCGCGGTGCCGGAGGGTGATCTGGAGGCGCGGGCGTGGCTGCTGCAGGTGTCGCGCCATCCCAACATCCGCTTTCTCGCGCCGGCATCGGTGGCGGCGCTGAGCAAGGAGGGCGCGGCGTACAAGGCCCTGGTCCGCGTGCGAAGCCGATTTGTGGACCTTGAACGGTGCACCGGCTGCGGGGAATGCGAGAAGGTTTGCCCTGTGGCCGTGGGGGATGGGACGCGGCGGGCCATCTGGCGGCCGGCCCACGCTGTTCCGGATGTGTACGCCATTGAGCGCATTGGGAGGCCCCCCTGCTCCGACACGTGTCCGGGGGGCATCCACGTGCAAGGATACGTGGCGCTTATCGCCCAGCGGCGATTTGACGAGGCGCTGGAACTGATACGGGAGGCGATTCCGTTCCCCGCCGTCTGCGGGCGCGTGTGCGATCACCCCTGCGAGGCGAATTGCCGCCGCAACGAGGTGGACAAGGCGGTGTCCACCCGCGCGCTGAAGCGGTTCGTGGCGGACTACGAACTGGGCGCGGCGCGCCGTCCGTCGCTGGCCGGGCGCAAGGAGCGAACGCCCCAGGTGGGCGCGGGGCGCAAGGTGGCGGTCATCGGCTCCGGGCCTGCCGGGCTGACGGTTGCGGCGGAATTGGCGCTCATGGGGTATCGGGTTACCGTCTTTGAGGCGCTGCCCGTGGCGGGCGGGATGTTGGCCGTGGGCATTCCGCCGTACCGCTTGCCCAAAGACATCCTGCGCATGGAGATAGAGGCCGTTGAGGCGCTGGGCGTGGAAATCCGCTTGAACACGCCTATACGGATGCAGGACGGGGGGCTTGACGCGCTGTTCGCGCAGGGGTATGAGGCAGTCTTCATCGGCGTGGGCGCGCACCGCAGCACCGAATTGGGCATCCCCGGCGAGCACTTGGAGGGCGTCGTTCATGGCGCGCGGCTGCTCAAGATGCTGAACCTGTCGCACCAGGTGGATGACCCGCGCTGGGCGCAGGAGTTGCGGCGGGTGCTGGTGCGCGGCGCCGAGACCCGCGTGGCCGTCATCGGCGGTGGGAACACGGCGATGGATGTATCGCGGTCGCTCCGACGGCTGGGGGTGCAATCGGTAACGGTGCTGTACCGCCGTTCGCGCGAGGAGATGCCCGCGATTCCGGAGGAAGTGGAAGAGGCGGAGCGCGAGGGGATTCCGTTCCAGTTCCTGGTGGCTCCGGTGCGCGTGGTGGAGCAGGATGGCCGGGTTGTGGGCTTGGAATGCGTGCGGATGCGCCTGGGCGAGCCGGACGCCTCGGGCCGCCGTCGCCCCATTCCCGTGGCGGGCAGCGAGTTTCGCATGGACGTGGACGTGGTCGTGCCGGCTATCGGTCAGTCGCCCGACCTGGGGTTTCTGGGCGAGGGGCACGGGATGCGCATCACGCCCCAGGGCACGTTTGACGTGGATCGCCGCACGTACATGACCAGCAGGCCCGGCGTTTTCGCGGCGGGGGATGCCATCACGCAGCCCGTTTCGGTGATTCACGCCATTGCGTCGGCCAAGCGCGCCGCGGCGGCTATAGACGCCTATCTGCGCGGAGTGCCGCTGGGCGACGCGCCCGACGAGGCGCCCGTCTCCCACCGCGATCTCGCGGAAGAGGAGCGGCGGCCGCGACCCAGGGTGCCCGTGCCGACAATCCCCATGGACGAGCGGCTGTCCACGTTCAAGGAAGTTGAACTCGGGTTTGATGCCGAGCAGGCGGTGGCCGAGGCAAGCCGCTGCCTCGCGTGCGGGCCGTGCTCCGAGTGCCTGGCGTGCGTGCGCGTGTGCGAACCCGGCGCGATTCGGCACGACTGGCGGGAGGAGTCGCTGGGCCTGGTGGTGTCGGGCGTGATCGTCGCGGAGGCTCGGGCCGACGTGCCGCTTCCTTCGGGCAGGGGCGTGCGGCGCGTTGCGGGGAATGATCGCACGGGGGCGTCGCCTGCCGCCGCGGAACTGCTGGCGCTGGCGGTGGGGCGGCCCCGCCTGACCGTCGCCACGTGGAAGCGGCGCGCGGCGGCGACACGTCCGCGGATCGGGGTCTGGCTGTGCGCGTGCCAGGGGCAGATCGCCGAGCGCCTGCCGCTGGAGGCCATCGCCCAGCGCGCGGCGTCGCTGCAAGATGTGGCGTGGGCCCAGGTGGTGGAGCAGGCTTGCGCGCCGGAGGTGGGGGCGCGCGTCGCCCAGGCGGTAGAGGAACACGGCCTCAATCGCGTGGTCGTGGCGGCCTGCTCCTGCTGCGCGCTGGATCAGGTGTGCTACTCCTGCACCACGCAGCGGCTTCGGTGCAAGGCGCAACTGTTGCCGCTCAACGAGGCGGGCGTTTGGCTGGAATTCGTGAACATCCGCGAGCAGTGCGCCTGGCTGTACGCCGATGCGGACGAGGCCCGCGCCGTCGCGGATGGCCTTGTCGCGCTGGGTGTGGCCCGATCGCGGATGGGCGGCGCCGAGATGCCGTTCGTGGAGTATCCGGTGATGCCGGCGGCGCTGGTGGTCGGCGAGGGCAGAGCGGCGGGCGAGTTGGCGCGGCTTCTGTCGCGCATGGGGCTTGTCGTGTCGTGGGCCGCGCCGGCGGATAACCGCGAGGCTGCCGACGCGCTGGCCGGGGTGCAGGTGCTGCCCGGAATGAGCCTGGGACAGATACAGGGCGCGGTGGGCAATTTCCGCGTAACGCTGAGCGGGGAGCGCGGCGAGATGCCCGCGACCTGTGGCGCTGTGGTGCTCGTGGGCCACGAGTCCGACCGTCGGATTCCGGGCGTGTATGCGGTGCAGCCCGCGGCGCCCAAGCGGGCGCTGGAGGCGACGGCGGCGAAGATCGGCACGCTGTTGGGCCGCACCGTGGTTCGCAGGGATGGGAGCGGCGCGACCGTGCGCGAGGCGCTGTGTCGGGCATGCGGGACGTGCGCGGAGGCATGCCCGTTCGGGGCGGTGGAGGTGCGCGATTCCGGCGGGCGACGCGCCGCCGTGGTGGACGCGGGGCGGTGTCAGGGGTGCGGCCTGTGTGTGGCGCTGTGTCCGTCGGGGGCGATGGTGCAGGGCGCCTACTCGGATCGGGACGTATCGCTGGCGCTGGAATTGCTGTGCCGGGGGTGGAAGTGAGATGGCGGAAATGGACACCTGGCCGCGCGTCGTCGTATTTGCGTGCAACTGGGAAGGGTATCGTGGGCTGGAGGAATTGGGGCGGACGCGGCCCGCGTCGGGCCAGTCGCCCGTGCCGGCGCAGGTGCGGGTGATTCGCCTGCCCTGCCTTGCGCGGCTCCATGCGGGGCTGATTCTCAAGGCGTTTGCGGCGGGCGCCGATGGGGTTCTGGCCCTAGGGTGCTCGCCCGACCGCTGCCATTTCGGCGTGGGCGGGGAACATGCGACTGCCGTCGCGGAGCAGGCGGCCGAACTGTTGCGCCTGTTGGGAATCGCGGCCCCCCGCCTGTCGGTGGACTGGGTGCCGGAGGGGAGCGCGGCCGCTTGCGCCGAGCGGATTGAGCGATTCGCGCGTGGCCTTGTGGACAATCGGGGAGCGTAACATGGACGCACTGAACGCAGCCCTGCGAGAGAATCGCGCCTACCTGTGCTTGAGTTGCGGCAAGTGCACAGCGGTGTGTCCGGTGGCTCGGAAGGACGCCGGTTTCTCGCCGCGCCGCATGGTAGAGCGCGCCGTGAACGATGACCCGCGCACGTGGCTCGGCGATGAGGACATCTGGAAGTGCCTTACGTGTTTGCGGTGCAGCGCGCTGTGTCCTGGCGATGTGCGCTTCTCCGAGTTCGCACGCGATGTGCGGGCGCTGGCGCGGGACGCGGGCAACGTCGGCGCGTGTACCCACGGCGACGCCATCTTCGCGTGGATGCGCTTGATGCAAAACCCCAGCCTGCGCCAGAGTCGGCTGGGCTGGCTCACGGACGATTTGGATGTGTCCGACGATGGCGACACGCTGTACTTCGTGGGGTGCTTGCCGCACTACGATGTGATGTTCCGAGGGGAGGGGTTTGAGGGCGTCGCGATTGCGCAGAACACCGTCCGCCTGCTCAACCGCATCGGCATCGCGCCTCGCGTGCTGGCCGACGAGCGGTGTTGCGGGCACGACCTGCTGTGGGCGGGCGATAGGGAAGGGTTCCACGCGCTGGCGAGGCTGAACGCTGCGTTGTTCGCGCAAGCCGGAATTCGGCGCATCGTTACGTCCTGCGCCGAATGCTATCGCACGCTGAAAATGGACTACCCCGCGACGTGTGGCCTGAAGGTGGAGGTGCTTCATATCTCGCAGTTGCTGGCCCAGGCGGCGGCCGATGGGGCAATCGCCTTCCGCAAGGGCGCTCTGCCGGTCGCCTATCACGACCCGTGTCGGCTGGGGCGGCACGGCGGGGAATACGACGCCCCCCGCGCCCTGCTGGAGACCGTGGCCGACCTGCGCGAGATGGAACACGCGCGGGAGCGGGCGATGTGCTGCGGCACCGGCGTCTGGACTCAATGCGGGCAGGTGGCCAGGGCGATTCAGGAGGAGCGCATCGGCGAGGCGCTGGCCGTGGGCGCGGACGTTATGGTTACCGCCTGCCCGAAGTGCCAGATTCATTTCACCTGCGCGATGAGCGGGCCTGCTGCGTCCGGGCCGCGCGTGGCGGTTCGCGACCTAACCGGCGTGCTGGCAGACGCCGTGGCTGTGGAATAGCAATGCCGGCGTGCCGAAAGGGGCGCGCCGTGGACTGCACATCATCTTGACACATGGAGGACTTGCTGTGAACGTTCAGTTCGGGGAACTGGCCCATTATGCTCGCTATTTCGTGCGCACGCGGGTGCTGGGCAAGCGCGACCCGCTGGTGGGCGGCATCAACATCACGTCCTACTGCAACCTGGCGTGCGCGCATTGTCCCTACGTGGGCTCGGATGTCCCCCGCGAGCACCTGACGCGGGCGCAGTTGGAACAGATGATGGAGGGCTTTCTCCAGCGCGGCGTGCGCATCCTGTTCCTGCAGGGCGGCGAGCCGACCCTGTGGCACGATGGCGACTACCGCTTCAACGATCTCGTGCGGGATGCCAAGAAGCAATTCTACAAGGTTGCGTGTGTAACGAACGCGATTCTTCCGATTGACAACCCGTGCGACCTGGTGTGGATTAGCGTGGACGGCTCGCCGGAGGTGCACGACCGCGTGCGCGGGCAGGGCAGTTACGCCACGATGGCGAAGAACGTGGCCGAGAGCCGGAATCCCAACATGTACGCCAACATCACGTTGTCCAAGATCAACGCGCACGACCTGGAGGCCAATGTGCGCAATATCGTGGAAACGATGCCGCGCATCAAGGGCATCTCGGTCAACTTCCAAATCCCGTATCCGGGCGTGGAGGAGCACACGCTGGACTACGCGGCGCGGGCGGCAGCGGTGGAGCGCATCGTCGCGCTGAAGCGCCAGGGGTATCCCATCCTGAACTCCGAGACGGCCTTCCGCCTCATGCTGAAGCCGGGGTGGAACAAGACCCACTGGCTGATTCACCTGGCCCACCCCAACGGGATGGTCGTGGAGGGGTGCGGTGCACGGCTGGTGGACCCCCGCATCTGCGAGAATTGCGGGTACGGGGTCATGGCCGAGGTGCAGGCGGTGTACAACGGTTCGCCGTCGGCCATCCTGGAGGCGTTCCGCTTATTCCGCATTGTGGCGTAGCGCGCTGTTCGGGGGTGGAGAGGAAGATATGCCGACCTTTGAGGAAGTTCACCGATACTACAGGCAGCGCCTGGATGGGATTGAGCCGGACAGCGCTCGCGCGTTCTACGAGATCATGGTGGCGCGATTCATCCTCCTTTCGGCGTCGCTGCCGTTTGCGTTGGGGGCGGTGCTGGCCTACTTTGAGACGGGCCAGTTCAACTGGCCGGTGTTCATCGTGTCGTCGGTAACGGTGTTTCTCATCGTGGGGGCGGTGAACGCGGGCAACACGTATTTTGACTACGAGACGGATTTGAATAACTGGGAGTTCAGCGCCTACTCGGGCGGTATCCGCGTGCTGGTGGAGAACAAGATCACGAATCGGAAGCGGGCGCTGTACTTTGCGGTGGGGCTGCTGGTGGCGGCGCTGCCGCTGGGCCTGTCGCTGCGGTTCTTGCTGCACACCGGCCCGTGGACGATTCCGCTGGGGCTGTTCGGGGCGCTGGCAGGCTGGTTCTACACGGGCAAGCCGCTGATGCTGGTGTACCACAGCATGGGGGAACTGGTCATCGCCACGTGCTCGGGCGCGTTGACGGTGGTTTCTGGCTACTATCTCCAGGCGGGGCGCTTCTCGCCCGCGCTGGTGCCGCTGAGCGTGGCGCTGGCGCTGTCCATCCTGAACGTGATTCTCGCCAACGAGTTCGCCGATAGGCGCACCGATGCCCAGTCGGGCAAGCGCACGTGGCTGGTGGTGCTGGGGCCGGAGCGGGCGTCGCTGTTGTACCGCGTGAACCTGGTCATCTCGCTGGCGTCCATGGGGACGGCGTGGCTGTGGGGGGTGCCGGTGTACGCGGCGCTCATCCCGTTGGCGTTGGCGCTACCCACGGCGGTGGACAACTTCCGCAAAATGGCGCGGCGCGGATACGAGGGGGATGGCATCAACGAACTGACGCTCAATACGTTCAAGGTGCACTTTGCGCTGGAGTTGTTCGCGGCGCTTTGCCTGCTAGTGGGCGGGCTGGTGCGTTGGTTGACATAATCGCAGCAGCTGCCCATGCTCGGGGCGGCGGTTGCTGAAGTTATAACAGGGGCGCGGAGTCCGTCGTTCGTACGCAAAGGAGACCGTACATGCCGAGAGAAGAGTTGCGCATAGGGGTGTTCGTCTGCGACTGCGGCACGAATATCGCAGGCAGCGTGGACACGGAGCAGGTGCGGGCGTTCGCGGCGTCGCTGGGCAATGTGGTGGTGGCGGCGCGGAACAAGTACACCTGCTCCGATCCGGGCCAGCAGGAGATCAAGCGGCTGGTGGTGGAGCACAACCTGAACCGCGTGGTGGTAGCCTCGTGCTCGCCTCGGTTGCACGAGCCGACCTTCCGCGCCTGCATCCAGTCGGTGGGCCTGAACCCGTACCTGCTGGAGATGGCGAACATCCGCGAGCATTGCTCGTGGGTGCACTTCCCCGAGCCGGAACAAGCGACGGCCAAGGCGAAGGACATCGTGAAGGCGGCCGTGGCGCGGGCGCGCTGGCTGTATCCGGAGGATGAGGAGCACATCCCCGTTACCGACGCGGCGCTGGTCATCGGAGGGGGCGTGGCGGGGATTCAGGCAGCGCTGGATTTGGCCGACGCGGGGCATCAGGTCTATCTCGTGGAGAAGAAGCCGTCCATCGGTGGGATTATGGCGCAGTTGGACAAGACCTATCCCACCATGGACTGTTCCATATGAATCCTCGGGCCGAAGATGATGGATGTCGGTCGACATCCCAAGATCAAATTGCTGGCCTACAGCGAGATAGAAGACGTTTCGGGTTACGTGGGCAACTTCAGGGTCAAGGTGCGGAAAAAGGCGCGCTACGTGCGCGAGGACGAATGCACGGCCTGCGGCGATTGCGCCAAGGTCTGCCCTGTGGTTGTGCCGAACGAGTTTGAGGCGGGGCTGTCCACGCGCCGCGCCATCTACATCCCCTTCCCCCAGGCGGTGCCGTCGGCATACGTCATCAACATCCAGGAGTGCCTGGGCGACGTGCCCATCGCGTGCGGCAAGTGCGTGGAGAAGTGCGAGAAGAAGTGCATTGACTTTGACATGCGCGACGAGATTCTGGACATCAATGTGGGCGCGATTATCGTGGCGACGGGCATGGAGCCTTACGACCCGACGGAACTGGACGAGTACGGCTACACGCGGTACGAGGACGTCATCACGAGCATGGAGTTTGAGCGGCTCATCTCGGCGGGGGGCCCGACTGAGGGGGATCTGGTTCGGCCGAGCGATGGCAAGCACCCGCGCCGCATCGCGTTCATCCAGTGCGTCGGCTCGCGCTCGGACAAGAAGGGCAATCCGTACTGCTCCAACATTTGCTGCATGAACACCATCAAGGACACGCTCCTGCTGAAGGATCACTATCCGGATGTGGATTTGACGGTGTACTACATGGACATCCGCGCCTTCGGCAAGGGGTTTGAAGACCTGTACAAGCGCAGCAAAGCGGCGGGGGTGCGCTACATCCGGGGGCTGCCAGGTGAGGTAACCCGCGACCCCGCCACGGGAACGCTGCGTGTGGTGGTGGAGAACACCACGGCCAACCGCATTGAGGAGCACGAGCACGATATGATTGTGCTTTCCATCGGCGCGGTGCCCAGCGGCGACACGGAACTGGTGCGGCAGTTGCTGACCCTGTCGCGGACGAGCGACGGCTTTCTGATGGAGTCGCACCCGAAATTGAAGCCGGTGGACACGCCGAGCAAGGGGGTGTACCTGGCGGGGTGCGTGGAGTCGCCCAAGGACATCAAGGACAGCGTAACGCAGGCCAGCGCGGCAGCGGCGCGGGCGCAGGTCTTGCTGAACAAGCGCAACATCGCTAGCGAAGCCATCACGGCGGTGGTGGATGCCGACAAGTGCAAGTTCTGCGGGGTGTGCGCCAAGGTGTGCCCATATGGCGCGATCACGGTGGATGTGAAGGCGAAGACGCCCGCAAAGGTGATAACGGCGGCCTGCGCGGGGTGCGGGACGTGCGCGGCGGAGTGCAGGTTCAACGCAATCCAGATGCGCCACTTCTCGGACCAGGCCATCTACGCAATGATAGACGCTATCTTGGAGGATCGCCCCCAGGACAAGATCGTTACCTTCGCGTGCAACTGGTGCTCCTACGCGGGCGCCGACACCGCCGGCACAAGCCGCATGACGTATCCGCCCAACGCGCGCGTTATCCGCACCATGTGCAGCGGGCGGGTGGACGAGGAGTTCGTGCTGTATGCCTTCCGCAAGGGCGCGCCGGTGGTGCTGGTCTCCGGCTGCCACTACGCCGACTGCCACTACATCAACGCCAACCGCAATACGGTGCGGCGGGTGGATCGCCTGTGGGATAAGTTGGAGAAACTCGGCATCCGTCCGGAACGGCTGCAACTGGAGTGGGTGAGCGCGGCCGAGGGCCAGAAATGGGCCAAGACGATGCGCGAGATGGAGGAGTTGCGCGCGTCGGTTACGCCGGAAGAGATTCGGCACACGATGGAGGCGCTGAAGGCTTGATTCACCGCAGAGAGCGGGCAGAGTGGCTGGAGTTCACCGCAGAGGTGCCCAGCACGCAGAGGAATCAAAGGATTCCTCTAGATTCTGCTCTCCTCTGCGTCCTCTCCGTCTCCGCGGTGCAATCTCTGCGGTGAGATCTGCGAATCTTCCATTCGCGTCTATCCGCGTTATTCGTGGATCGTGCTGTGGGTCTGGAGGGGATAAGTGGCTGACAAGGTGAAGTTCAAATGCATGCGGTGCGGGCACGAGTGGGAGGAGGAGCATGACCCCGACAAGGAGCGAATGTGCCCGAAGTGTCGCAGCAACAGCGTGCGGGTGGTGAAGAAAGAGGGGAAGTAGAGGCACGCGAGCGCCACAGAGTTTGCTGTGAGAGGGAGCGATGATCCCCCACGAACTGCTGGCGACCCTCAAAGCCCAACTCATGGCGTTGCCGTTGGAAGAAGACGAATGCCGTCTGTTCATGGAGCGAATGACGGCCATCGCCGAGGAGTTCTGCTTCACTTCGGACGATCTCGTGATTTACGGAGAGGAGTATATCTGGGCGCAGTGCGTGCTGAACGGGAACCCCAAACTGCCCGTGAGCGTGATTGAGGTCGCGCGGGAGTTCTCTTCCCCCTCCGACTGATGGCGCGGCGGTGGGTTGCCGGGGGATGCGCCCGCGGTTCTCAGCCCGCCGCGGGCTCTGCGCCGCTCTCCACCCTCACCCACCGTCGCAGGCGGGCGCTCTCGCCGATGGCCTCGCACAAGACCATCTGCCGATGCCCGTCGGCGACCGTGGGGAACGGGGCGGACGACAGGGAAGCGCCGCTCGCGATGTGCTCGTACACGTCCTGGAAAAGCCGCACGAACGTGTCCGGGTATCCTTCGGCGTGCCCGGCGGGGTACGCGGCGTAGGCGCGCGCATCGGGCATCATCAGCCCGGGCGACTTGATGAGCGTCTCGTTGGGCGCGTCGGCGTGGCCGATGCACAGGCGATTCGGGTCTTCGGCGTCCCACCACAGGGCGGCTTTGTCCCCGCTGATTTCCCACCGCAGACGATTCTTGCGCCCGGGACACACCTGGGATAGGGTTACGGAACCTCGCGCGCCGTTGGAAAAGGCCAAGAGGATGGCCGCGTAGTCCTCGCCCTGGACGGCGACCTCCTCGGCGTCGGGCGCGGCCACGCCGTCGGAGAATGTCTCCGCGCCGCTCGCGGGTCTGCGCCGCGTCGGGATGAACGTGGCCAGGTCAGCGCACACCTCCACGACTCGCAGGCCGGTGATCCACTCCACCAGGTCCAGCCAGTGGCTGCCGATGTCGCCCACGGTGCGCAGGGTGCCCCCCTGGGCGGGGTCCAGTCGCCAACTCCAGACGGCGGGCGAAAAGAGCCAATCCTGGAGGAACTCGCCGTGCACCACGCGGATGGCGCCCACCTGGCCGCCGAGAATCCGGGCCCGCGCCTCATGGCACAGCGGGTAGTAGCGCTGGTTGAAGCAGACGGCGAAGGCGCGCCCCGTCTGCTGTTGAATGCGCAGCAGTTCCTGCGACTCGCCCGCGGTCAGCGCCAGGGGCTTCTCGCAGACGACGTGCTTCCCCGCACGCATGGCGGCGGACGCCATGGCGAAGTGCAGGTGATTGGGCGTGCACACGTGCACCACGTCCACGGCGGGGTCTGCGAGCATCTCCGCGAGGTCCGCGTAGGCGCGGGGGATGCCGAAGGTCTCCGCAAATCGGCGGCCTTTCTCGGGCGTGCTCCCCAAGACCCCGGCGACGGGAATGCCTAGGCGGCGAAGGGCCTCCAGGTGAGCCCTGCCCACAAATCCGATGCCTGCAATGGCGGCGTGCAATCGTTCCATGCGGGGTTCCTCCGTGTCGTGTGTAATGGCCGGCGCAACGGGCCTGGGGGCCTAGCCGGGTTTCTTCCTCGTCGGCTGCCAGACGCGCACCGATGTGTCAAAGTTGAGGCGCTGGCGAATCTCGTCCAGCCGGTCCAGCGTGGCGAGGGATTTCTCTTCGTTGGCCATGGCCACGGCGATGATGAGGGCTTGGATGATGGCCATCGGCACGATGAGCGAATGAAACGCCATGACGGGGCCGCGCTGCGCCTCAAGCAGCACATCCGTGTGCTCTCGGACCAGGGGGCCCAAGGTGTCGGTGAGCAGAATGACCTTGGCGCCGCACTCTTTGGCGTAGGCCAGCGTCGCCTCCATGACGTCCGAGATGTTGAAGAAGAGCATGGCGAAGAGGACGTCGTCGCTGCCGAGGCTCAGCAGCGGCTCGCAGATTTCGCGGCCCGACTGGGTGAGGAGCACCACGTCCAGGCCGAATCGGCGCAGGCGATGCTGCAGCAGTTCGGCCAACGTCGCCGACCCGCTCAGTGCGTAGACGAAGGTGCGCCGCGCTCCGCAGATGAGGCGCACGGCCTCGTCAAAGGCGTCGCGCGAGACGGTTCGCAGGGCGTCGGTGAGGTACTCCACTTCCATGGCGACGACCTGCTCCAAGATGTGGGACTCGGGGCTGATTTCGGCGAGTTTCTTGCGCAGGCGGGCGGCGTGCGAGACACGGCGGCGGAACAGGGCCTGCAGGCAGGCGCGCAGTTCGGGGAAGCCCGAGAACCCCAGGCTGTAGGCGAAGCGGACGACCGTCGCTTCGCTGATGTCCACGCGCTCGGCCAGCTCGGCGGCGGAAAGGAATGCCGCCTCCTCCTGGTTGCGCAGGATGTAGTCGGCGATGCGGCGCTCGCTTTTGGTGAGGGAACCAAAGCGGGCGCGCACCAGTTCGCTGAATTCGGGGCACTCATTGGCACCCATGGTTTCCTCCCGACCCGAAAAGTCCACCCTGGCCGGATGTCCGTGAAGACTATACTACATTTTGCGGCGTTTTGCCAGTCGGGTTACAACACTCGGCGGCCTAAGTTTAAAGTTTCGCGCGAAATGAAATTCCTCTTGCATTTTCACAGATTTTGATGTATAATCTTTCACGGTGGGCCTGATAACGTGTGCAGGTCCCGCCGACGCGAGGTGGCGGATGGAGCAAGGACTCAACGATTTTCGGCAACGGCTGGAAGCCCACTTCCCGAGCCTGACCAAGAGTCAGCGCCGCATCGCCGACTATCTTCTGGCGAACTACGACGAGGCGGCATTCCTCACGGCTGCTGACCTGGTGGAGCGGTTGGATGTCAGCGAGGCGACGCTGGGTCGGTTTGCCCGGGCGGTGGGGTTCAGCGGGTTTCCGGAACTCCGCCGCTATCTTCAGGAACTCTTCCGCCAGCGCACCACACCCGCCAGTCGCCTTCAGCGCAAACTCCACGAGTTGTCGGATGGCGAGGGGTCTACCCTCACCAAGGTTCTGGAGATGGAGGTGCAGTACCTCCAAGAGGCCGCTCACAGCATAGACGGGGCCGATTTTGACCGCGCCGTGCAAATCCTGCTGGGCGGCCAGCGGCTCTTCATCTTCGCCAGCGGGCCGTCGGCCGTCTTGGCGGATTTGGCCGAACTGCGGTTCAGGCGATTGGGCATCTGGGCGTTGGCGATGACCGAGTCGGGGCGCCACCTGCTGGAGAAGTTGCAACTGCTCCAGCAGGGCGATGCAGTGCTGGCGGCGGGGTTTCAGTACGTGCGGCATGAACTGGTGGTGGTGCTGGAGCATGCGCGGGCCGTGGGGTGCGGCTCCGTGCTCCTCACCGACACACTTGGCCCCGCGCTTCGCCACAAGGCGGATGTGGTGCTGGCCGCGCGCAGGGGGCCGGTGTCCACATTCCACTCGCTCACCGTGCCGATGTCCATCCTGAATGCCCTGATTCTGTCCGTGGCCATGGCTCGGCCCGAGGAGAGTCTCGCGGCCCTCAATCGGCTGGAGCGGATGCGCGAGACGTACAACATGGATATGCCCGTCAAACTCACCTGGAGCGAACGAGAAGAGCGCGGCGTTCCGTGAGGCCGGCATCCATTGGCGCAGGGGCGCGCTGAAGCCGCGTTCGGGTGCTGACATTGCGAGGGAGGGGATATGAGCGTTCCTGAGGCGATTGAACTGCCCTTGTCGGTGCGCATTCTGGCAGCGTACCGACGGTTCATCCGCTGGCTGACCAGCGCGCGGGTGCTCCTGGCGCTCATCCTGCTGGTGATGATGGTGTACCTCATCCTGGTGCCGCTGTACCGCATGGTGGAGACGACGGTAACGTACCAGGAGCGCGATGTCCATGCGGTGCCCGATGCAGTCCCCGGCCAACTCACGGCGTATCACTGGGTGCGGATGCTGGCGAGCCGGGTGAGCAAGGTTTTCCTGTACGCGCCGCTTCAGCATTCGCTGGTGGTGGCTACCGGGGCCACGCTCCTGGCGATGTTCATCGGCTCCGTGCTGGCCTGGTTGGTCATCCGAACAGACATGCCCGGGCGCAAACTCATCAACAACCTCGCCACGATACCGTACATCATGCCTTCGTGGACCATCGCCATGGCGTGGAAGGTGCTGTTCAACACGAGGGCGGCCGGTGGCACCCCCGGCCTCCTGGAGTACCTGATTGGGCGTCCGATTCCCACGTGGCTGGCCTATGGTCCGTTTCCCATCATCGTGAGCAGCGCGCTGCACTACTACACCTTCTTCTTCCTGTTCGTTTCGGCCGCGCTGATGTCCATTGACTCCAACCTGGAGGAGGCAGCGGAACTGATGGGGGCGGGCCGAAGCCGAATCCTTCGGCGCATCACGTTCCCATTGGTGCTGCCGGCCCTGCTATCGGGGTTCATCATGACGTTCTCCAAAGTCATGGGGACGTTTGGCGGGCCCAACGTGCTGGGCGTGCCCGTGCGGTACTACGTCATCGCCACGATGATTCGCTCCAACGTGGCCATCGGGGAGTTCGCGGATGGGTTCGTGCTGGCCATCGTGCTCATTCTATTCACCATCGTAACGATTTACATCAACCAGCGCGTCATCGGCACGCGCAAGAGTTACGAGACCATCGGGGGCCGCGGGTTTGTGGCACATGTGGCTCAGTTGCGCCGGTGGCGCAATGTCATCGCGGTCTTCGTGATCATCTTCCAGGTTCTGGTGATCGCACTCCCGCTGGGCCTGCTTGCCTATGACACGTTCATGCTGCGGGCGGGCGATTACAGCCTCAGCAACCTCACATTGCACTACTGGATTGGCAAGAGTGATATCAACATTGCGAACGGTGCCCCTGGCGTGCTGCGTAACCCGAAGATTTACGCCAGCGCCTGGAACTCCATTCGGCTGTCGCTGCTCACGGCCTTCTTCACGGCGCTGCTCGGGGTTATCCTGGGCTATGCCATCGTGAAGGGGAGGGGCACGCGCCTGTCCAAACTGGTGGAGCAACTTTCGTTCATCCCCTACGTGATACCCGGCATCGCCTTCGGCGCGGTGTACATCTCCATGTTCTCCAAGCGCGTGGGGCCGATTCCGGCGCTCTACGGGACATTCGCGCTGCTCGTGGTTGTGTCTGTGGCGAAGCACATCCCGTACTCGGCGCGGAGCGGCGTATCGGCGATGCTCCAGGTGGGGAGAGAACTGGAGGAAGCGGGGCAGATCGCGGGGGCCGGTCTGTGGCAGCGGTTCAAGCGCATCATCTTCCCGCTGACGAGCGCCGGGTTCGTGTCCGGCTTTCTGCTGACGTTCATCACGACGATGCGCGAATTGTCCCTCATCATCTTGCTGGTTACGCCTTCAACGCAGGTGCTGGCCAGCCAGACCATGCGCTACACCGAGAACGGCGATACCCAGATGGCGAACGCGGTGATCCTCATCCTGATCGCGCTGGTTCTCGTCGGGAACTTCGTGATCGGGCGATTCCGAGGCGGTAGCCTGAAAAAAGGTCTAGGAATGTAAGGGGGGAGCATGGGCACAACCATTACGATTAAGAACCTCACAAAGCGGTTTGGCGACGTGGTGGCCGTCAACAACGTGAGCCTGACCATAGAAGCGGGGGCGTTCCTCACGCTGCTAGGCCCATCGGGCTGCGGGAAGACGACGCTCCTGCGCTGCGTGGCGGGGCTGGAAGACCCCGATGAGGGCGAAATCTACATTGGCGACAAACTGGTCTACTCGCGGGCGCGCGGGATTTCGCTGCCCGCGGGCCAGCGGGACGTGGGGCTGGTGTTCCAGAATTACGCGCTCTGGCCGCATATGACCGTGTACAAGAACATGAGTTTCGCGCTGGAGATCCGAAAACTGCCGAAAGCCGAGATTGACAAGCGGGTGAAAGAGTCGCTGGCCGAGGTGAAGATGCTGGGGTACGAGAATCGGTACCCACGGGAGATGAGCGGCGGCCAGCAGCAGCGGATTGCGTTGGCGCGGATGCTGGCGTATCGGCCCAAGGTCTTCCTCATGGACGAGCCGCTCTCCAACCTGGACGCGCGCCTGCGCATGGACATGCGGGCCGAACTGAAGCGGCTGCACCACGTGGCCGGCGCGACGACCATCTACGTTACCCACGACCAGGTGGAGGCGCTCACCATGTCGTCGCTGATTGCGGTGATGAAGGACGGGGTGTTGCAGCAGGTGGATCCGCCCGACCGTGTGTACCGCTGCCCGGCCAACCTGTTCGTGGCCGACTTCATCGGCAACCCGAAGGTGAACCTGCTGGAGGGGGTCGTGGACGGCCAGGGTTGCGTGAACCTGGGCGAATTCAAGGTGCCGATGGTGACGCAGGGCGTGGAGGGCAAGGTCGTGCTGGCCATACGCCCCGAGGATATCGGGGTGTACACGGAGCCGACGCCGGACACAGTGAAGTTCACGGTCTACTCGGTGCTGCCGTCGGGAGCGGATTCCACCATCGTTGCGCGGCTCGGCGAACGCGACATTACCGTCCGCGTGCCCGGCATCAGCCCCATCAAAATGGACGATCCCGTGTGGCTAAAGTTTGACCCCAACACCATCAATCTGTACGACGCCGCCACAGGCAATCTTGTGGCGATCCGGAAGGCATGAGCGTGATCCGCATGGGCGCGCCTGGCCGATGACGCGCCGTCAGTCAGTAGAAAGGAGGCGAGAACGGGGAGGAGCAACAAGTTTGACCTAACGGTTTCCTTTCCGGAAAGACACGCTAGGAGGGAGAAATGAAGACGCTGGTGAAGGTTCTTTCGGTATGTCTGTTGGTAGTGCTCATCGCGGGGTGCGGCGCGCCGGCCGCGACGCCAACGCCCAAGCCCGCGCCCACGACTGCGCCCACGACTGCGCCCGCGCAGCCGACTGTGGCTCCGACGCAGCCGCCCGCCCCAACGCCCGAACCGACGCTGACGCCGGATGAGCAGTGGCTGAAGGCGGCGGAACTGGGCAAGTTCGCCCCCGCCAAGCAAGACTGGGCGGCGATTGAGGCCGCGGCGAAGAAGGAAGGCAAGGTCATCGTCTACGCCAACTCGTCGCGCATTGAGAACGCCGCCGCCATGTTCATGGAGAAGTACCCCGAGATCACCGTGGAAGGGTACGACCTGGGCGGCGATGACGCGGTCATCAAGGTGCGCGAGGAGCAGAAGGCCGGCGCCTACATCGGCGACGTGTACTTCTCCGGCGGCGGCCCCGACGTGTTCGGCGAGTTCCTGCCCAAGGGCTACCTGGTGCCCTTTGTGCCCGATGACCTGCTGGACGTGATCCCGCCCGAGGCCCGCAACCCGTTTGTGGTCTCGCGCTATGGTGTGCGTGTCCTGGGCTATAACACCGAACTCAACCCCAACGGCTGCCCCATCACCAACTGGTGGCAGTTGACCGAGCCGGAGTGGAAGGGCAAGGTCTTCATTGAGGATCCGCTGACCGACGCTTCCACCATGGGCATTCTCACGACCATCGCAGCCCACGCGGAGGAACTGGCCGCGGCGTACCGGGAATACTACGGAAAAGACCCGGTGCTGGATCCCGACACGCCCGACGCGGGCTGGCTGTGGGTCAAGCGGTTCGCCCAGAACTCGCCCGTGCCGGAGCCGGGCGGCGACGAGGTTGTGGAAGCCTTCGCGACCCCCGGCATGAAGGAGGCGGGCGTGGGCTTCACGTCGTACTCCAAGTACCGCCGCACGCTCAAGGGCGAGGTGGTCTTTGACGCTTGCAAGGGCGTGAAGCCGGTCATGGGCGTGCAGACGCAGGCGTACCTGGCGATCATCAACCGCGCGCCTCATCCGAATGCAGCCAAACTCTTTATCCGCTTCATCCTGAACGAAGGGTTTGAGCCGTGGAACGTCATCGGCGACTACGCGGCGCGCACGGATGTGCCCGCGCCCGAAGGCGCTATCCCCCGCGAGGAACTGAGCGTCTGGTCGCAAGACGACATGTACGTGTATGCCAACATTGCCAAGATGCGCGACTTCTGGGCGATGAACCTGTTGCAGTAGTACGCAAGCCCGGTGGGCAGAACGGAACGACGCCGGGGGCCACGCTCCCGCGGCCTCCGGCGTCTTCCTGGCGGGTGAGTTCGCGTCCCGAACGCAGCACGCTGTTGCTTCCGTGCTACCAAGCGCCGGCTGTAGGGAGACCGACATGCCATACCCGAACATTCGCGCCGTCGTGTTTGACATGGGCGGCACGCTGGAAGACCTGTACTTTGACGACGCCAGTCGCCGGGCGGCCACGGTCCAACTTCAGTGCGTGCTGGGCGAGATCGGCCTGGACCCGGGCCTGGACGCGGCAGCGCTGGAGGCAACCGTGCTGGGGGGGATGGAGGCATACCAGGCGTGGCGCGAGGCGACGGAACGGGAACTGCCGCCGGCGCGCGTCTGGGCGGAGTACGTCTTCCCGAACAACGGACTGCCCAAGGATCGGCTTGCCGCCGCCGCCGAGGACCTGACGTTTTTCTACGAGACGCATTATCAGATTCGCAAGCTGCGGCCCGACGCCCATGATGTGTTGCAGACGCTCCGCGATCACGGTCTTCGCCTGGGCGTCATCTCCAACATCATCAGCCGCACGCTGGTGCCGCGCCAACTGGCAGCCTATGGGATTGCGCACCTGTTTGGCCCTGTGCTGACCAGCGCCGAATTCGGCTGGCGCAAGCCGAACCCGCGCATCTTCCATGAGGCGGCGCGGCGGCTGAATCTGTCGCCCGCCGAGTGCGCCTACGTGGGCGATACGGTCTCCCGCGATGTCATCGGCGCGCGCCGCGCGGGGTACGGGCTGGCGATTCAGATTCGGTCGTTCCTCACGGAGAAGGTGGACCGCGCCGCCGGTGGCGAGGCGCCGGATGCGGTCATCGGGAGCCTGTCAGAAATCATTCCTTTGCTCATCTCATCTTCGGAGATCAACCATGGGGATTAGGGGGGTTTTCTTTGATGCGGCTGGCGTCCTGTACCGGCGGCCACAGGCGACGAGCCGCTTCGTCCTGAAGTTGCTGCGGCGCGAGGGGATTTCAGGGGAGTTGGGCGAGCCGCAGCGGGCGCGAATCAGGGCGCTGCGGGCAGACGCCAACAACGGCGTCATTACGCCGGATGAGTACTGGGACGCGGTGCTGGCGCTGTACGGCGTCGCCGACCCGCAGGTCCGCCGCGCGCTCGTGTCGGAAATCAACGCCCACTCGGACCGTGTGGAGGAGATTCCCGGAGCGAGGCAGGCGCTGGCGGCCCTGAAGCAGCGGGGGTTCGTGGTAGGCATCGTTACCGATACGATTTACCCGATTGAGCGGAAGCGCCGCTGGCTGGATAGCCTGGGGCTGTCTCCGTTTGTGGATGTGCTGGCGTGCTCTACCGACGTGGGCGCGCACAAGCCCGACCCTGCCATCTACCTGCGTGCGCTGGAGATGGCGGGGTTGACGCCGGCCGAGTCGGCATTCGTGGGGCACGACGCCGACGAACTGGATGGGGCGCACAACGCGGGGATGGTTACGGTGGCCGTGAACTACGCCGAAGACGCCAGGGCCGACTACTATGCCGCGTCTCCTCTGGAACTGCTGGACCTGCCGATTTTCACGTCAATACCCCATAGGGAGGCAAGGGACATGGGCCGCGACATTGAGGTCATCTTCATTGACGTTGGGGCGACGCTGCGGGTGCTCGTGGAGGACGAGCCGTATCAGGCCGAGGCCAGACGGAAGATCGCGGCGCTGGTCGGCGCGCAGGAACCTCCCGAGGCGTTTTGCGCCGAACTGGACAAACGGTACAAGGTGTACCGCAAGTGGGCATTTGAGACCTTGCGGGAGGCCTCGGAGCGGGAGTTGTGGACGCGCTGGCTCCTGCCCGACTATCCCCCGGAGAAGATCGCCCCGCTGGCCGGAGAACTGACGTTCCTGTACCGCCAGACGATGGGCCGCCGCTTCGCCCAGCCCGACGCAAAGGATGTGGTGCTGGAATTGACGCGCCGCGGTTATCGGCTGGGAATCATCAGCAACACGATTACCGAGCGCGAGATTCCGCAGTGGCTGGAGGAGGATGGGCTGAAGCCCTACTTCCCGACCGTGGTCCTCTCATCTATTTTCGGCAGGCGCAAGCCCGACCCGGAGATTTACCTGGAAGGGGCGCGCCGGGCGGAAGTCGCTCCATCGCGGGCCGCCTACGTGGGCGATAATCCGGCCCGCGATGTGGAAGGCGCGCGCAAGGCTGGGTTTGGGATGGTCATCCTGCTCATTGACCCGGCAGAGGAGCAGGAACCCATCGCCGAGGAGAACCGGCCCGATTACATCATCCGTCGGCTCAGCGATTTGCTGGACATCTTCCCGCCGCGCCTGCCCTCCCAGGCGGCGTAACGGTGCGGAAGGGCAGGGGCGAGGGGTGTGATGGGACCTGCTACCGTGCATGGCGCGGCGGCCTTGGCGCAGGCCGTCCGAGAATTGTATCGCGAGGGGCAGACGGATTACTCGCTTGAGCCTATCGTGTTGACCGACGAGCGAGGCGAGGCCATTGGCCGCATCCAGGATGGCGACGCGGTGGTGTTCTGCTGTCGGCGGGGGGAGCGAGAGGTTCAGTTGACCGAGGCATTCGTGGATCCGTCGCTGGACGCTTTCCCGCGCCGGCCGTTCAAGGACCTGGTGTTCGTCATCCTGACCTTGTACCATGAGAAGTTCAAGGACCTGCCGGTGGCCTTCGCGCCCACGCACGTGGACCACACCCTCGGCGAAGTCGTGAGCCGCGCAGGGCTGCGCCAATTGCGCGTGGCAGAGTCGGAGAAGTTCGCGCATGTAACGTTCTTCTTCAACGGCGGGAACGGTCAGCCCTTCGCGGGCGAAGAGGATGCGCGTATTCCATCGCCCAAGGGCGTTCCCTTTGACCAGGTGCCGGAATTGGCCCTGCCGCAGGTGGCGGCGCGGGTAGCGCAGGGCATCGGCGAGGGCTATGACCTCATCGTGGCGAACTTCGCCAATGGCGATGTCATCGGCCATACGCAGAGCCGCGAGGCCAAGATTGCCTGCGCGGAGGCGGTGGATCGCTGCCTGGGCGAGGTTGTGAGCGCGGCTTGCGACGCGGGGTATGTGGTCTTCGTTACGGCAGACCACGGCAATCTGGAGGAGATGACGCACCCGGACGGGACGCCGCACGTGGCGCATACGGCGAACCCGGTGCCGTTCATCGCGATAGACGCGCGCGGCGAGTCCGGTGCAACCGCGCGGGACGGGAGCCTGGCGGACGTGGCCCCTACCGTTTTGGGTGCTCTCGGCTTGCCCGTGCCCGACGCCATGACGGGCAGCGCCCTATTGCCCGAAGCCCGCTGGGCTGGTCGCCGCCGCGCGCTTCTGCTGATTCTGGACGGTTGGGGAATCGGCAGGGAAGATGGCTCAAACCCCATCTTCCTGGCGCGCACGCCGGTGTGGGATGGGCTTCTGCGGCGGTACCCGCACTGCACCCTGGAGGCGGCGGGCGAGGCGGTGGGGCTGAAACCGGGCAAGCCCGGCAACTCCGAGGCGGGCCATATCAACATCGGAGCCGGGCGGGTGATTCTGCAGGATGACGTGCGGCTTGACCTGGCGATGAAGGATGGCTCGTTCTACCACAACGAAATCCTGTGCCGCACGATTCGGCGGGTGAAGGAGCGCGGGGCGAGTCTCCACCTGCTGGGGCTGCTCACGGAAAAGAGTTCCCATGGCTCCATAGAGTATCCACTTGCATTGCTCCGCATGGCGAAGGGCGCGGGGCTGGAACGGGTGTTTGTGCACATCATCTTTGACGGGCGGAGCACGGAGCCGGGGAGCGCGCCTGCGCTGCTGGAACGCCTGGAGGATCAGGTTCGGGAAATCGGCATCGGCACCGTGGTTACCGGCGTCGGGCGGGGGATTGCCCTGGATCGCGATGGCAACTACGCCAAGACCCGGAAAGCCTACGATGCGCTCGTCTTCGGCGTCGGGAGGAAGCACCCGGCGCGGCCGTGAATTCCGCGGTGCCGGTTGCGCCACAGGAGGATTGGGATGGCGGCTCTGACCGTACTGCACGATTCCTCGGTGTTCTCCGAGTACCTCTATCGCGCCATGGCCCATGTCAACCCGGGCGTGGAGGACATGGAACTGTACGAGTTTCGCTACGCGCTGGACAATCTCTACCCGGAAGGCGGCTGGGCGTCGGTAACGCCGGAGCCGATGGAAGCGATTGAGGCTCGGGTCAGCACCGCCGAATTCTACGAATCCATCCAGATCAAGCCCCGCGTGGATGAGCGCATTGTCCTGGATGAGAACATCGTGCGCCTGACGCAGATGCTGTTTGTCGGGCTGGTAACGGGCGAGTATCCCGTTTCGTGGGTGCGCGCGCACTTCTACTTTGACATCCGCGGGTTCTTCTTCCTTCATCGCACCACGTACTTCACGGAGCAAATCGTGGCGAGGTTGGGCGGCGCGCCCATCCGCCAGTTCCCCCGCCGCCAGGAGGCTTTTGAGCGGCGACAAGACCTGGGCTACAAGGAGTTTCGCGAGGCCAACGCCGAGGTGGATGCGTTCTTCATGGACAGCGTCCGCCGGCTGATAGAGGCCAAAGGCACGCCGATTGTGCTGGCCATCGCCGGGCCTACCGCGGCGGGCAAGACGGAAATCGTGGCGCGGCTGCGGGACTTCCTGCACAACGAGGGGCGCCAGACGACGGCGATTGAGATGGATAACTTCCTCACGGACCGAGAGTATCGCGAGGCCAAGGGGATTTACACGCTGGGCAAGCAGGCCATACACCTGCAACTCCTGTGCCGCAGTCTGGAGGACATCACCCGCGGCAGACGCATCGTGATTCCTCGCTACGACTTTGTGTTCGCCACGTCCAGCCACGATTTGGACGGGAATCTGAAGCCGGGCTGTCGCCCCATAGAGATTGACCCGGCGGATGTCATCTTCATTGAGGGCAACTTCCCGTTTCTCATTGAGGAGGTTGCGCACCTCATCGGCATCAAGGTGGTGTACTTGACCGATGACCCCATCCGCCTGAAACGGAAGTGGAAGCGGGATATTGACTATCGCAAGAAGTACGACCCCTCGTACTTCCGCAACCGTTTCTTCAGAGAGCAGTTTCTGATGGCGGAGAAGTGCTACCGGCCTCAGATGGCGTTGTGCGACCTGGTGGTGGACACGACCGGCGCGGCGGTGTGGGCGACGCCCGACGTGGTGCAGGTTCTGGGCGCCGCCCCATTGTAGCCGCTGTTGCCAATTGCCGCACGCGCCTGTCTGGTGCGCCGCCGTCGCGCCTGAACCTTCATCACTTCCACACAACTTGCTCAACCTCCCTTCATAACGCTGCGCTATGATGTCGCTGAAGACAAACATTGTGCAGGGAGGTACACATGAGCAAGCGGGTCGGCAAATCGTGGACTCCGCTTCTACAGCGGTTGAGTCAACTGGCATTCGGCGTTTTCATCCTTGTGGCAAGTGTGCGCCACGCGCTGGCGGCTACGGACGGGGCGATGCCGTCCACAGATGCCTACTGCCCCTTTGGGGGGCTGGAGACTCTGTGGAAACTGGCAACGCAGGGCACGTTTGTCTCCAAGACGCATGCGTCCAACGTGGTCCTTGCGCTGGGCCTGCTGGTGGGGACTGTATTGGTGGGGGGCGCGTTCTGCGGCTGGGTGTGTCCATTTGGCGGATTGCAGGACTTGCTGACGGGGATTCGCCGCCGGTTGCGCCTGCCCGAATTGAAGGTGCCGGCTCGAGTGGACAAGGCGCTGGCCTTTGGGCGGTATGCGGTTCTGGCGGGCATCCTCTACGCTACGATCCAGACCGGCAAGTTGTGGTTTGCCGACTACGACCCGTACCGGACGATCTTCAGCCTGGGTTGGCTGTTTGAGTTCAATTGGGCTGAAGCGTGGCCCGCTTACGTGGTCAGCCTGGGCATTCTGGTGGGCGCTTTCTTCGTCCCGCGGCTCTGGTGTCGCTACCTTTGCCCGTTGGGCGGCGTCATCAGCCTCGTGCAGCGTGTTAGCATCTTTCGCATTCGCCGCAACGCGGCCACCTGCATCCACTGCAAGAAGTGCGATAGGGCCTGTCCGGTCGGGATTCAGGTCTCGCAGAAGAAGAGCGTAACGGCAGGTTGCATCTCTTGCCTCCAGTGCGTTGAGGCGTGCCCGGTCAAAGACACGCTGTACGTTGGGCCAATCTTGGAGCCTGCTCCAGCATCTCAGCCTCGGGAGGGGATCGCATGAAAGTCCATCGCTATGTGCTGCCACTCGTGCTTGTCGCGAGTCTTCTGGGAAGCGTTCTTATCGCCAAGGCTGCCGGCTATTGGTCCACGAGCGGCAAGACGGCCGTCCTGCTGGATGCGTCGGGACAGGCCGATCCCGAGGGCATCAAGGGCTGGATGACGCTGGCCGACGTCGCCGCAACCTATCAGGTGCCCGAAGCGGAATTGCGGGGGCGCTTGGGCCTGCCCGCTGACCTGCCCATGGACACTGCGCTCAAGGACATAGAGGCTATCGTGAGCGGGTTTGAGGTAAGCGCCGTGCGAGATGTCGTTACGGCCTATCGCGCGGAACTCGCGGGCGCTACTCCGACGGCCACCGTCCCGGCCCCAACCTCTGACGTGCCCGAGGCGACGCCTGCTCTGCAGCCCACGGCTGAGATCAAGGGCAAGGACACGCTGGAGGATGTGGCGCGTATCTATGGTATCTCCGTGGAAGAGATTGTTGCGGCGGCCGGGCTTCCCGCAGACGTAGACGTCCACGCGCCGCTGAAAGACATTGCCGACAAGTACGGCGTTGAGATCCTCGCCATCCGCGAGGCGGTGGATGCGATTCTCGCGGGGCGGCAAGGCCCGTAGCCCTGCGCCCCAAGCCGCCCCCGGCCTTTCGGGCTGAGGCTTGAGGTGGTGTTGACGGTTCCAATGTGCGCGGCACAGCGCTCCCCGGACGGTGGATGGCGCGACGTGGGGCGCATGTGGGAAGGCGTTGACCCCGTGGCCGTTGCGCACGCCTTCAGCGGCGGAAGCGGCGCAAGAAGGCGGCCCACCACCGGCGCAACGCCGCCAACAGTCGGGGCAAGCCCCGCTTCGGGGGGATGGGGCCGCTCCATTCCACGAGGGCCGCGCCC
Organism: Caldilineae bacterium; assembly: GCA_037446815.1. Classification (GTDB taxonomy): domain Bacteria; phylum Chloroflexota; class Anaerolineae; order DTLA01; family DTLA01; genus DTLA01. The sequence goes on along the minus strand of JBBIHX010000011.1, from coordinate 9,526 downwards.
CACGTGAGGCCGGCGCCGAACCCGACCAGCACCACCCGCTGGCCGGGCTGCAGTCGGCCCTCGTCGGCAGCCTCGCACAGGGCGATGGGGATGGACGCTGCCGACGTGTTGCCGTAGCGGTCAATGTTGGCGTACATTTTCTCCGTTGGCACGCCGAGACGTTCGGCGGCGGCTTGCAGGATGCGCGCGTTGGCCTGGTGCGCGATGACCACGTCCACATCCGCGACGGACAGGCCAACCCGTTCCAGTACCTTGCGCGTGGCATCGGGGATGATCTTGGTGGCGAAGCGAAACACCTTCTGCCCGTCCATCTGAATCGTGTGCAGGTTCTGGGCGACCGTTTCCGCCGAGGCGGGCTTCCGTGAGCCGCCCGCGGGAAGGATGAGCCAATCCGCGCCTGCGCCGTCGGCCCCCAGGTGCGTCGCCAGGATGCCGCCCGGATTGTGCGCCTGGCCCAGCAGCACCGCGCCGGCCCCGTCGCCGAAGAGAACGCACGTGCCCCGGTCGCTCCAGTTGGTGATGCGCGACAGGGTCTCCGCGCCGATGACCAACACCTGGCGGCACGCGCCCGCCTCAATGGCGTGGGCGCCCATTGCCAGGGCGTAGATGAACCCCGAACAGCCCGCGCCGAGGTCAAATGCGGCGGCGCGGCTTGCGCCAATGCCGCGCTGCACCAGGCAGGCGGTGGCCGGGAACATGTAGTCGGGCGTGGCCGTGGCGACGATGATGAGGTCAATGGCCAGCGGGTCGGCGCTGGCACTGGCAAGCGCCCGCTCGGCGGCGGCGATGGCCATGGAGGCGGTAGTCTCCTCGGGCGCGGCAAGCCGTCGCTCGCGGATTCCCGTGCGCTCCACAATCCACTCGTCGGATGTATCCACCAACTCGGCGATGTCGGCGTTGGTTACCACGCGGCGGGGGACATACGCGCCCCAGCCGATGATCTGCGCCCTGATCCCCTTGCTCATGGATATCTTCCCAACGCCAGGCAGGCGTTGTGGCCTCCGAAGCCGAACGAGTTGGACAGCGCCACGCGAATGGCTTTGTGGCGGGCGCGGTTCGGCGTGTAATCCAAATCGCACTCGGGGTCGGGCGTCTCGTAGTTGATGGTGGGCGGGAGGATGCCCTCCTCCAGGGCCTTGGCCGTGATGATGGCTTCAATCGCGCCGCTCGCGCCCAGGAGATGGCCGGTAACCGACTTGGTGGAACTCACGGCCAGGCGGTAGGCGTGCTCGCCGAAGACGGATTTGATGGCGATGGTCTCGGCGCGGTCGTTGAGCGGGGTGCTCGTCCCGTGGGCGTTGATGTACTCCACATCGGCGGGGGACAGGCCGGCGTCCCGCAGCGCCCCTGCCATGGCCAACGCCGCACCCGCGCCATCTTCCAGCGGCGCGGTGATGTGATAGGCATCGGCCGACAGGCCGTAGCCGAGGATTTCGGCGTAGATGTGCGCGCCGCGCGCCTGGGCGTCCTCCAGTTTCTCCAGCACCAGGATGCCCGCGCCCTCGCCCATGACGAAGCCGTCGCGCTTGGCGTCAAACGGGCGGCAGGCGCGTTCGGGCTCGTCGTTGCGCCGGGAGACGGCCCCCATCACGTTGAACGCGGCGATGGCCAGGCGCAGGATGCCCGCCTCGGCCGCGCCGCAGATGGCCTTGTCCACCCGCCCGTGGCGGATCATCTCGGCGGCCTCGCCGATGGAGTTGGCGCCGCTGGCGCAGGCGGAAATGACGGCGAGGTTCGGCCCGCGAATGCCGTACTCTATGGCGATTTGGCCGGCGGCGGTGTCGGCAAGGACCATTGGAATGAAGAACGGGCTGACCCTGCGAGGCCCGCGCTCGTCCAGCACGTGGAGTTGCTGGGCCAGCGTGGCCATGCCGCCGATACCCGTGCCGACGATGACCGCGACGCGCTCGTTGTTGCCCGCGAAGGTGAGGCCCGCGTCGGCGACGGCTTCGCGGGCGGCGGCGACTGCGAATTGGGTGTAGCGGTCCATAATGCGCGCCGCTTTGGGGCCGAACAGGGCCGTGGGGTCAAATCCCTTGACCTCGGCGGCGATCCGCGTCTCCAGGTCCGACGCGTCAAACAGGGTGATGGGGCCGACGCCCGATTTCCCATCTACGACGTTGCGCCATGTGGTGGGGACGTCGTTCCCCACGGGCGTTACGGCTCCCATGCCGGTGATGACCACTCGGGTTCGTGGCATATGCATCTCCTTCTGTGTTGGGGCGCAATGGAATTGCCCCCTACTGCATGATTAGCCCGCCGTCCACGCTGAGGACCTGGCCCGTGATGAAGTCGGCGTCGGGCGAGACGAGGAACGCGACGGCGGCGGCGATGTCCTCCGGCGTGGCCGCACGCCGCAGCGGAGTGAAGTCAATCCAGTTCTTCACCATGTCGGCAGGCAGCGACGCGGTGAGGTCCGTGGGGACGTAGCCGGGCGCGACGGCGTTGACGGTGATGTTGCGAGGACCGACCTCCTTCGCCAGCGACTTGGTGAGGCCGATGAGGCCGGCCTTGGCGGCGGCGTAGTTGACCTGCCCAGCCTGCCCGGCGAGGCCCGCGACCGATGTGATGTTCACAATGCGGCCGTACCGCTGGCGCATCATGGGGCGGATGACGGCGCGGCAGCAGTTGAACGCGCCCTTGAGGCAGGTGTCCACGACCACGTCCCAGTCCTCTTCGCTCATGGACGCCAGGAGCGTGTCCCGCGTGGTGCCGGCGTTGTTCACCAGGATGTCAATGCGCCCGAAGGCAGCGATGACCTCGCCGATGAGGCGTTCAGCCTCGGCGAAGCGGCTGACGTCAGCCTGGAACGCGGCGGCGCGGCCTCCGGCGCCCGTGATTTCGGCCACGACCTTATCGGCCTCGGCCGCAGCCGTGCGGTAGTTCACGGCCACGGTCGCCCCCGCCGATGCAAGGCGCAGCGCGATGGCTCGGCCGATGCCGCGCGAGGCTCCCGTTACCAGGGCGACCTTGCCTTCCAGTGTCATGTCCGTAACCTCCTGTGCGTTTTGGTAATCGCGAATGAACGCGAATTCGCGCGAATCGGATAGGTTCCTCTCGCGCTCACGGCGCACTGTTGACTCGGTTCCAACTTGTGTTGGTGAGCCGCATGCAGCCTCTCATCGTGTGTCATTGCGAGCGAAGCGAAGCAATCCCGCGCCCTGGAGATTGCTTCGGGCGCTCCGCGCCCTCGCAATGACAAATACCAACAGACTTTGGAACCGAATCGCTCTGTTCGCCGTTCGTGCCACGGTGCGGTTCTTGCGTTTTGGCAACCGCGAATGGACGCCAACGGGTAGGGTTCGTGCGCCCGTTCCGGTGAGTTCGCGGCGTTGCGGTTGACAACCACGAACCCGGCCTGCGCTGCACCGCTGCGCCTCGGCGGTGAGGCGCTCATCGGCACGCTGCGGCGAAGGCGAGCACCGCCTCCGGATCGCCGACGGACACCGCGGTTGCCGTCTGGGCGATGCGGCCCACGAGTCCCGTCAACACCGAGCCGGGGCCGATCTCCACAAAGCGAGTTACTCCGCGCCGCGCCAACTCGCGGATGGAGTCGGTCCAGCGCACGGGCGCGGTCAACTGCTCCACCAGTTCGCGCCGCACGTCTTCCGGCGTGTGGATGGGCCGCGCGTCCACGTTGGCCACGATGGGCACGGCGGGCGGCCGCAAGGCCACGGCATGGACGGCGCGGCGGAGACCCTCGGCGGCGTGGGCCATGAGGCGCGAGTGGGCCGCGATGGATACGGCCAGGCGGATGACCCGTCGCGCGCCACTCTCCTTGGCCAACTCGGCTGCGTGCTCCAGCGCCTGAATGTCGCCGGAGAGCACCACTTGCCCTGGCGCGTTGTCGTTGGCCACCTGGACGACGCGCTCGCCCTCGGAGACCCTCGCGCAGATGTCGTGGAGGACGGCGGCGTCCAGGCCGAGGACGGCCAGCATCCCGCCTGGCCGCACCTGTCCCGCCTCGCGCATGAGTTCGCCGCGAAGCCGCACCAGCCGCAGGCCGTCGGCGAAGGTCATCGCCCCCGCCGCAACCAGCGCCGAGTACTCGCCCAGGCTGTGGCCGATGTGGTAGTCGGGAGCGATGGCGCCATCCGTCGCCTCGGCCAGGGCGCGCAGGGCCGCGATGCTCGCCGTGAGGATGGCCGGCTGGGCGTTGACCGTGTCGGTGAGGGTCTCGGCGGGGCCTTCAAAGCACAGTTGGCTCAAGCGGAAGCCCAGGATGTCGTCGGCCTCCTCAAATGTGCGCCTGGCGCTGGCAAATCGCTCGGCCAGGGCCTTGCCCATGCCCACGTACTGCGAGCCTTGCCCTGGGAATTGGAATGCCAGGCGGGTTGCTACGTTCCCCTGCTGTTCCATCTCGTGCTCCTCCATCGCGGGACGGCCTCACCGGCCCGCCAGGGCGTTCAGGCGGGTGAGATGCGCCTCGGCTTCGGCCATGATGCGCTCTATGAGGACGCGCACGGGCACGATGTCGCGCACGAGGCCGGCGATTTGCCCCGCCATGACCGAGCCATTCACCACGTCGCCTTCCACCGCCGCCAGGCGCAACTTGCCGGTGCCGAACTCAATGACCTCGGCCTCGGTCGCGCCGGTCTTTTCCATCTCCGCGAAGCGCGTGGTCATCTGATTGCGTATGGCGCGGACGGGATGGCCCAGGGAGTGGCCCGTGGTTATGGTGGCGCGGTCGTTGGCCCGCAGGATGCGTTCCTTGTAGTTCGGGTGGACGGTGCATTCCTCGGTGCAGATGAAGCGCGTGCCCATCTGGATGCCCACGGCGCCGAGGGCCAGCGCCGCGAGAAGCCCGCGCCCGTCGGCAAATCCGCCCGCGGCAATCACGGGCACGTCCACGGCGTCCACCACCTGGGGCACCAGGGGCAGCGTCGCCACGTCCCCGATGTGGCCGCCCGACTCCATCCCCTCGGCCACCAGCGCGTCCACGCCGTCGCGCGCCAGGCGCACGGCCAGGGCCACGGAGCCGACGACGGGGATGACCTTGATGCCGGCATCCTTCAGGCGCGGCACGATGGCCGAGGGGCTGCCCGCGCCTGTCATGACGACGGGCACGCCCTCGTCTATGCAAATTTGCACGATGTCGTCCACGAAGGGCGAGAAGAGCGGGATGTTGACGGCGAAGGGGTTGCGCGTGAGCGCCTTGGTCTTTCGCACTTCGCTGCGGACGTAGTCGGGCGGCGCGTTGCCCCCGCCCAGCACGCCCAGCCCGCCCGCCTCGGACACGGCGGCGACCAACTCGGCAGTGGCGACCCACGCCATGCCGCCCTGGATGATGGGATAGCGGATTCCCAGCATGTCGCACAGTACAGTTCGTATCACGGTTGCCTCCCAAATAGGTTTCGGGGCCGCGCCTCATCCGCCGATGGTGAGCAGCGGGTCGCCCTCGCGGACGACGTCGCCCGCCCGCACGCGAATATCCCCGACGGTGCCCGGGCGCGGCGCCCGTATCTCGTTCTCCATCTTCATGGACTCCAGGATGGCGACGACTTGATCCTCTGCCACGCGGTCGCCCTCGCTGACGCAGACCTCCGCCACAAGGCCGCACAGGGGCGCGCGCACAACTACGTCGCCCTGGGCCGCGGCCGCACGTGGGCGCGACTGCTGGGGCAGGTCGTCGTGCACCTGGATGCGGTGCACCTTGCCGCGCACGAGGGCGTAGTACGTCCCGCCCCGCTCGTCCACCAGCACCTCGTAGGACGCCTCATTGACCAGGAGCGAGTAGAGCGACAGGCCCTGGATTTCGGACACGTCCAGGGTGAAGGCGCGATCTTCCATGACCAGCGTCCCGTCGGGCATGAGGGTAACGGTCATCGGCGTCCCGTCCACCTCCACGCGATAGGTTATCGGCCGACGGCCATCCAGCGACCGAGGACTTTCCAATTGGACTCTCCGTTCCGTAGGGTTTGCGCGCCGGATTGCTGGCGAGCAGGGCGCGCGGCGCCGGCGCGATGGTGCAGCAGGGCGGCGAGCACCGCGGCGGCGCGCAGGTCTTCCGACGAGGGGGCGCGCTCGGCGTAGGCCGCCTGGTCTAGGAAGGCCGTGTCCACGTACCCGCCCTGGAAGCGCGGGTCGTCTAGGATTTCCTGGTGCAGGGGGATGTTGGTGCGGATGCCCATGATGCGGTATTCGTCCAGGGCGCGCCGCATTCGCACCAGCGCCTCCCCGCGCGTCTCGCCCCAGGCGATGACCTTGGCGATGAGCGAATCGTAGTACGGCGTGATCTCCAAGCCTTCGTGAATGCCCGTCTCCACGCGGATGCCTGGCCCCGAAGGCTCGCGCATGTACGTGATTTTGCCAACGGATGGGCGGAACCCGTCAAAGGGGTTCTCGGCGAGGATGCGGCACTCTATGGCCCAGCCGCGGAGGTGGATGTCGTCCTGGGCGTAGCGCAGCCGACGGCCTGCCGCAATGCGCAGTTGCTCCTTGACGATGTCCACGCCGGTAACCATTTCGGTGGTTGGGTGTTCTACCTGCAAACGGGGGTTGATCTCCAGGAAGTAGAAGTTCTGCTGCTCGTCCAGCAGGAATTCCACGGTGCCAGCGTTGACATAACCGGCGGCGCGCGCGGCGGCGATGGCCGTCTGCCCCATGCGACGGCGCAGGTCGGGGTTGAGCGCGCGCGATGGGGCCTCTTCCAGGATTTTCTGGTGATGGCGCTGGACTGAGCCTTCGCGCTCGCCCAGGTGGATGATATTGCCGTGCTCGTCGGCGAGTATCTGGAACTCAATGTGACGGACACCCTCCAGGACGCGCTCCAGGAAGACGGTGTCATCGCCGAAAGCGGCCTGGGCCTCGCGGCGGGCCAGGGCCAGGGCCTGCGGGAATTCGTCGGGCGAGGCGACGAGGCGGATGCCCTTGCCGCC
>JBBIHX010000011.1:712-2548 GCA_037446815.1 Caldilineae bacterium | reverse complement strand
AGGAAGCCGTAGCCCGGATGCACGGCGTCGGCGCCGGAGCGCTTGGCGGCATCCAGAATGCGCTCCATGTTGAGATAACTGTCGCGGGCGGGCGCAGGGCCCACGGCATACGCTTCGTCGGCGTAACGCACGTGCAGGGATGCGCGATCCACCTCGGAGTAGATGGCGACGGTGCGGATGCCCAACTCCCGACAGGTGCGGATGATTCGGACGGCAACTTCGCCGCGGTTGGCGATGAGGACCTTTTTCAGCATGGGATCATATTCCGATAGAGGCTTCACTAGGCAAACACCGCAAAGATGATTTGGTTGCGCGAGAGGAGGGCGCATGGCCGACAGGGAATCGCGGGAACTGTGGTTTGAGGACTTTGAGGTGGGGCAGGAGTTGGCAACGGCGGGCCGAACGGTAACCGAGGCCGACATCGTGGCATTCGCGGGGCTATCGGGCGATTTCAACCCGCTGCACGTGGATGCCGAGTACGCGCGAGGCACGCCCTTCGGGGAGCGCATCGCCCACGGGATTCTGGGCCTGGCGATGGCGACGGGCTTGGCCTGGCAGACGGGGTTCATGGCAGGCTCGGTGGAGGCGTTCCTGTCGCTGGAATGGAAGTTCCGCGCGCCGGTGCGCATCGGCGATACGATTCGCGCCACGTTGCGAGTGGCGGGGACGCGGCCCATGGGCGACGCCGCAGGGCTGGTGATGCTGGACGTGTCGCTGGTGAATCAGCGCGGCGAGACGGTGCAGCGGGGGCAGTGGACGATTCTGGTGAAGCGGCGGCCCCAGGGGTAGGGGGCGGCGTGATTGCCGCGGTTCTGGGCCGCGGTGGCGTGTCGCGCGGCGGCATCCACGGATAGCGCGGATTGCGCGGGTGGGGGCAGGCGATTCTTCGCCGCCTCGCGCGCGAGGATGACGGCACCGGAACCGCGAATCACGCGAATCTGCGCGAATAGAGAGATGGTAGGAACGTGCGACGCACCTCCGAGGTGCGTCGCACGTTGTCCCCACGGATTGCGCGGGTGGGGCGAGATTCCTCGCGGCTTCGCCGCTCGGAATGACGGTAGATGCCAGCAGGCTCTGGAACCCGAATCTCGGTGCTGAGTCGGTTCCAAAGTCTGTTGGTGTTTGTCATTGCGAGGGCGCGCAGCGCCCGAAGCAATCCCCGCGAGAGTGTGCATGCATTGCGCCAACACCGTTTGGAACCCGTGTCTTCGGTGTCGGGCGATTGACCCTCAGGACTTGGCATGGTATACTTTGCAAGAGTACAATTGTAATGCGCTTTGCATCAATCATGTTGGTGGCAGTTGCAGGGACCCGCAGATTTTCAGAGGGGCTTCTGGAGGTGGCCGCCATGGGCCAGAAGATAGAGTCCGCTTGTGAAGGAAACGACGGAGATACTCTTCCATCTGCATTGCATGACTTGATCCTTGTGGGTATATACAAGGTGCTTCAGCAGGAAAGTGTGTGCTCCTTTGAACGCTTGGTTGCGCAATGCTATGGCGACTTTCCGAGAGCCTTCAGCTTCAAGAGGTATCCACAATGGCCTGATTCATTGAAGTTTGACCGACCTATCCGGACATTGCGTCAACAAGGGCTCATCACGGGCAGCATCAAGCATTACCTTTATTTGACGGATTCTGGTAGGAAAGTGGCGGAGAGTGTTATCGCAAAGATGGAGTCTGGTGCCTTGTCCCGAGCCAAGGCGCTGGGAGTACCGAACGGTAGGAGCGGGGACGACAGACTGATAGCATCCTTAAAGAGACACCCCCTTTTCAGCGAGTTTAGGCGGGATCCCAAGAACTTCGCGCCAAGAGATCACGAGATACGCGAATTCCTCGG
>JBBIHX010000011.1:0-702 GCA_037446815.1 Caldilineae bacterium | reverse complement strand
GCCACACTTGAGACGCCTGCGTGGGTGCTGCGCCAGAACTGTGCATACTTCAAGCGGAGATCATATGAATACTCGGAGGGAGATCTACAAGCTCTCATTGAGGCCATTGAGGCTATGCTGCCTTAGCCAGATCGGAGGTGGAGCTATGGCGAAAGAGTTGGCGATCAACCCTCGGATAATTGAGCAATTGTCGCATGCTACCATCAAGAATTTGCTGGACGGGGTTGTCGAGTTAGTTACTAACAGCGACGATAGTTATGCTCGGCTCGAACAAGACGGAGGCAGGACGCAGGGCGGGGGCAGGATAGAGATCGAAGTGTGTCGTGCGAAAGGCGGGCGAGTGCGCCGACTAGTTGTAAGGGACTTTGCGGAGGGCATGACAGCGGAACAGCTGGAGAGAGCCCTGGAGTTTGCGGGGCGGACTAGCGGATTTGAGGCGGGTAGAAGTGTACGGGGCTTGTTCGGTAGAGGACTAAAGGAAACGATATACGGCTTGGGTGAAGGCACGATTACAACGGTCAAGAATGGATCAAAGGCACGGACCCGCCTGTGGTTTGACACCCAAACCCGATGCCCGCAATACGACGATGAGATGCTCCGCCGATCCGAGCCTACCGATGAACCAAACGGAACGACCGTTGAGATAGACGTCCACAACGAGAAGATGAAAGCTCCCGGGTGGGAAAAGCTCTATGAACAAGT
>JBBIHX010000010.1:0-40847 GCA_037446815.1 Caldilineae bacterium | reverse complement strand
CTCACCCCTGGTCTTCAGCATCCCCCTCCTCCGCGAGCGGAGCGGGGCACTGTAGGGACGAGGTCGGGCGACCTTGCTTCGCTGCGCCCACAACGACGCACGATGAGAGTGTAGGTGCAGTTCACCAGCACGCGGTGCAACCAGGTCCAGCGGGGCTTGCCGTTACCATCCGACAAGCCCCGCTGCAATTGGGTGCCGAGCACTCACAACAACCCGGGAGAGGCCGCTTCGTGCTCCTGCAAAGCGCCCTACAACTAGGCGGGCCAGCCACCCGTGATGAGAAGGTAGGCGGGGATCATGAGCGTAATCAGCGAGTCCACCACCAGAATCCACTTGACCAGCACGCCCGCCCACTTGGTCCCGAACGACAGGTTCAGCCAAGCCGTCGCGAACAGCGTGGCCCAGGTCAACGCGAAGACACCCAGAATCGTGTTCCCCGTGGTGCCCAGGCCGAAGAAGAAGACCGCCGACAGGAGCGTGAACAGCGCCGCGCCCAGGCAGGCCCATCCCAGCGCCTTCAGATCGTAGCCAGCCAGCAAGCACCACCCCAGGATGATGTAGAACAGGCTGAAGGCCATGGTCAGGCCGCACAGGATCATGAGGAACGAGTTGCCACCGGCCGTGAACCCGAGTTGAAGCCCGCAGGCGTTCATGATGACGCCTACAGCCACGTTCGCAACGCCGGTGCCCTTCGGGTCAGCCTTACCGAACAGGAACGCCGCGTCCACTATGAAAATGAACGCCGCCAGAAGCAGGATAATCGGACCCATCTGTTTTCCCTCCTCACAGTTTCAATCAGTCGGATACCGAACGATTTGGATCACCCGAGCGACTTGGCCCCGTGGCTTTCACCGCCTGCACAGCCGCCTCTCCCTTTGGCCACCGCGCACCCGAACCCTGTGGTTTCTGTCTACTCTCCGTAACACCGAACCGATGGAAAAGTTTCTAACGTTGGAAAAGTTGCCCGTTATACGCCGCCCTTGGTTGAAGCAACTTCCGGGCTTTGTCCCATCGGGGGCCCAACACGCGTCAGACCCCCGATGGCCTGTCGTGGTCTAGCCCTTCGCCTGCAGGGCGCGCAGCACCTTCTCCGGCGTTATCGGCAGTTCGTCAATCCAGACGCCGATAGCATCGTGGATCGCAGCCACGATCGCCGGGCTCGGCGCGTTCGCCGTCATCTCGCCGATGCCCTTCGCGCCGAAAGGCCCATTGGTGGACGGGCATTCGTAGATGACCGTGCGGATATCCGGAACGTCCACCGCAGTGGGGATCACGTAGTCGCCGAAGGTCTCGGCCGGGAACTTGACGGGCGACTTGTAGGGGTACAGTTGCTCCATCAGAGCCGCCCCCACGCCCATGCCCGCGCCGCCTTCAATCTGCCCCTCCAGCAGCAGTGGGTTCACTGCCCGGCCCACGTCGTAGGCGCAGTCCAGGCGAAGCACCGTAACCTCGCCGGTATCCGTGTCAACCTCCACCTCGGCCTGCACGGCTGCCCACGCCAGCGTGGCGAACGGGTCCGTCTTGCCGGTGGCCGGGTCGGGAGCCGAAGGCGTGCGCATGTAGTGCCCGCGGCCCACGATGACCTTGCGCAGGCCAAACGTGGCTTCGCCGGCAATCGCTCCGATGTCCACCGAACGCTCGGGCGCGCCCTTCACGTAAATCTTGCCATTCGCCGCTTCCAGGTCATCCGGCGACGCTTCCAGTTTGTCCGCAGCCACGCTGAACAGAATCTGCTTCGCCTCTCGGGCCGCCTCTTTCGTGGCGTTGCCGGCTACGAAGGTAACGCGGCTGGCAAAAGTGCCGAAGCACAGCGGGCCGGTGTCCGTGTCATCGTTCACCACATCCACTCGGTCGTAGGGCACGCCGAGTTCCTCCGCGGCAATCTGCGCCAGCACCGTCTTGCAGCCCTGGCCGATGTCCACCGAGGTCAGGATGAGGTCCACGCTGCCATCGGGTTTCACCTTCACCACTGCCTGGCTGGAGTCGCCGCCGCCGCTCATGCCGGTAGGATAGAGCCCAACAGCCAGTCCAACTCCTCTCTTCTTCATCTCTACCCCTCCCTCTTCTGCGTTGAGGTCATCGCCTTCAAGTGAGGCGGCAGGGCCTTGCCCACCAGTCCGGCCAGCGCCTGCATCGTCTCAATCAGCGCAACCGAATCCAGCACACGCTGCGTCGCCGTCATCTCGCCCTCGCGGAACGCGTTCTTGAAACGCAGTTCCCACGGATCCATGCCCAGCGCCTCGGCGATCTTGTTCATCTGCATCTCGCCCGCGTAGGTGGCCGGCGTGATGCCGAACCCGCGCATGGAACTGGCGGGCGGCTTGTTCGTGTACACGCAGTACCCTTCCACGTAGACGTTGGGGATGAAGTAAGGCCCCGCCACGAGGAAGCAGTGCTTGTCCACCACGTAGGCGTTCAGCGAGGTGTACGCGCCGGAGTCGCGGATGCTCTTCACCCGGCGGGCAACGAGTCGTCCATCCCGGGTTACGCCGTCCTTGAACTCCATATCCCAGGAGCCGCGGAAGGTGGAGAACAACAGGTCCTCCTCGCGCGTCCACCGCCACTTCACCGGCCGGCCGGTCTTCAGCGCCAGGAGCGCCGTAATGTGGTCGGCGTGCACGTCGTTCTTGGAGCCAAACCCGCCGCCAACGGTGCCGCCGATCATCCGCACCTTGCTCATGGGAAGCCCAACGATGTTGCATACCCAGGTCAGGTGGAAGTACATCGCCTGGCTGACGGTGTAGATCGTCAGCCGGCCCGTGGCCTCGGGCACCGCCAACGATACGTGGGGCTCCATCTGCGCGTGCTTCAGGCCTTGGTGGTGGTACTTGCCCTCCACGATGATGTCGGCCTTCTTGAACCCCTCGTTGATGTCGCCGAAGATGATCTTGCGGCACGGGCTATCGCCGTACATGAAGATGTTGCCCTCGGGCCGTACCTTCGGCGCGCCGGGTTTCATCGCCTCCAGCGGATCAAACACCGGCTCCTCTTCCTCAATGGTCAACTTCATCTTGTCCACGGCTTCCAGGGCCGCATCCTCATCCTCTGCCGCCACAACGGCGATCAACTCGCCTTTGTACCGCACGTGGTCTTCGGCAAGCACGTACTGGTCGCCGCCCCACCCGTAGCGGTTATTGGGGACATCCTTGTGGGTCATGACGGCCACCACGCCCGGGACCTTCTCCGCCGCGCTAACGTCCAGCCCCTTGATTTTGCCCTTTGGCACCGGGCTGCGGAGGCCCTTGACAACCAGCGTACCCGGTACGATGACATCATCCACGAAGCGCGTCTCGCCCGCTACGTGAGCCAGGCCGTCGTACCGCTTCACTCTTTGTCCAACTACATTCAGCGCCATTGGATCCTCTCCTTTCTAGGCCTTCTCGCCCGCTGCGGCCATGATGGCATCCACGATCTTGACGTAGCCCGTGCAGCGGCAGAGGTTACCGGACAGGGCCTCTCTCACCTCATCGCGGGTCGGCTTCGGATTCTCGTCCAGGAGCGCCTTGGCTGCCATCAGCATCCCCGGCGTGCAGAAACCGCACTGGGCTGCGTAATGCTCATGGAATGCCAACTGCAACGGATGGAACGCCCCAGGTCGCCCAAGCCCTTCAACCGTCAGCACCTCTTTGCCGTGCACGGTGAGCGCGTTGGTGATGCAGGCCTTGACCAACTTGCCGTTCACCAAGACCGAGCACGCGCCGCAATCGCCCGTCTCGCAGCCGACCTTCGGGCCGGTGATGCCCAACTTCTCCCGCAGCACCTGCAGCAGAGTCGTCGTGGCCTTCACCTCTACCTTGTATGCCCGACCGTTCACTTTCAGTTCCAGTGTGTACATGGAAGCCACCCCTTTCTACGCTACAATCCGCTCAAGGAGGCTCTTGACAAGCCCCTCGCTGGCCTGGCGCCGGTACCACGCAGAGGCGCGCACGTCGTCAATGGGCGAGGTCTCCTCGGCAGCGGTTTTGGCGATTTTGGCGATCAGTTCGGCATCCAAGGCGCTCCCTTCCAGCAGAGCCGATGCCTTCTTCGCGAGAAGGGGCGTTGGGGCGACAGCGTTCAGCACGATGCGCGCCTGGGTGCACTTCTCAAAGTAGCAAGCCTGGTCGCGCGCAATAGCCGTCCCGCGCGGCGCTGCACCCTCGGCCTTGAACACCACAGCGCCCGCTACCACCGACAGCGTGCCCGCCTTCCTCCGCCCGATCTTGTGGTAAGCAAACTTCACGTCCTTGTCGGGCACGGGGATGATGACCTCCACCAGCAACTCATCGGGCTTGCGAACGGTCTCGCCTGGACCCTTGAAGAAGGACTCCAGCGGCACGACGCGCTCGCCGGACTTGGACGCCAGTTTCACCGACGCGCCCAGCGCCAGGAGAGGCACCGAGGAGTCTGCCGCGGGCGATGCCGTTACCAGGTTGCCGCCGATGGTGCCCACATTCCGAATCGCGGGGGTTCCAATGTGCGCGACGGCCTCCGCCAGCAGCGGCAGTTTCTGCTTCACAACGGGAGACCGGAGAATCTCCGCGAAGGGGGTCGCGCCTCCGATAACCACTTTGTCCCCCATGTCCTTGATGTAGTTCAGACCACACTCGCCAATGTACACGAGGACCTCTGGTGCAAGTTGACGGCGGTTGACTTTCACCATAATGTCGGTGCCGCCGGCCAGCACGTGGGCCTTGGCCCCGAACTTGGCGAGCAGGTCTAGGGCTTCTTGCACACTGCTTGCGCGATAGAACTCGCCTCCAGACATACCTTGTCACCTTCCTTTCGCTTGAATAATCCTTGTCCAAGTTGCCGATTCAGCCTGACACTACGTGAAATCCTATCACCTCCCTCCTCATCATGAACTCCCAACCGCACTGCCGCACGCTACAACCACACCGCGCCCACTTCCGCGCCGCGCACCCGCTCGCGGTACGCAGCCAGCACACCCGGAGCCGGATGATTCGGCTTTGCCGGCGGCAACTTCTGCCGGTCGCGCAATTCCTCATCCGGAATCATCAGGTTCAGCCGGCTTTCGGGCACGTTGATTTCTATCATGTCGCCATCGCGCACATACCCCAGAGGCCCGCCGTCCCACGCCTCCGGGCAGATGTGCCCCACGCACGGGCCCCGCGTCGCGCCCGAGAAGCGGCCATCGGTAATCATCGCCACCGACGTGTGCAACCCCATCCCCACGAGCATGGCCGCCGGGATGGACAGTTCCCGCATCCCCGGGCCGCCCTTCGGCCCCTCGTACCGCACCACGAGCACCGACCCAGGGCGCACCTCTTTCGTCAGCATGAACTCGCGCACATCTTCCTCGGAGTCAAAGACCACCGCGGGGCCTCGGTGCACCAGCATGCTGGGCTCCACCCCGCTCTTCTTGACCACAGACCCCAGCGGGGCCAGATTCCCCCGCAGGATCCCGAAGCAGCCATCGGGCGCCAGCGGCTCCGACGCCGACCGAATCACCACGCCATCGGGCCCCGGCGCAGCCCGCAGCGACTCGCCCAGCGTCCCGCCCATCGCCATCGGCACGCTCAGATCCAGCCAGTCGCGGATGACGCCCAGCAGAGCGCGCACCCCGCCTGCCGCGTGGTAGTCGTCCATGTTGTACTGCGCCGACGGCTTGAACTTCGCCACCAGCGGCACCGAGGCTTGCAAGCGGTCAAAGGCCGCCAAGTCCAGGTCAGCGCCCATCAGCGACGCGAACGCCAGCGTGTGCAGAATCGCATTGGTGGACCCGCCCGACGCCGAGATATACTTGATGCCGTTCTCCAGACTGGCGCGGTTGAAGAACTCCCCGAAGGGTCGGCGCTCGCGCACCAGGGCCACGATGCGCTCGCCCACATCTCGCGCCTGACGCCACTTCGCCGCGTCAAACGTCAGCATGGTCGCCGAACCGAACGGCGCGAGGCCCGTCGCCTCGAGGAAACACCCCATGGTGTTGGCGGTGCCCATCATGGAGCAAGTGCCGCACGACGCGCAGAAATGCTCTTGCCAATCCTCAAAGGTGGCGTCGTCTATCTCGCCCGTTCGCCGCTTGCCGATAGCCTCCTTCAGGTCAGACGTAACGACCGTGCGATTGCCCATGCGGTACGGCATCATGGCCCCCGCCGTTAGGAACAGCGTCGGGATATTCAGGCGGATGGCGGCCATCACCATGCCGGGGATAATCTTGTCGCACGACGCCAGCATCACCATGCCCTGGAACCCGTGGGCGCGCACCATCGCCTCAATGGAACCTGCGATGAGGTCGCGCTGCGGCAGGATGAAATGCTGCCCCGGCCCCTGCGCCATCCCGTCGCACGGCGCGGGCACGTTGAACTCCCCGGGCGAGCCGCCCGCCGCCCAGATGCCCTCTTTCACTCGCTGGGCGAGGTCCTTGAGCGGCACGTGGCCCGGGTTGACATCCGTCCACGAGTTCACCACCGCGATCTGCGGCTTGTCCAGGTCCTGCTTGCGGTAGCCCACCGCGTGCATCAGCCCGCGGTAGTAGGCCTCTGTGATCTCTTCCGGTCGGCCCCGATGTTCCGACATGGCGCTACCCCTTCTTCCGGAATTCCACGCCCAAGATGCGCTCAAAGACCTTGATCATGGCGCCCTTGTCCTCATCCCCAAGTCCCTGCGCGAGCGCCATCTGGTAGGTGGTGGTTGCAGCCTGCACCATGGGGAGCGGAATCTTCTGGTGCGCGCTGATTTCCGCCGCGCTGACCATATCCTTGTAGGCGTGCTTCAGCGGGTACCCCTCGTCAAACTTGTTCTCCAGGATGCGCGGCGTGAAAAACTCCACGGCGAAACTGCGGCCCGTCCCCGTTACGATGACCTGCGCGATCTTCTCCGGATCCAGGCCCAATTTCACCGCCATGGGCAGGATCTCGGCCATGGCCGCGCACGCCGTGTTGAACAGCAACTGGTTGATGAGTTTGGTCAACTGGCCACTGCCGATCTTGCCCATGTGAATGATGGTATTCCCAATGGCCTGGAACACCGGATACACCGTCTGAAAAACCGCCTCATCACCGCCGAACATCACGGTCAGCGTGCCGTCCTTCGCCCGCGCCTCCATGCCCGACACCGGCGCATCCACGAACACCACGCCCTGCCCCGCGAGACGCTCGGCGAAGCCCAACGTCGCCATATAGCCGATGGTGCTCAAATCCACAACTATCAACCCAGGCTTCGCCCCTTCGGCAATCCCGTTCGGGCCGAAGAGCACGCTTTCCACCACCTGGGTATTGGGCAGGCTGAGGAACACCCAATCCACCTGGGCGGCCACGTCCTTGGGCGATGGCGCCGCCTTCGCCCCGGCCTCCGTCAGCGCCCGCACAGCCGCCTCGCTGATGTCGTACACGGTCAGGTCAAATCCTGCCTTGAGGACGTTCAGGGCCATCCACTTGCCCATCTGTCCCAAACCGATGAATCCAACCTTTGCCATATCCTTCCCTCGTTTTGGAAATCTCCCCGGCTAGATGTAGATGCCCAGCGCCCGCGCCGGGTTATCGGCCACCATGGTGCGAATCTCCCGCTCCGATAGGCCGAGTTTCAGCATATCCGTTATGTAAATCCCCATCTGCTGCGCCGGAATCGGATTGAGCCACTGCCCCGAGTCGGTGGACATGATGCAGTGCTCCGGCCCGATAGCCCTGATGGCGTTATACAGGTCGGTCACCTTGATGGGATGAGCCACCTGGCGCGTCGTGTCGTTGTACACGTGCTCCAAGTATGTGGCCCCCGCGTCCAGAATCGCCTTCATGTCGTCCACGCTGTAGTTCACGAAACTGGCGCATGGGTGCGTTACAACGATCTTGCGCACACCCCGCTCTGCCGCCGCCCGCACGAGCGCCATGGCCTCCTGGATGGTGATGTGCCCCGTCGCCAGCATCACATCCCACTTGGCGATCAAGTCCAGAATCGGATAGACCTCGTCCTTCAGTTCGCCGTTCGGCTTCAGGATATAGATACCCTGAATATCCTCCCCCAACTGGGCCGCCAGGTTTGCCACGTGGCTCTTGTTCGCAAGGAACGCCTGCGCGTGGAGCGTGGGCATCCACACCACCTTCGCGCCCAGTTTCAGCGCCACGTCCACCGCATGGGCATTGAGTCCCCCCACCGTCAGGTTCAGCGCGATGCCCCCGAACACGGCGAAGTCCGCAACTTCCGACGCCACCTGCGCCCTGCTCGCCGTCTCCACGAAATGGTTCTTGACGAGGATAGCCCGCATGCCCATTTCCTTGGCCTGCAGGGCCAATTCCACATCGTTCAAGATGCGGGGGTACACGTCAGGGGCCGAATGAATATGCAAGTCTATGGCCCCTTCCAGCAGCCCCATGACTTTGGCATCAAACCGAAGTCTCATCACACTCCCTCACCGAGCGCGGAACCGCGCGGTATCGCGGCCCCGCTAGAGTTTCCCATCCGCGCCCCTGCCGGTAACAATCCACTTGCCGTAGGGGAAGTGGCCAACCTTCATGTTCGGCCCGTACTTATCCTTGACGCGCTCAAAAGCCTCTTGCAGCGATGTAACCGCCGGTATCTTCACGATTTCAAAGTCGGGCAGGCGTTCCGGCTCCGTTACGACGATGACCTCCTTGCGCGCCATGACCTCAATGACCGGCAGCCACAGGCAGGCATGCCAGAGGGCCTGCTTGCCGTAGAAAACATCGTCGTACAGGCGGCGCATGGCTTCCTTCGTCGGCGGCATGTAGTCCTTGGCGTAGGCATAATGCGCCAGCCCGCCCGGCACCGGCGTCGCCACGATGATGGTGCCGCCATCGCGCACGAACGGGTCCAGGTTGGCGATGGGCCAGCACGCGTGGGCGAAGAAGCGGTCCCCCGGGAACGACCCGCTGATACCCACGTCCAGCGCGCCGCCGGGAATCTTGCCCGGGTCAAAGGCGTAGCGGGCGTTGTACTTCTTCACCGAGGCACGGTGCGCGGCCAGGGTATCGCCCGCCGTCAGGTCTATCAGTTCCATCTTGGGGTTGAAGATGGCCAGCAGCGACATGTCCAGCCGCGCCAGTGCCATAGCCTCCTCAATGTCCTCGCGGAAGCGGTTCAGCGGCGGCTCGTAGCCCACCTTCATCGTGGGTGAGGTCATCAGCCGGTGATGCCACTCAATCGTCTCAAAGGAACTCACGCCCGGCAGGATCATGCTCCCCCCGCCGCCGTACCCCCACAGGGTGGCCTGCGTCATCGTTACCGCCAGCCGGAAGTCCGCCGCCAGGAATCGCTTGTGCACGCTGATGGGCGACCCGTAACTGGTAACGCCCACGAACTCAAAGTCCCATGTCTCGCGGGCCTTGCTGACGACAATCGGAATCCCGGAGTTGAGGATTTCCTTGCCCAGTTTGCGCTCCAGTTCGGTCTCGCTCATTTCGCGGAGCGCGCCACTGGCGATGAGGATTTCTACATACTTGCCCGCCTGCTGGATCTTCTCCAGAATCGGCGGCAAGAGTTTGTGCGCGGGGGTCAGACGGGCGAAGTTGTCCACCAGGATAACGACCCGCTTCGCCTTGCGGAGTCGCTCGGAGAACGGCGGGCCTGCCACCGGGTTCTCCAGCGCGGCCAGAATGGCATCGTTGAGGTTCGGCATCTCGCCGGGGAATGGCACGTCGGTGTTCAGAACAAGGTTCTTGTCCGGAACTTCCAGGTCCAGAATACCCTTCACGCCATAAGGAACATGGATGACCGCCATTGTCCGTCTCCTTTCATCGCGCACCGTCCGCGGCGCGCTTTGGCAATGTTGTGAATCTGCTATCCTCCGGCCAGGTTGAGAATCAGCGCGATTTCATCCCCATCATCCACCGGGATGCCCAGCGCCTCGTCGCGGTTCAACTGCACCGGCGTGTCGTTCACAAAGGCCGTCCACGCCGGCACCACGCGCCCGCTCTCATCGCGCAGGTAGCGCCGCATATCCGCACCGTACTGCGCCACCAGGGCATCCAGCACGTCACCCACCGTGGCCGGCGCTTCCAGCGCAATCTGCACCCGATCGCAGCCCGCCACATTGTTCAGCGGCGGATACAGATGAACCCACACGTTCACGGCTACCCGTCGCTCACTCAACCTTGCCACAATCGGATACCGGCAACTTCCCGCGGGCTTCCAGGTCGTCGGCGATGTCGTGCAGGCCCAGGCGCTCCAGCCCCGCCCGCGTCGGCAGCCCCGTGTCCGGATCCCACCGCCGGTCCTCGTAGTACTCGTCCAGAATCGCGTCAAACTTTTCCAGGTCCACGACGGCGCCGCCGCTCGGCCCGCCGCCCAGCAGCGGCTCCTCAAAGAAGCGGCGTGGGATAACATCGTCGGCACGGGTAGCGCCGCACCGTGTGTTGTACCCCTTCTCCACGTTGAACGTGCGCTCCCCTGCCATGAGCATATCCTCTTCGCTCAGGTTGCGCCCCGTGCAGGCATTGTAGAACCGCGTGGCCAGGTGCACGCCCTTGCGATACAGGTACGGGAACGTCGCCGAGCGGTAGTAGGCGAACTTGCACAGGCCAAGGATGTCGCCGATGGTAACCAAATCCTCGCTGAACTTCAGCATTTTGCCCTTGCCGCGCACGCCGTGCTTGATGTCTGCGGCTTCCTCCGTGCCGAACCACTGGAGCGCCTCCTCCGGCCGCATGATCTCCTCAATGTACGGGTTGGAGCGCAGGTGATCGCTCCCGCGTGTAGATGTGGCATAGGAGACCGCGCGAACGGGCATCCCTCGCGGGTCGCCTGCCGTCATCTCGCCGCCCTTCACATGCATAGCGAACCGCTCGCTGCCTCGCCCGATCTTGGCCGAAGCCCGCTTGGTGCCCTCGGCGAGGATGTCGGCCAGTTCGCCTTGGCGCAGGGCGATGCGCCGAGTCATCTCCAGCCAGGCCGCCTCGTTTCCAAACTCCAGCCGCAGGCCCTCCGTCTCCTTCGTGGTGAGAATGCCGTTCTCAAAGCATTCCATGGCGAAGGCAATCGTATCGCCGGCGCCCTCGGTATCCAAGCCATACTGGTTGCACTGATTGGACCAGGCGATGACCGCTTCGGGGTTGGTAACACCGCAGGTCATGGAGCGCGCGATGGTCTCCCACTCCAGTTTGGCTGTAACCCCTGCGTAGGGGCCCGTGCGCACCCGGTAGTCTCGGCGGCAGCGCACCGGGCACGCCAGGCACGCCCCCGCCTTCACCTGATAATCCGTGCGGAAAATCTCGGGGTCCAGGGTCTCCCAATGATACGCGCCGTACCGCCAGTTCTCCGCGCCGTGGATGCCAAACTTCACGCGGTGGCCCATGAAGCGGCACGTGCCGTACTTGGTTGCCGGCGCGACATAGGGATCCGCGGCGATGGTGTCCAGGTAATCCTTGTACGCCGCCTTGAGCGCGGCGATGTCGGCCACGCCGATGTCGCCCGTGCCCCGCGTTACAATCGCCTTCAGGTTCTTGGAGCCCATCACGGCGCCCAGGCCACACCGGGCGCTCACACCCTTATCCGCGCCGTTGTGGTACACGCCCGCCAGCCGCACCAGGTTCTCACCCGCCGGGCCGATGCACACGGTGCACACGTCTGGGCCGAAGGTCTTGCGCGCCCAACTGTGTACGCCCGACGTGAACCAGCCGCGCATGAAGGCCGCGTCCCGAATCTCAACCGTGTCGTTGTCAATGTACAAGTATACCGGCTTCTCGGCCCTGCCCTGGAAAATCAGCACATCGTAGCCGGCGCGTTTCAGTTCCGCCCCCCACGACGCGCCAGAATGCCCATCGCCGTGCATGTTGGTCAGGGGCGACCGCGCCGCCACCGTCGTGCGGCTTGCCGCCGGTACGCCCGTACCGATGAGCGCGCCTGGCGAGAAGATGAGCCGATTGCCGGGGTCAAAAGGCTCCACCTCCGGCGGGACCTCCTCGTACAGGATCTTGGAGGCGATGCCGCGGCCGCCGAGAAACCGATCCGTGTACTCGGAGCCCAGTTCCTCGGTCGTGATGGCGCCCGTGCTCAAGTCCACGCGCAGTATCTTGCCTGCATACGAGTTCTTCTTCGCCATGATGCCTAACCCCTCTTCTCCAGTCTCTTCAGAACGGGCCCCTCGCCGGTGGGGGTAACGCGGCGCAACTCATCGCTGGCAGCCAGCAACGCCGCAAAGCGCAGGCGGTTGTGTTCCGAAACCTCTTCATCGTCCAGCGCGCCCAGCACATGCGACGGACAGATGTCTACACAAGCCGGGGACTCGCCGCCGCACAAGTCGCACTTGATCGCCTTGCGCGTTACCGGATCCAGGGTGATGATGCCGTAGGGACATGCCCCCACGCACGCCCCACAGGAGGTGCACTTCTCCTCGTCCACGACGACGATTTGCAGTTTCTTATTCAGCACGATCGCGTCAAACTTGCACGCCGACTGACACGCCGGATCCTGGCACTGCTGGCAGGTAACCGGCACATCCACCCCGGTAGACAACTCGGCAACGCGAATGCGCGCGCGGTAGGGATTGAACGCGCCGGTGTGCTGCAGGGAGCAGTACAACTCGCACAGGTGGCATCCGCTGCAAATCCCCGTCGCCTCCCACGGGTGGTTGGTGTAGACAATCCGCTTCTTCTTCGCCATGAGATTCTCTCCCAATTGGATTTGGCAGCAGAGAGGAACGCAGGTGGAAACAGTCTGTTTAGAATATCATATCATGGAATCGCGAGAGGGAACCTTGTGGTTGCGTTGCAACAGAGTTGCGGGGTGCGATGTCCTCGCCGGCGCGTCGTTGCGCCACGAATTGCCCATCGGGCAAGCCGCCGGCCGAACTGCGAACGCCCAACCCTGCGCCGCAAAGGCGCATCCCCAAGCGGCCCTACGATGGCGAGTACAGATAGCCCTTGCCGCGAATGGTGCGAATCAGACGAGGCTTCGCCGGGTTCGGCTCCACCTTGCGCCGAAGGCGCGAAATGTGCGGCCGGATAATCTCGGCCGCCTCCTGCTCCGACACATCGTAGCCCAGGGCCGTTTTCGCCAGTCGCTGGCAAGAGAACACCGTGTCCGGGTTGCGCATCAACTGCAGCATGAGGGCCATCTCGTTGCCCGTGAGCGGGACAGTGCGGGCCTCCCTGCTATCCGTCGCGCCCACCAGCAGCAGCCCCTTGGTCTGGTCCAACGTCAGGTTGCCGGCCCGGATGAACCGTTCCACGCCGACATCGGGCGGCTGACTGGCGGTCTTCTCCTCCTCTTGCAGCGCAGACAGCGCGTCGGCCATCACCCGAATCAGGTGTTGGCGCCGCAACTGTTCGTGGCGCTGCCGCAAGGCGCGGGCCACCGCTTCGCCGATCTCGCGGATGCTGCACGGCTTCAGCAAATAGTCGGTCGCGCCCGCCTTGACGGCAACCACCGCGCTTTCCAGCGTCGCGTGGGCGGTGAGGATAATAATCAGCGTGTTCGGATAATTCTCGCGCACGCGCTTCATGACTTCCACGCCATCCAGCCCAGGCATGCGCAGGTCCAGCAGCACCAGGTCATAGGGGGTCGCCGCGAGCCGCTCCAGGGCCTGCGTGCCCGACGCCGCGGCATCAGCCTTGTAGCCCATGAGGTTCAGCGCCCGCGTGATCGCCATGCGGGGCGTGGCCTCATCGTCCACCACCAGGACGCGGGCCTCAGGAATCGGCGGATAGGCAGGGTCCGGCAATGTCCACCTCCTGCGACTCTTCGCGAACTCCGGAAGCCAGCGGAAGCGACACGACAAATGTGGCCCCTCCGCCGGGCGCGTTCCGTGCAGTGATAGAACCGCCATGTTGTTGGATGATGCTGTGGCTGATCGCCAAGCCGAGGCCGGTGCCATCCTCCTTGGTCGTGTAGAACGGCTCAAAGATCATGGACATCGCCTCAGGAGCCAGCCCTAAGCCCGTGTCCGAGAAGGCCAACTCCATCTGCCCCTCGCACACGCGCGCCGCAATGTCCAGCGAACCGCCTCCGGGCATGGCTTCAATGGCATTGATAATCAGGTTCAGGAACACCTGCGACAGATGATCCTCGGACGCCATCACCGGCGGCAGGTCGGCGGGAAGGTCCAGGGTAACCGCGATGCGCTGCTGCTGCAACTGATTCGCCGCCAAATCCAGCGCATGGCGAACGATGGATTGAACGAGCGTGGGCCGCCGCTCAATCTGCGGGGGTCGCGCAAAGTCCAGCACGCGGTCCGTCAGCGCCATGAGCCGCTCTATCTCCCGCCGCACCGCGAGCAGGTACTCCTGCCGCTCCTCGGGCCCCAGCGGGAAATCCAGCACCAGTTCTAGGCTGTTGCCGATGCCCTGGAGCGGGTTGTTGATCTCGTGAGCCAGGGCCGCGGCGAGCCGCCCCATCGCCGCCAGCCGTTCCGTGCGCAGCATGTACTGCTCCATGCGCTTGCGCTCCGTGATGTCGCGGATAAGGGCCACCCAGCCAATGCGCTGGTGCTGCTCGTCTTCCAGTGGCATCACATTATGCTCGGTTACGAAGATCCGCCCGTTCTTGTGCCGCATTTGGAATTCCGGCAGGAACAGAAACCCCCTCTGGGCCACCGAGTCGCGCAGATGGCTGTTGAACTCCTCCATCGCCGCCCGGTCCACATGCAGCAAGCCAATCTCACGGGTCAGCATCTCCTCGCGCGCGTACCCGAAAATCTCCGTGGCCGCCGGGTTGCAGTCCAGAATCCGCATGTCCAGGTCCAGGATGAATGCCGCGTCGCGCAGGCTCGCGAAGGTCTTTTCCAGCAACTGGCGGGACTTGCGGAGCGCCTCCTCGGCTTCGCGCCGCTTCGTAACGTTGCGGACGTACTCAATCACGCCGATGCACGCGCCGTTGTCATCGTACATCGGGAAGGCGTAGAGTTCCAGCCACCCCTCAACGCCCCTCGGCCCGGTCAGAGGAATCTCATCCATCTGCGGCGTGCCTTTCTCCATGGCGCGCCGCGTCGGACAGATGATGCACGGCTCGCTCCGCAGATGATAGGCCTCAAAGCACTTCTTGCCCACAACCGGCATGGCATGGGCGTACCATTGCTCCATCGCGTTGTTCACGCGCACGATGCGCATGTTTGTATCCAGAACGCTAATGCCATCCTGGATTCCGTCAAACACCGCTTGCAGGAACCACTCATCGTGCCGGATTTTATCTTCGGCGCGCTTGCGCTCGGTGATGTCGCGCACGTACTCAATGGCGCCGATGGGCGTGCCGTCGTCCCCCATCATGGGGAACGCGTACACCTCCAGCCAGCCCCATACGCCATTCGCGCCGGTCAGCGGCACCTCGTTCATCTGGGGCGAAGCCGTCTCCATTGCGCGAATCGTCGGGCAGACCACGCACGGCGCCGAACGGCCATGGTACGCGTGGAAACACTTCTTGCCCGTCAGCGGCGTCATGTGCGCGTACCATCTCTCCATCGCCTGGTTCACCCGCACGATGTTCAGGTCCTTGTCCAGCACACTGATGCCGTCCTGAATCCCGTCAAACACCGCCTTGAGAAAGCGCTCGTCGCGGCGAATCTTATCCTCGGCCCACTTGCGCTCCGTGGCATCCCGAACGCACGCCACCAGGTGCGGCTCTCCCTCCAAAAGCACGCGCCGCAGCGTTACCTCGGCTGGGAACGCCACACCCGACCGCCGCCTGCAGACAAACGTGAGCGAGGCCGCCCCCGATTGCAGCGCATCGCGCACCAGGCGGCGGGCGGGCTGCGCAACCTCCGGGGCAACGAGATCGCACACGTTCGCCCCGATGAGTTCGTCTCGCGAACAGGCGAAAATCTCGCACGCCGACGCGTTGCAGTCCAGGATGACACCATCCCGACTCTGCAGCAAGATCGCTTCGGCAGCCGCTTCAAACAGGATGCGGTACCGCGCCTCTCCCGACTCGGAGAGGTCCGCCAGAACGCCCGGCTTCATCCGCTCCATGCGCTTCCGCCACCTTCCCCCAACAGACAACCCGCGCGCCGGTGGCCGGCGAACATCGCGCCCGCCGGCCACCGTGTTCTCAGAAGCCCCACTACCAGCGGTCCGGCCCGTACTCCACGCTCTTGCGCCAGTTGGTGCGCTCGCGCCAGTCGGGGTACACATACCGCCCGATGTTCATGTCGGTCGGGTGCTCGTACCGCGCGCCTGGCAGCAACACCACCGTGCGCATGTCCAGCCGTTTCTCCTTCGCCTTGCGGCTCACGATGTACTCCAGATACGACGGATCCTCGTAGCAGTTGGCCCAGTTGTCGTGGTGCGCCGGAATCACGACCTTGGCGTTCATGGCCTCGGCCACCCGCCACACATCCCACGGCGACATCTTGTCGGTGTACCCAGGGGCGTTGTTCCCCATGTCCATCGTTACCATGTCAATCTTGTAGGTCTCGCCCACCATGCGATACCCGTTGTGGTACAGGGTGTCGCCCAGGAAAGCCATGTTCCCGCCCTCGGTGTTGAAGATGAAACTCACCGCGACTTCCTCAAACGGCCGGGGCGTGTCAAACCCCGTCTTTGTGGCAATAACGTCAAAGTTGGGCGCGAAGTCAATCTTCATGTCCGCGATTTGCACGCTCTTGCCCACCTCGGCCACGATGAGGCGATCGTCGGGCACGCCCATGTTCTTCTTCATGCGGCGGGCGGCTTCGGGCGGCGCGATGAACTTGCAGTTGGTCGTCTGCAGCGCCGCGCTGATGGTGTAGAAATCCATGTGGTCCTGGTGGTGATGCGTGATGCACACCGCGTCCAGTCGGCTGAACTTCCACGGGTCTATGACGTGCGGGTTGAGACGCATCCACCACAGTTTGTCGGCGCCACTGGTGCGGCACACGCCGCAGTACGAGTAGTCGGTGAACAGGCTGGGGCCGGCGTACAGGTCCACCAGAAACACCGCGCCCGCCTGCGACTTCAGCGCCCACGACGGCCCACCGAAGTACCACAGGACGCCCGTCCCAGGCTTGACCTCAAAGTGCTCAATCTCGTAGTTCAGGTACGTGCCCCACTCCGGGAACACTTCCTGCAACCAGATGTCGCGCGTCATCTTGCGAGGCAAGCCAATCGTCGCCCCATCCATGACACCCATTTCGTCGTACTTCACAACACTCTCGTCGCTCATGGTTCTACTCCTTTCGTGAAATTGGTTTGAATCCATGCGGGTCTCCAGACCACTCACGTTCTCAGAATTGCGCCTGTGCTGGCCGAAGTTACCATCTTGGCATATCGGTACAGATACCCCTCCTTCACCTTTGGCTCAGGCGGAACCCAGCGGGCCCGCCGTTCGGACAGTTCCTCTGCGGATACCTCAAGCGTAAGCGTGCGGTTGGGAATATCAATCAGAATAGAATCGCCTTCCTTGACCAGCGCAATCGGGCCGCCTTCTGCCGCCTCCGGCGAGATGTGCCCAATGGCCGCGCCGCGGGTTACGCCGCTGAACCGCCCGTCGGTGATGAGCGCCACCGACTCGCCCAGCCCCATGCCCACAATGGCCGAAGTCGGCGCTAGCATCTCGCGCATCCCGGGCCCGCCCTTCGGCCCCTCGTACCGCACGACGACCACGTCCCCCGGCACGATGCGCCCGCCCAGAATCGCGTCCACAGCGTCTTCCTCGCAGTCAAACACCCGCGCCCGCCCGCGCCGCTGCCGCATCGCGGGAGCCACCGCCGCCTGCTTGACCACCGCACCCTCCGGCGCCAGGTTGCCCTTGAGGATCGCCAGCCCGCCCTCCGGATGCACCGGACGGTCCAGCGGGCGGATGATCTCCGCATCGCGGATTTCGGCGCTCCGCAGGTTCTCCCCCAGGGTGCGCCCCGTAACCGTCATCACCGAGAGGTCCACCAGCCCCTTCTCGGCCAGGCGCTTCAGGACCCCCTGAACGCCCCCCGCGCGGTCCAAATCATCCAGGTGGTGGGGCCCCGCCGGGCTCATGTTGCAGATGTGCGGAACGCGCTCCGCCACCTCCTGGAACAGGTCCAGCGGAATGGTCAGATGCGCCTCGTGGGCAATCGCCGGCACGTGCAGCACGGTATTCGTGGAGCAGCCCAGAGCCATATCCACGGCAATCGCGTTCAGAAACGCCTCGGCGGTGGCAATGTCTCGCGGTCGGATGCCTTGGCGGAGCAGTTCCATCA
The DNA here is from genome assembly GCA_037446815.1 of Caldilineae bacterium. GTDB lineage: Bacteria > Chloroflexota > Anaerolineae > DTLA01 > DTLA01 > DTLA01. Next base: position 22,810 of record JBBIHX010000010.1, on the reverse strand, counting down.
CCTGGACGCCCGCTCTCTTGGCCAGCCGAAGGCGCGCCCCGCTCACCGCCGGAATCGTCCCGTTGCCCGGCAATCCCAGGCCCAGCGCCTCGGTCAGGCAGTTCATGGAGTTCGCGGTGAACATGCCGGCGCAGGAGCCGCAGCCCGGGCAGCAGACCTCCTCCAGGTCGGCCAGTTCCTCTTCCGTCATGCTGCCGGCGGACACCTGCCCCACGCCCTCCCACACCGTCGTCAGGTCGGTCTCGCGCCCGCGCCACAGACCGGCCAGCATGGGCCCGCCGCTGACGACAACTGCCGGGATATTCAATCGCAGCGCCGCCATCAGCATCCCAGGGGTAATCTTGTCGCAGTTGGTTACGAGGACCAAGGCGTCAAAGGGGTGAGCCATCGCCATCACTTCCACCGAGTCGGCGATGAGTTCCCGGCTGGCCAACACGTACTTCATCCCCTCATGCCCCATGGCCAGCCCATCGCAGATGCCGATGGAGGGAAAGACAACCGGAGTGCCGCCCGCCGAAGCCACTCCTCGCACCACGGCTTCGGTAACGGCGTTCAGATGGAAGTGCCCGGGGACGATTTCGTTGAACGCGTTGACAACCCCTACGATGGGCGCGTCAATCTCTCGGCGCGTGTAACCCATCGCGTACAACAAGGCTCGGTGCTGGGCCCGCTTCAGGCCCTTCTTCATCGCATCGCTTCGCATCGGCACCTCCTTCGTGGCGTAAGGCAGCCGCAACGCCGCCCGCCCATTCCTTCGTGTCATCGCTCCACTCAGCGCGGGGGTTCACCCCCCAGGCGGCCATCCGACCTCACCCCCGGCCTTCATCTTCCCCCCGAGGGGTGAGGTGCGCACGCCTACACCCGCCCCACGCGATAGCATCGGACCGAGCGCACACAGCCCTCATGCGCCTTCGCACTACTCAGCGCGGGGGTTCACCCCCGCGCGGCCATCCGACCTCACCCCTGGCCTTCCGCTTCCCCGAGGGGGTGAGGTATGCACGCCCACACCCGCCCCACGCAAAAGCATCGGACTGAGCGCACAAGGCCCCGCGGGGCTCGCACCAGCGCGGGGGGTTCACCCCCGCGCGGCCATCCGCTCCGCCCCTCGCGATGACAGTTGGCGACAGCCCGCTACCCGCCGGACTGCGGAGGCAGATGGAGAATCTCCCGCGCCTCATCGGGCGATGCCGGTTCGCGGCCCGCCATCCGCGCGATTTGCACGGCCTTCTCCACCTGATCCCAATTCCCCCGCGATTTCGTCTTCGTCGTTATGTCAATATAGATATTGTCTTCAAGCCCCACGCGGATGTGCCCGCCAAAAATCGCCCCCGCCATCGCCACCGGGAAGCACAGCGGCCCCACCCCGACACCCTGCCACGTAGACCCGGGCGGAACAGCATGGATGTAACTGTTCAGGATGTCGAAATTGAACCGCGTGCCGCCCATGACCCCGAACACGAACGAGAAATGAAGCGGCGGCACCAGAAAATCATAGTGCTCGGTGAAAAACAGCACGTTGTGCACGTGGCCCAGGTCAAAGCACTCTATCTCCGGCTTGATGCCCTTCTCCTTCATGAGTGTGCCGAACTCAATGGTCGCATGGAGCGGGTTGTAGTATGTCTTGTCGGCGATGATGGAGCCGTCGCGATAGTTCACGGTGCAGAAGTTCATGGTGCCCGGGTTCAGCGACGCCAGTTCGGGCGTGTGGTACACGATGGGCCGCTTGCGCTCCTCCAGCGTGGAATCCAGGCTGACGCCGGTGCTCAAGTTCAACAGAACGCGGCTATTCTCCCGAATCGCCTGTACCACCTCGGCCATGATCGCGGGGTCGGTCGTCGGCTTCCCCGTAACGGGATCGCGGAAGTGCACGTGCACGATAGCCGCGCCCGCCTCCTCGGCACGCTTGGCTTCGCGGGCGAACTCCTCCGGCGTGTAGGGCACATTCGGGTTGTGCTCCTTCAGGGTAACGCTCCCGGCCAGCGCCGCCGTGATGATGACTTTGTCTGCCATCTATCCTCGCCTCACTCCATCTCCTGAATCTCGCGCAGGAGTTTCAACTGCCGCAGGAAGTACAAGTCGCGCTTTCGCAGAATCTGCTCGCGCGACTTGCCGGTGTAGTCGTAGAACCCTCGCCCCGTCTTGATGCCGTAGTTCCCGCCCTGGACGATCTCATCAAAGAAGGCGGGGGTCTTTGTCATGGTGCTCAGTTCCTTGAACAGGTACTGGCAAATGGTGTGGAACACATCCAGGCCGCCCAGGTCCGCCGTCTCCAGCGGCCCCAGCCACGGATATCGGAAGCCCACGCCGTTCTTCAGCGTGCGGTCCACATCCTCTGCGCTGACAACCCCTTCCTGCACGAGATACAGCGCCTCGCGCAGCAAGGCATATTGCAGGCGGTTGCTCGCAAAGCCGGGGATGTCCTTCTGAACGCGCACCGGGACCTTGCCCAACCGTTGAGACAACCCGTAGATGATGTCCATCGTCTCATCGGAGGTCTGCTCGCCGCGAATGACTTCCACAAGGGGCACGATTTCCGGCGGGTTGGCCCAGTGCATTCCCCCGACGCGCTGAGGGTAACGGCACACCGAGGCGATGGCGGTGATGCTGAGGCCAGACGTGTTCGTCGCGAGAATCGTGTCGGCGGGGCAGAGCGACTCCATCTCGCGGAACAGCGCCTGTTTGAGGGCGAGGTTCTCGGGGACCGACTCCAGCACGTACTGCACATCGCGCAGTGCGTCCGGCAATGAATCCGTGCCGCGGATGCGCGAGCGGGCCGCTTCGGCTTCCGCCTCGGAAATCAGCCCCTCCTGCACGAAGACCTGCTGACTGTGGCGCACGCGGTTCAACGCCCGCTGAATCCCCTCGGCGCTACGGCTATAGAGGGCAACCTCATACCCCGCCTGGGCAAAGCACATGCTGATACCGGAGCCCATCGTGCCCGCGCCGATCATGGCCACCTTGCGAATGTCCTCCAGCCTCATGCGATCCTCCTTGAGCGCACAGAATGCGTAAGCCTGGGCATGCCGATTACAACGTTTACCTTACCCCTATTATACCACAGATTCGCGCCAACGGCACACGTTCTTTCCGTGTCGAACTCGGTTTCATCTTGTGTTGGTCTGCCCCGCACGCCGCCTCCCCGCTCTGTCATGCTGAGCCGAAGGCGAAGCATCTCGGTCAGCGACATTCTTCGCGGATTTCGCAGCTCACAATGACGGTAGATGCCAACAGACTTTGGAACTGACTCCCATGCCGATTGGAGCAATTCGCGGCCCCGCGGGTACTATCTACCACACCCTTGCAGTCTGTCGTTTCATGCAGCAGGAACACACTGCAGGAGTGCAAGATCGCCCAAAACGCAAGAGCCTAGACGCGGTGATTATCGATTATCGATAGCCGCGAATCCATTATACATGCACTGCGCCGTATGTCAAGGCCGCGAAGGGGCTACACGCATCCGCAAGGGTCAGGGCCTCCCCTGCCCTACCGGCGGCAGGGTGGGGATGGGCGTCGGCGTGGCAGTGGGGGTGGCGGTGGGGGTAGGCGACAGCGTGGCCGTGTCCGTCGGCGTGGGCAGGGGTGTGGCGGTGGAAGTGGGCGGCGGCGTGGCGGTTCGCGCGGGGGCGCAGCAGCCGAGAGCCAAGACCACGAACAGAACCGCCAGCGACACTCGCATTCGCATCGCATTCCCTCCGGGTCTGTTTGAGGCAAGGCTAGCAGAAGCGGCGCGGCGCGTCAACGACCCTCGTACCCGCCCCACCCGCTCTCGCACCCAACGCTCCCCCTCTTCCCTACCAGCGGGGAAGAGGGGGCCAGGGGATAATGGGGTCAAACCGACGCTACATCTTCAGATACGAGTCGGCGAAGATGATCTCGTTCTTCAAGATGCGCACGGTCTTGTAGATGGCTACCTGCTCCGGGTCGTTCATGTCCACCAGAGACGGATCAAAAGGCTCCATATTCTGCGTGGTATCGTACAGGTGGAGCAGCAGCCGGCCGACGGGCGTGGAGTCGTCGCGGCTCTCCACGATACGCATGAAGCGCATCAGTTCCCGATCCAGCGGGTCGGCGATGGCGGCATCCAGGCCCGCGGCCATGAGCATGACCAGATACGTGCGGTTGATGAGGCTGCGATTCTCGTGGGAGACCTGGTTGGACACGTTGGAAAGACCCACCACGGTGTTGAGCGGCGGATCCCACAATTTCATCAGCCGCACAGCCTCTACCGCATTCGGAACGTACTCCTGCGAACCGGCTACCGTCAGCACCAGCGGGTCAAAGTAGATGTTCTCCACCGGCACGCCTGCCTCCGTGAGCGCCGGCAGGAGAATCTCCATAGCGATATTGAAGCGATCCTCGGCGCTCACAGGGATGCCGGACTTCGTCATCGTCAACGCGATGATGTTGGCCCCATACTTGGCGGCCAGCGGGGCCATCGCCGCCAAGCGTTCCTCCTCGGCAGAGGTGGAGTTGATGAACGGCTTGTTCTTGCACTTCTTCAGGCCAGCCTCAATGGCGGCGGCATTGGTCGTATCCAGCGACAGGACTACGTCGGGAATGGCCTCCTGGACGGCGTCCACAATCCATTCCATGATCTCCACGCCGGCCTTCTTCTGCGGGCCGATGTTCAGGTCAATCACCTGGGCGCCGGCGTTCCACTGCGCCAGGGCCACCTTCTGGATGTAAGCCGTGTCGCGATTCGCAACCGCCTCTTTGATCTTTGGCGCGATAATGTGGATGTTCTCGCCGATGATCAACATCTGTGCACCTCCTCGTATTCTTGTGCGCGTCCGCGCGATTGTGAGAAAACCGTCGGCAACCGAGACTCGTGCCAGTCAGCCCGTCCGTGTGCAGGCGCGGTTCAGGCGCCCTCCTTCGTCCGCTGGCCCACACTTTGCAGCAGGCGCATCACCGAAGGAAAAGCGGCCGTATCCGTGTGCGGCAGGAACAGGGCCGACGTGAACTGATCCATGAAAGTGTTGTCCGCGCTCAATTCCAGGTAGGTCATCTTGTTGGCAATTTCCACGACCGCCTGGCGCATGTCGGCGCACAACAGCGCCGCATACGCGCCGAGGGCCGAGGTATTGCCCAGGTAGTGGAACCGATCCCACGGCATATCCGGCAGAAGCCCGATTTGAATCGCCTTCTCTACGTCAATGTACTTGCCAAAAGCCCCGCCGATGAGCACCTGCTCCACGTCGGCCAGTTCAATGCCCACGCTGCGCGTCAGCACCGAGAACCCCGCGTAGATGGCGGCCTTGGCGCGGATGAGGTTGGCGATGTCCACCTCGGTAATCACGATGTCGTTCTTCTTCGTGCGCGTCTCCTTCGCCCAGGCCACCACGTACTCCGGCCCGTGCTCGCCCACACGGATGCGCGGCGTGTCCAGCGTCTGGTTCAACTTGCCCGCCTTGTCCATCACGCCCGAGATGAACATCTCGGCCAGCAGCGAAATCATGCCCGAGCCGCAGATGCCTTCGGGCGGCGCATCGCCGATGGTGCGATAGGTCGGCTCATACGTCTTGGCGCTAATCCACACCTCTTCTATCGCGCCGACGGTTGCCCGCATGCCCGATTGCACCCCAGCCCCCTCAAACGCTGGCCCCGCCGAGCACGCGCACGAAATCAGCCAGTCCGAATTGCCCAGCACGATCTCGCCATTCGTGCCTACATCTATGAACAGGCTGAGTTTGTCGGTGGTGTACAGTTTGGAACTCAGCACGCCCGCCGTGATGTCGCCCCCCACGTAGGCCCCCACCCCGGGCAGGCAGTCCACGGTAGCATCCGGGTTGATGTGGATGCCCAATTCGTGCGCCCGCACGGGGGACGGGTGGGTAATGGTGGGGATGTAGGGTTCCAGGCGAATCGCCTCGGGGTCCAGCCCCAGGAACAGGTGGGTCATTGTGGTGTTGCCGGCCACCGTCATCTTGTGGATTTCCGTGGCGGCGATGTTGTTCCGCGTGCACAGTTCCTCAATCAGGCCGTTGATCGTCTGCACCACAAGCCGCTGCAGATGTTCCAAGCCGCCGGGCTTCTTGGCGTAGATGATGCGCGAGATGACGTCCTCGCCGCAGGAGATTTGCAGGTTGTAGGCCGAGGCAGTGTCCACCACCCGCCCCGCCACCATGTCCACCAGGTACACCACATTGGACGTAGTGCCGATGTCCACGGCGATGCCGTACAGGGTCTGCGTCTGGTCGCCGGGGGCCACGTCCAACAGCCGCGGTGGGCCGTCGGGATTCGTCCACGTGCCCATCTCCAGCGTCAGCGTAACGTCCCAGTTCGCCGAGCGCAGCGCCCGCGCCAGTTTGCGCAGCGTGGGCAGCGCCACGGTCAGGTTGCGGATGTTGTGCTGGCGCGCCAACTCGCGGGACACGCGCTCAAAATCCGTCGTGTTGTCCAGCAGGCTTGGCGGCTCAATCTGCAGATGCACCTTGCGAACCGTCGGCTTGGCGGCCCAATCGCACGCAGCCGGCAGTTCGTATGCCCGCTCGGCCCCCCGCTCTGTGGGAAGCCTGTGAACGATGATCTCCTCAATCGGCGGGACGAACACCTGCAGATCGCCCATGACCCGCGTCTGGCAGGCCAGCGCGTAGCCCTGCTCCAGTTCCGTGGCCGACAGCCGCCCCGTCGCCTTGCGTTCCACCTGCCCCTGCGTAATCACGACCTTGCACCGCCCGCAGCGGCCCTGTCCCCCGCAGGGCAGGCTGATGGGGACGCCCGCACCGATGGCAACATCCGACAAGATCTCGCCCGGGCGCGCCGTGGCGACGATGCCCGACGGTTGGAAAGTTATGGTATACGTGGTCTCGGACATGGCGGATTCCCACAGGCAGGGGCGAACCCGACACTACCGGCGCGAGTCCGCCCCTGCAAGGTTGCTACTTCCACACGTTCTTCAGGTAGGACGGGATGTCCACGGCTTCACGCGGCCCCACGCGCACATCCCACCCGGGCAGTTCTTCTTCCAACTCGCCCGAAATGGTGGCCACCAGGCCGGGGATGACAATCTTCTTGTGGTTGATCTTGTCGGGCACGCCGAAGGCCTTCACGGCTTTCGCGATGCGCTCGGCGTCAAACTTGCCCGCCGCCCATGCCGTCAGGACCGACATCCCCTCGGCATCGGTGATGAGCACCCACGCCGGCAGCCCGCTGGCCTCCACCTCGCCCGCCACGCTGAAGTACGTCAGCGAGAAGTTCGTGGTAACCAGCAGCGGCGATTCCGGCTTCGGCGCGTTGAACTCGTACACGCCCGGGCTCACCTGGATGGGCTTCTGCGGGTCGGTGAAGATGTTCAGGCGCAGCGTCAGCAGAATATACATGGCGGCGGGGTCAAAGTGGTCCAGAACGACGATGCCGCCGTACTTGGCGATCGCCTGCGCTGCCGCCACAACCTCCTCCTCAAACGAACCGGCGCCGTCCCCCGGGAACGCCGCCAGGGGATAGCCCAGGGGCCGGAAGTTCTTCTTCAGCGCGAGGCGGCGCAACTGGGTGAACAGCGCCAGGTTGCCGCCCAGCGTCCTCGCCCCGGGATCCAGCACGATGTTCTCCACGCCGGCGCCCTTCACGTTCTCGGCCAACTCGGCCAGCGCGCCCAGGTCTCCATCTGCTCGCACGAGGATGGAGGCGTTGGCAGCCTTGGCGGCCTTGGCCATCTCCTGCCAGTTCCCCGCCGTGGCCGGGCCTACCAGAGGCGACAGCCCGCCTTCCTTCGCCAGGCCCGCAGCGATGGCCGCAGGGTTATCGGACAGCAGAATCATGGGCCGTTTGGTCTTGCCGCGGACTGTGGCCACTGCCTGGGCAAACGTCTCCGCGTTGCCCGACACGTTCTGCACCGCGATGCCGTCCACGAACAGGTCCATGCCCACGCGCTCGGTCTTGAACGCCACGATTTCGGCCACCTTGGCCTCCAGTTCGGCGGCGGGCAGGTTGTCCGGCACGCGCACGAACACGCCCGGCTGGTGGAAGAACGTCTTCTCGTGGCGGAAGAGAACGGTTTCGTTGCCCACTTCCACCTTATGGTCCGAGCCGCCCACCGTTACCAGTCGGATGGGCGGAGCCGAGGCGGCCTCCAGGGCCTGCTTGGCCTCCTCCGACACGTAAGGGCAGGCCGACAACTCGGCTTGTTTGGCCGCGAGTTTCATCCCAAAAGCGAGGCAGGTCGGGAACCCGCATTCCTTGCAGTTGGTTTTCGGGAGCAGTTTGTAGATTTCAAGTCCGCTCAGTGGCATCTTGTCCTCCTCGTATATGAACGTTCATGACTACTTGGCGCTGAGAATCAGCAAGGCCGCGCCGGCGATGAAGAAAACCACGGTCCCAATCTGCCGGCGACGGTACAGGCGGTAGAGTCTCTCCGGCGGCAGACGCAGCGGCGTCGGATCGCCCCACACAAGATTCGGGCGGAACGCGCTGAGGACGCTGATGACCAGCAGAATCAGCCCCACCACTGCCGTAGGCCACTGCACCTGCCCAAACATGCCTAACCTCGCTGCATCTAGTGAGCCATCAATTGCTCAATGGCCTTGCGCACGATAGGAACCGTATCGGGATGGCGCAGAGAGACGATATCGGCGCCAGCTTCCAGCAACGCAGTCGCCGTTACCGCTTCCCACAGAACGCCGCGCCGCGTCCAGTCGCCCCAGGCCGCGGGAACGCCTTCGCCCACCTTGGACTCCTTCTGCCGCCAGGATTCCTCGCCCGCGAAGCAAATCATTGGCATCTGCGTCATGCTATCGCCGGTGAGGGCCGCGATGCGCAGGCGCTCCATGACCGAGTACGTGTATTCCAGACCGTAGCCCAGCGCACCGGTCGTGGGGTCCATCAGAATGCGGTCGGGTTCCATCTGCATGTCGCTAATCAGGATATTCAACTGCTTGGCCAGGTTGACATCAATGGGAGTGGAGGCAATCACAAGATGCCCATGAGCCAGCGCCGCCGCCACGATGGTGCGGTAGTTCTTGTCCTCGCACAGGCCCAGAGCAAGCCGCTCGCCCGACGCCGCCTCGGCCACGGCCACCAGCAGTTCGTTGTCCTTCTCCGCCTGGCCCGGTCCGCGCACAATCAGCGGCAGCCCGGTCGCCTGGAGCACAGCCTTCGCCACGGCAGCCGCCTGCGCACCCGTGGTCTCGCTCCCGTCGCCGCTGACTCCGCGCAACCGGAGCATGATGAGGTCTGCGCCCAAAGCCTCCGCCTTCTTGGCCCACTCCGCCGGATCCTTGAGCACATCGCCCCAGGCGTTCAGCAGAACGGGAGACCAATCGCCGGGATAAGAGTCCTGAATCTCAATGGCAATGGCCGGCGGGTGGGGAATACTCCCCTCAAAATGGAGGAAGGGGAGAGTGGTCTCGCCCCCCACCGTTACGGTCTTGGAACGGGTTCCTTTCTGTTCGCGTGTGGCTCCGAGGGTTACCTCTCGGACCTTGCCGGTCCATTTCTCCAACGGAATCTCTACGCTAACTGGCATGGATTCTACTCTCCTTTCTCTGAGTCTGGCAGATTGGCCATATCCTTGACAATGTCATCCATGGTGAGAATCCCCACGGGGCGCTGAGGGGCAGGCCGGGCGTGGAGAATAATCAACTGGTGCACGCCGCGATCCAGCATAATCTGCACGGCGGCCCGGACCGGAATGTCCGGGATGATGGTAGCGACCCGAGTGGTCATCACATCTTCGGCGCGCAGATTCTCAAAGGGCTTGAGGTATGCCCGAACCAGGTCTGTGCGCGAGATGATGCCGATGAGTTCGCCATCGGGGTTGACGACGGCGACCGCGCTGGCCCGGTCGCGGGTCATCAGGGCTGCGACCGCCGTCAGCGGCGTATCCGGGGCGCACGTGGTAACACCCCGGCGCATCACATCGCGAACGTAACGCACATCGGGCAACTTCCGCCTCCTCCGTGGCAGATTGTCTTCGGGCTGCATAAGGATAGCCTGGGACACGCCGTCCGTCAAGCGCGACGCAACCCAGGCCTGGCGCGAGGCGGTCTTCCGCGACACGCCGATTGGAGCGGTCAGCCATCAGCGACGCTACACTGTTCGCCAATCGCCGATGGCTGACCGCTTCTGTTGCTAGAACAACGGCGGCATGGTCAGCGCCGGGTGCCCCTTCTCCTCAAGGTACGGCAGCAATTCGTCCACGGTCGTAGCGACGCGCTCGTCGGCGATCTTTTCCAGCAAGTCGGGATCGCCCTCACGCGCTGCGGCCGCCTTCAGTTCCTCCGCCATGGTCTCCTTCAGGATGGAGGACATCCAGACAATGCGCTTCAGCCCGCCGTCGGCCGCGATGAACTTGCGGCTAACCAGGAAGTACTTGCCTACGCCCATGACGCCCGGCGTCTGCAGGCCACCGCCCGCGACGCCCGCCAGCGTGGAGAAGGTCATGCCCGCCGGCGTCATGCTTGGATCCTCGCGCGACACCACCATGAACCCGTTCGCTTCGGGAATCACCATCATGATGGCCTCAAAGCACCCGCACGCCGTCATGGGGTTCTCCATGATGGAGTACATGGAGACCTCCTGGACGGTGCCGTGGGAAGCCCCCTGGACGAACTCGTTCACCTTGTCAAAGTAGCCCTTGACCGGATCCAAGCACTTGCCCTTGGGAATCGGCTGGTTGGGGCCGGTGGGGTTGATCTGGTACGACGCCTTGCAGTCCAGCCAGTTGTACGCCCCGCACAGCCCCAGGCGTTCGGGCGAGACCACGCACACGTGGTTCGGCGCGAAACTCTGGCACAGAGTGCAGGAGTAGAACTCCTCCACCGACTCGTCGGTCATGTCGGCCAGGCGCTGGTTGCGGTAGTTGTACGCCTCGCGCGCCTTCGCCAGCCATTCCTCCATCTTCTTCGGGTCGGTGTAGATGGTAACCTGAATCTTGTCAACGATGGCGCCGAAGTCGGCGTGGAAGCGGGCGATGAGAATCTTGCCAAAGTGCTCCAGGTTGAACCCCTTGTCGGCGGCCGCTTTGCTGATGCGAATCCACGCGATGTCGCGCTGGCCGATGTGCTGGATGCCCGACGCGCCGTTGATGAAGTAGTGAATCTGCCGCTCCAGCACCGGCTCAAAGTCCTCCTGCATCTTGCGGCCCGCCACTTCCACCACGATGCCCATATCCATCGCGCCGCCAACGGGCACATCCTCAAAGCCCGGCCCGACGATGGTTACCTTGCCATCCTCCACCGCGTCAAAGTCCGCCATGCGCAGGTACTCAAAGCAGCGGGTCTTCTTGCCGCCAAACTCAATGCGCATGTCTTCGCGGCGGACGCGCTCGCCCTCAAAGGCCGACCCGTAGGGCACCGGAATGGGCACCTCGGTAACCTTGATCTTCACGCCGCGGACTTCAATGCACCGCTGCACCAGGCGCTTGGCGCGCTCCAGGTCGTTCTCGCCTGGGATGTCGTCAAACGGCATGGAAATGACATGCTCGTAGGACGTGATGCCCGTGGGCAGAATCTGCGGGATAACCGTATCGGCGATAACGGGGAAGCCGTAGTTGATGGCTCCCGCCGCCGCCGCGTACTTCAAATCGTCCACCTCGCCCAGCGCCAGCACGAAGGCGAACACGCGGTACTTGTTGTACAGCAGGATATCCCGCGCCATTCCGCCCTTCATGCCGCCGAAGGTGAGCGCCGAGCGGGCCGCAAACCCCAGCGCGTAGATGGCCGAAATGGTGTCGGTGCCAAAAGGCACGGTGTACGTGTCGTAGCCCAGTTCCACGCCCTCTTCCATCAACTGATGGATGATGCTGCGCCCGTTCACGTTGCCGCTGAGGAACACGAGGATGTTGCGCTGCTGCAACTGGCGGACGATTTCCACCGCCACCTCGTTGGACTTCGCGCAGCCTACGATGGCCGCGAAGCCAGGCATGCGGCCGTCCACCAACTGGATGCCCCACGCCCGCAGTTGGATGTCGTCAATGGGGCCGTTGAGCGTCCCGCCGTTCCCCTCGCCCTCAAACTCCGGCGACGTGAAACTGCCGCCTTTGCCGATCTTGCCGCCCCACGTGATCTTCTCGGGCTGCTCGCCATAGGCAAAGCGAATCCCCTCTATCAGTTCGGCGGCGAACAACGTAGCGATGCCGGAGTCCAGCGTCTCGCCCAGGTAGGGCAGCCAGACCTGGTCCTTCGGGATGGGATGCAGCAGCGCCTTGGCCCGCTCCAGGACCTTGGGCATATCCCCAAGTTTGGCAACCTCAATGCCGGTGAGGCCCAGAATCACGGGCAGGTAGTAGGCCGTATTCGTGAACTGCACCGGCGTATCCGGCCCGAGTTCCTTGAGGGCCTTGTTGAGCATCTGCTCCGCTTCATAGACCAGCGCCGTGGCCCCGCGGATGGCTCGTGTGGCTATGTATCTGGACATGCGTTCCCTCCTTGAAGGTGCAGGTGTCGGTTGCTACTTGGAAGCGGCCACGGTCTTGATGTACTCCATCATGACCGCATCACCGCTCTTGCCGAACCGATTCGGATCCCACGGGACAAGGCCCAGCTTCTCGCGCTTCTTGTCAATGTGGGCCAGCGACTTCTCCAGAATCTTGCGCCAGTCGGGCTCAAACTCCAGTTTGCCGCCCACCTGCGACTCCCAGCCCTCGGTCATCAGGCGAGTAACTACATCGCTGGCGGAGACGGGCGAATGCACGCCGAACAGCACGTAGGCCCCCGACGCCACGAAGTAGGTCCCAATGGCGATGGCCTTTTCGCACATGTACTCGGGGCAGATACCCACCGCCGGCAAGTCGTCAATGTCCTCGCCCAAGCCGCCCTCGGTGGCCATCTGGGTGAGCACCGTCAGGATGCGCGAGTTGTCCACGCACGACCCGAGGTGCAGCACCGGCGGCACACCCACCGCCTCGCACACCTCGCGCAGCCCCTTGCCGGTGGCCGCCCAGATTTCGGGAGACAGCAGCCCGTACTTCGCCGAACCCGTCGCCGCGCACCCCGTTACCACCACCAGCACATCGTTGGCGACAAACTCCTTCACGAGGTTGTAGATGCCCTCATCCTGCGGGACGCGCGCATTGTTGCACCCCACCACGCCCGCCGCGCCGCGGATTCGTCCCTGCACGATAGCGTCGTTCAGCGGGCGGAACGAGCCGCGGTACACGCCGCCCTGCATGTAGTTGAGATACTCGTGGGAGAATCCCGCCACCAGTCGGTTCTTGATGGGCGGAATGCGCGTCTTGCCGCGATTCGGGTAGTTGTCAATGGCCGTGCGGACGATGGCCTTCGCCGAATCCAGCGCGCGGCGCTCGTCAAACTCAATATGGGTGGCGCCTGGAATCTTCGCCTTGGGCGAGGTCGTGATGAGTTTCGTGTGGTAGTTCTCGGCCAGCGACGCCAGCGCCTGCATGATGCACTGCACGTCCACGATCATGGCCTCTACCGCGCCGGTGATGATGGCCAGTTCCTGGTGCAGGAAGTTGCCCGCCGGCGAGATGCCGTGGCGCATGAGAATCTCATTACCGGTGCAGCAGATGCCCGCCAGGTTGATGCCTTTCGCGCCCTTCGTCTTTGCGTAGGCAATCAGTTCCGGATCCTGGGCCGCCGCCACGATCATCTCCGACAGGGTCGGCTCATGGCCGTGCACAATGATGTTGACCTGGTCGTCTTTCAGCACGCCCAGGTTGATCTCGGTGCTGATGGGCGCAGGCGTGCCGAACAGGATATCGCTGATGTCCGTGGCCAGCATGGACCCGCCCCACCCATCGGCCAGCGACGTGCGCAGCGCATGGCGCAGGATGTTCTCCGGGTCCAGGTCCACGCCCTCATGGGTGCGGTGCAGCGTCTCCACGACCTCGCGATCCACGCCGCGCGGCACAATGCCCAGTTTCTTCCACGTCTCCTGCCGCTTCTTTGTGGCGCGAGTTACGTAGGTAACCTGTCCCGTCTGTCGCCCGAAGTTGGCCAGCGCCTCGGTAGCCACGTCCAGGGCGATCTCCTCTGTGCTGCGCCCGTCCGTCGGGATGCCCATATACCGGGCCACGGCATGGAGTTTGGCAACGTCGCGGATGCGGTACCCTTGCCCTTCGCCCTTCGCAACGTGCAGCAGGGTCATCGCCAGGTCCCGGCCGTGATCCGAGTGGGCCGAAGCGCCGCCGGCCACCATGCGCGCAAAGTTGCGGGCGGCCACGGTATGCACGTCGGCCCCGCACACGCCCCGCGTCGTCTTGCCCACGAGGCGGCAGGGGCCCATGAAGCAAATCTTGCAGCACGCGCCCGTCTCGCCGATGGGACACGGCTTCACTTCCTCGGCGCGGCTGAATGCGGTGGAGATGTTCTCTTCCGCGGCGATCTTCAGCATCTCAATCGCTGCGGGATCTATGGTCTTGAACTCTGTCATGGGGTCTTTCCTCCTGGAATCCTGCCCGCTAGTACTTGCGGTGATCGCCCGACATCTTGAGGTCGACCAAGTTGGTCTGGGTCATGCGCCCGGCCACGGTGTACCACATGGCGTTGTCCTTGGTCTGCTCCGGATACGTCGGCAGTTCCAACTCCACACCAACGGGATAGCCGGCATCGGCCAGGGCCTTCTCAAGATTCTCGGGGGTTACGCGGGTCGGATCGTAGGTGATGCGGACGGTTTTCCATGCTGAACTGGCGTAGACATCTTCCACGCCGGGGATGCCCAGAAGCGCCTTTCGGACGATGGGCACGTGGTGGTCTGCCCACATTCGCGGGACACTGTACTCAACGTGTTCCATAATCTCTTCCTCGCTCGGTTGTGGATGGTGCAGGTTATCCGCCGACATGCGCCCTTCCGCGGGCTCGGCCCCATTATAACCGTTTCGGCGTCTGGCCACAAATTGATTGTGTGGGCTTATCTAGCCAAACCTTGTGTTGGGTTTTCTGCCAACTCACGTTGGCATCACGCGCGGCCTGCTGGGCAGGCACGCTCGCCCGCCCAGCAGGCAAGAAGCCAGGCTAGAAGAGACCCACGACGCGGCCGGTCTCCAGGTCCAGGTCCACGTCGGTGAACGCAGGACGGCTCGGCAGGCCGGGCATCGTGCGCATGGTGCCGCACAGCGGATACAGGAACCCCGCGCCCACGCTGGCCCGCACGTCCACCACAGGGAGCGTCCATCCGCGCGGCGCGCCCTTCACCGTAGGATCGTGCGTGAACGACAAGTGCGTCTTCGCCATGCAGATGGGCAGATGGCTGTAGCCCAACCTGGTGAACAGTTCAATCTTCTCGTTGGCCTCGGGCGTGTAGGTAACCCCGTCGGCCCGATAGATCTCGCGGGCGATGGTCTCAATCTTCTCCTTGATGGACATATTGTCCGGATACAAGAAGCGGAACTGAGACGGCTTCTCGCACGCCGCGATGACGGCCTCGGCAAGTTCCGCGCCGCCTTCACCGCCTTTGGCCCACACTTCGCTCACGAAAGCGCCTTCCGCGCCAGCCTGCACCGCGGCTTGCTTGATGAGCGCGATTTCGGCCTCGGTGTCGGTTACGAAGCGGTTGATGGCGACGACAACCGGCACGCCGAACTTGCGGGCATTCTCAATGTGCTGGATGAGGTTGGGCAAGCCCGCTTCCAGCAGTCGCAAATTCTCTTCCTTGTAGGCCTTGTCCAGCGGCTTCCCGGGGACAACCGACGGGCCGCCGCCGTGCATCTTCAGCGCGCGGACGCTGGCCACCATCACGACGCAGTTCGGCACCAGGCCCGACACGCGGCACTTGATGTCCATGAACTTCTCCATGCCGCAGTCGGCGCCGAAGCCGCTCTCCGTTACCACATAGTCGGCCAGTTTGAGCGCAATGCGGTCGGCCAGGATGGAACTGTTGCCCTGGGCGATGTTGGCGAAGGGGCCGCAGTGCACAAACGCCGGGCTGCCCTGCAGCGTCTGCATCAGGTTGGGCATGATGGCGTCCTTGAGCAGGACCGTCATGGCCCCGGCCACGTTCAGGTCCTCTGCAGTGATGGGCTCGCCCTTCTTGCTGGTGCCGATGACGATGCGCCCCATCCGCTCGCGCAAGTCCTGCAAGCCGCTGCATAGCGCCAGCGCCGCCATAATCTCCGACGCCACGGTGATGTCGTAGCCGGTCGCCCGCGGCGGCCCGTCGTTCACCGTCCCCAAACCGATGATGATGTTCCGCAACTGCGCGTCGCTGATGTCCACGACACGGCGCCACTGGATGGAGTACGGGTCAATGTCCAGGCGGAACATGCGCTCGCGATCTGCGTCGCTCAGGTCCGAAGGCCGCTCGGACTGGATCCCGAGTTTCGCCAGGCGCTTGCGCATGGAGGGCGTGTACTGGTCATCGGGGCACAACGCCTTGGCCATGAAGTTGGTGCTCCAGCGCGATTCCTTCTGGATGCGGTTGTCAATGGCCGCCGCCAGCAGGTTGTGCGCCGCGCCCACCGCGTGGATGTCGCCCGTCAGGTGCAGGTTGAAGTCCTCCATGGGGACGATCTGGCTGTAGCCGCCGCCTGCCGCGCCGCCCTTGATGCCGAAGGTCGGGCCTTGCGACGGCTGGCGGATGCAGGTGAACACCTTCTTCCCCAGGTAGGCCAGGCCCTGGCTCACGCCGATGGTGGTTACCGTCTTGCCCTCGCCCAGCGGCGTGGGGGTGATGGCCGTAACGTCAATGTACTTGCCGTTCGGCCGATCTTTCAGCCGCTCCAGAACGCTGAGGTGGACCTTCGCCTTGTACTTCCCATACAGGTCAACCTCATCGGGCTGCAACCCGATTTCCTCCATGATCTCGGTGATAGGGCGGAGTTTCGCCTCTTGCGCGATTTCAATATCGCTGGGTACCGGATTCCTGCGTTCCACATTGAGTTGCTTTCCCATAGGTTCCTTCTGCCTCCTCGTTGGATTTGCTATGATTCTATAATCTCGCGCTTCCCGCCACAGTTGCGCGGTCTAGCGCAGCAGACGCGCCGCCTGGAGCACGTTCAGCATCAGCATCATGTTGGTCATGGGGCCGGTGCCGCCGGGCACGGGCGTGATGGCGCCCGCCACCTCCACCGCCGACGCAAAATCCACGTCGCCCACCATCTTGCCGTCCACGAAGTTCACGCCGAAATCAATGACGACGGCGCCCGGCTTGATCCAGTTGCCCGTGATGAGACCGGCTTTGCCGACCGCCGCGCACAGAATGTCGGCCTGCCGACAGACGCCGGCCAAGTCGGCCGTGCGCGAGTGGGCCAACGTAACCGTGGCGTTCTCCCGCAGGAGCAGGAGCGCCATCGGCTTGCCCACGATGTTGGAGCGGCCCACGACCACAGCATGCTTGCCGGCGATCTCAATCTTGTACCGCTTCAGAATCTCCATCCCGCCCGCAGGCGTGGCCGGAACAAAGAAATCCAGCACACCCGCCGGCCGTCCGGCGGGCGCAACCTGCGCCAGTCGCCCCGTGTTGACCGGATGCACACCGTCCACATCCTTCTGCGGGGCGATGGCCTCCTTCACCACCGCCTCGTCAATCCCCTTCGGCAGCGGCTCCTGCACCATGATGCCGTGCACGTTGGGGTCCGCCGACAGGCTCGCCACCACGCGCACGATCTCGTCCTGCGATGCCGACTCGGGCAGCGCGTGGAGCGCAAACCCCATCCCCGCCCCCTCAAACGTCTTGCGGATGGCGTTGGCGTACGACACCGATGCGGGGTCCTCACCTGCCCGCACAACGGCGACCGACGGCGCGTACCCGTGCGCGGACTTGAATTCGGCCACGGCTGCAACCACTTCTTCTTTCAGGGTCTTGGCGAGTTCTCTTCCGTCCAAGATCAGCGCGGACATTTCCTCTTCTCCTACAGTTTTGAGACCACCAAATCGTAGATTTCTTCCTTCAACTGGGCCTTGCTGGAAAGGAGACCGTCTAGCGCGGCTCGTTCGCGGGCCACGAATTCCGCATCCTTGATGGCAGCGAGGTTGATGAGCACGTTGAGCGCCGCCGATCGCAGGGCCGCTTCGGCCAGCAGCGCCGCCACGCCCGCGTCGGACACCGCGCCCACGTTCCCCTTCTCGGCGATGGGCTTGCACAGGCGGAGCACCTCAACGCACGCTTCGGCAATCTGCATGGGGACTTTCGTGGCGTCGCGGAGGATATCCTGAATGGCAGCGGTGCGGGCCGCCTTCTGCTCGTCGGTGTCCTTGGGCATCTTGTAGGCCGAGGAGAGCCTGTGGTACACGGCAACGTCCTCATCAATCAGCGCGGTCAAGCGAGCACGCAGCGCCTCGGTCTGCGCCAGAAGCGCCTGAATCTCATCCTGCACGTCGGCATACTTGGGCTTGCCCACGGTCAGGTTGCACACCATGCTCGCCAGCGCCGCACCCAAGGCTCCTGCGAGGGCCGCGCCACTGCCCCCGCCCGGCACGGGCGCTTGGGACGCAAGTTCGTCCAGAAACTCGGCAACGGTCTTGTGGCTGAACGCTTCGGGCATGTCCTTGCCTCCTTCGGATACGTTCGTGCAACAAAAAACTCGCTGGGTGGCGAGCAAGAAGCACAGCGCGGCCAAGCCGCCAACAACGTGCAGGGCAACGCAACCCTCGCCGACTTCCGTCGGCAGGCGGCCCTCTTCGCCGGGGCTGCACGGTAGCCTCTACGCTCCATGTGTCGCCGTTGACAACTTGTCAAGTCCGCCAACTGCACTCCAACGTTGGCAGTCTACATCGTTCAACGCAGGGCAAGACGCCTGCGCGAGTGCTGATTCTATCCTCAAAGGGGCCGTGTGGGTCCAGCGCATGGACGCCAGGGGCAGAAGGGAAAGCCGTGTCCTCACCCACCCGCGCGCAGCCGCAAACGCACGCGGGAGCGGAACGGAAAGTGGCCAGGTTCCAAAATGCATCCGTTGACTGTGGCAGCCGGGTCATGATCCCCCGCTCTCGGAGTGATGGACGTGGGTATCTGTTCCCACTTTCACTATTATACCATAACCTGGCGAATTAGGCAACATGGGTCGGTCGGCGTGAAAGCCCGTATCACTGAACAACACCACCCGCGCAGCCCAGGGGTCAAGAATCCCTCCCGCATCCCATTCGCGTGGATTCGCGCTTTTCGCGGATGCGCTCCCACAGCGCCCTACGGCCCGACATCGTGCCGCTGCCAGAACGCCGGGCCGATGTCCGCGTTCACCAGCGCGTAGATGCTCCCTTCGGCGCGGAGAAGCCAGCCGTGCTCAAACCGCTGCGCCTGCGCGGTAACGCCGCGCTCGGGCTCCACCGCCCACCCCAGCCGCTCGCGCAGCCACTGATTCTCGCGCCACACCTTGCCGAAGCCGCGAACGGGCTGGAACCGCCCTTCCGGGGGCGCGATGGCCGGATCGCTTTCGGGCTGCTCCGCCGTCCACGTGTCCGTGATGGCGTACCAGTCCCCCTCCGGGAACAGGACATACACCTCGCCGACATCCTGCCGCCAAAGCATGATGCCTCTCTCAAATGCCTCCAGCGCCGCGGCGGTGTCGTGCGCGGACTCCTCACTCGCCCACCCCAGCGCTTGCCGCACCGCCTCGTCGGAACGCCACAGCGCCGAGAAGATGCCATCCGGCCAGTGCAGGCCGGTGGGCGGCATCAGCGGAACCAACGGCGTCGGTGTCGGCGCCGGCGTGGGCGGGGGCGGCGGCGTGAACGTCGGCGTGGGAGCAGGCGCCTCCGCCCACAAGAGCCGCTCCTTCGCCAAGGGCTCCACCCGGCCGTCCACTGTGCCCGCCCAGATGCGCCCATCCGGCCCCAACGCAAGGGCCGACAGGCTCCTCCCCCCGTCCGCCTGTTCCCAATTCGCCCCTCCGTCCGTGGAGCGCAGCAAACGCTGCTCCCGCTGCCCGCCGTAGAACATCTCGGACGCCAGGGCGTACACGGTGCGATTCGCCGAGAAATCTGGCGCGAAGACAAATGTGAAGCCGGATACGAGCGACGCCAGGGGCGGCCCCACCGACTCCCACGTTCGCCCGCCATCTTGCGATCGGAACATGCCACCGTTCTCTGCTGCCGCCAGTGCTACCCCATCCGTGGAGAATTCGGGCGACAGGGCCAACGCCTTCACGAAGTAGGGCGGTACGGGAATCGCGCCCACCGCCTGTAGCGCGCCGTCCCGCCCGCAAGCAACGTACACGTCCGTGCTGCTGTACTGCGCATTGGCCGACAGCACCACAAAACACGGCCCCGCCGATGCGGCGACGCGCACGCCGGCAATGTCGGCAGCATGCGCCCAGGTTTCCCCGCCGTCCGTCGTCCGGAACAGACCGCTCTCTCCCGCCAGGACAACCGCAGTGCCGTCCGTGGCAAAATCGGGCGAGAAGGCCGCGTCGCGGATGTAGAAGTCGGTGAGGCCGCGCGAGGACACCTGCCAACTCCGCCCGCCGTCGGTGGAGCGCAACAGAGCCGAGGGGCTGTAACTGCCCTCGGCGGAGAAAGCGAAGAAGACGGGCCGCGTCCCAGGCGCAGCCATCACGCGGGCCGGCGTCCCATCCGCAAAGTACCCCCGCACCGGAACCCAACCGCCATCCTCCCTTCGGTACACCGCCGCGGCCTCCGCTTCGCCGATAGCCGCCAACATAGCAGCCCCGCCGCCGACGGCCAAGTCGCGCACGGGCCGAGGCGGCAGCGCCGTCGGGGACTGCGCGGCCACAGGCGACGGCCCCGGCGGCACCACCTGCACCGTCGCGCTGTTGCGTTCCGCGACGTAGAAGCACCCCCTGCCCTCGTCAAACACCGCGACATCCGGAAACCGCACCGAGAGCGGGCGGAATCCCACCACGTCGCCGGTCGCCGTGTCCACAGCGGCCAGCCCGCCCCACGCACGCGCGTACAGCCGCCCGCGCCCCGCGTCCAGAAACAGCCTCCCGCCCAAGCCCGCGAGTCGCACCAGCAATCGGCCGTCGGGCGACCACGCGGAAAGCACCGCCCGCGGATAGTTGGCCGCAACCCACACGCTCCCCGCGCCCCCGTCCAACGCCAGTCCATCCACGAATCGCTGGTCGCTCTGAATGGGCGTCTCCAACCGCGCCAGCGTCTTCGCGTCGTAGATGTCCAGCCACGTGCGCGCCCCCGAGCCGGCGGCGTTGTTGGTCATAATCACATACAGGCGGTCCGTCGTCGGGTCGTATGTCGCCTCCACTGCGCCTGGCGAGTAGAGTTGCTGCTCCTCGCGCACGGTGCCTTCCACCGAGCCGACAATCTGATAACTCGCCGCGTCGGCAATGAAGACCCCCTGACGCGTTACAAACAGCCGCTTGCGTGCCTCGTCCACGCTCACCTGGCCCGCTTTCGGAATCTCTCCCACCTTCTCGCCCGTGGCCGCGTCCAAGACCAACGTGCGATTCCCCCGAACGTCCGCGACGTACAGGCGACCTCCATGCGCCGTCATCGGGCCATCGGACAGGGACTCCAACCCCGTGTCCACGATGGGCCGCGAACGCACCCGAGCCATCGTCGCCAAATCTATGGCGTGCAACACGCCTGTGGAATCCAGGACGTGCAGGGAATCGGCATCCGCATCCAGCGCCATCTGCACCACGCCCACGCCCAGGTGCAGCGGCGTGCCTACCTCGCCCGTATCCAAGTCCGCGGTGAACAGGACGTCGCCCACCCGCACAAGCCTGTCCCTATAGACGACCCCAGCCGAGTACGTGAGGTTCGCGTAGGGCAGCGAAAACGCCTTCAGCACGGCGCCCGTTTCCGCATCTCGGATTTGCACCCGCGACCACATGCCGTCGCCGCTGGAGCCATCTTGCAGCACGAGCACCCGACCGTCTGGCGACGCGGCAACCCGCGCCGAGTAGTACGGTTCGCCCATATCCCATTGGGCGACGATAGCATCCCCTCGGATGACCACCACGCGAGCAACGGACTGCTGGCGGGTGAACGCCTGCACCGTGGCATAGACCTCTGGCCCCGCCGGGCTGGCCGTGAGCGCGTACACCTGCGCTCCAGGTTCCAGCATCCCGACGAATGTCAAATCGTCTGCTCTATAGGCGAAAATGCCATTCCCGGCGAAGTCGCACAGATATACCCGCCCCGCGCGCGGGCTAACGGTCAGGAGCACCATGGGCGACAACGCATCGGGGGCATCCGTCGCGGCCTCTTGCTCCAGAGACAGCGCGTTCAAACGGCGCAGGCGCTTGTCATTCGCCACGTACAGGTGCCCGCCTGTCGCATCCAGCGCCAGCGCGCGCACGTCCGAGACGGTGCCCAGCACCTCGCCGAGAGGGCGTCCATCCACCCCCGTGGCAACGACGACGGCGACATCGCGCGCGTCGCGATCGCGACCGGCCACATACAAGCGCGCCCCATCGGCAGACAGGGCCACCGCGGACGTCCAGTCCACGGTTACCGGCAGCGAGGCCGATGCTTGCACGCGGCCCGCTTCCAGGTCAACGACCGCCACCACACCCGCGTCCGTGCGGGCATCCCCCTCGTTGCCGACCGCGTACACCAACCCGCGGGCAGAATCCAGCGCGCTCGCAAGGACGTTGTACGTGTCGCCCGCGGGCACGCCCAAGTCCACCGACGCCGGGCGCGGTGTGGCAGTGGCAGAGGGCGAAGGCAGCGGAGGTGGCGTGGCCGTCGGCGTTCCCACAGGCGAGGGCAACGGCGTCGGCGTTGTGCATCCGGCAAGCACAGCGAGGGCCAGTCCTATCAGCACCGCCCTGCGGATTGTGTCCAAATCCTTCATCGGTTGCTCCGTCCGAGTCAGTGGCCGGACGTGGCATGCAGTGTGGCAAGCCGGCCAATGTATAGACGCGGCGCCGACCCCGTGCGTTCCCGACTCGGTTCAAAGTCTGTTGGTACCCGTCATTGCGAGGGCACGCAGTGCCCGAAGCAATCTCCGGGGCGTGGGATTGATTCGCTTCGCTCGCAATGACACACGAGGAGAG
>JBBIHX010000009.1:35955-44144 GCA_037446815.1 Caldilineae bacterium | reverse complement strand
CCACCCGTCACGTTCGCCGTCAGCAGCACCGACGCCACGTTGCAGTTCAACTCCCCGCCCGTCGGCGTTACCGACACCTGCGGGTCAGGCACCGAGGTTACCTGCGCTTCGTTGGATGTGTCCTCACAGCCGTACTTGTCCACTACCTTGACCTTGTACGTGCCCACGCTGGTAGCTGTGTACGTGCTGCCCGTCGCCCCAGGAATGACTGTGCCGTTCTTGTACCAGGTGTAGGTGAACGGCGCAGTGCCGCCCGTAACGTTGGCTGTGATTAGGACAGAGGAGACGTTGCAGTTCAACTCGCCGCCGTTGATGGTAACTTCCACATCACACGGCGGGCAGATGACGAAGACGATCTGCTGAGACCACAAGACGCCGGTGCCCGGATGCCCGGCCACCTGCGCGGCCCAGAATATGTAGTTGCCCGCCTGGGACACGGGCACCGTAATCGTCGTGGACTCTCCCGAAGCGAGAGGCCCCAGGGTGCCGCTGGCGACCACTGTCCCGCTCTTGGGGTCGCCGGAGGGCGAGTAGAACAACTTCCACTGCGTTGCGGAGAGCATGTCGCCTCCGCCGTCATTCTTCACCGTCGCCCACACCACGTAGCAGTCGTTCCCCTGGTCAATGAACACCAGCGAACTGCGATCCCACCAGTTCTTCGTGGCCTCGGCCGTAACCTTCCCCGGCGCCTGCTTCGCCATAATCAAGCGTTGACAGCCGTCGCGGACCCAGTTGAGCCCCACCGGAATGGTGTATGTAACCTCGGCCGTAATCGTATCCTGGCCCGAGCCGCCCGGATTCGTATAGGTGAAGGATGCTTTGCCCGTGCCTGCCGAGCCGGTCGTACTGGAACCCGTCGCGATGGTAGCGCCATCGCGCTTGACCGTGAACGTTACCACATATCCGTTCATCAGTCCGCCGGACTCGTCCTTCAGTTCGGCGATTACCGTGTGAGTGGTCTCCTGGGGAAGATAGTTCGTCTCCGACGCTGGCGTCAGGGTCAGCGCGGTCGGGGTATGAGGCACCGACTGGCTTTGAGCCGCCTCTATGATGTCCCAAGCCTCGCCCTTGATGGTACCATTCCCTGTGTCAGGGAATGTGCAGCCGTCGGTGAAATACCAAATGGCCAACTGGACGGCCGACGCCCGATCCTTATTCGTGGACAGGTCGCTGGGTTGGCTTGGAACGGTGGGGTAGAAATTGTTGAGGATCCATACCACGCGGCTATCTACCAGGTTGGGCCCCTGCTGGTACGTCTGATTGTAACAGATGTTGTGATTCGTATCTATGCAGTAGACCTCGCTGGGGGCGCCGTCTATCGTCGCATTGAACGTCCCCACCCAATAGCTCCCCGACAGGCACTCCACATACAGCGACTGCCCTGTCTTCGTCCCCGTCGGTGTGGCCGTAGATGCCCGCAAAGCCATAGGCACTACGATGGCAGTCACGGCCGCCAACACGACGAACAAGAATAGAGTGACGCCGCGGGGAATACGATGCTTCGTGCTCATCATGCCGTCTCCTCCTCACGCATTAGGCAATCCGGACTCATGGCATAGACCTGAGAGGGCCGGCCTGCGAGCATCAAGACCTAGACAACGCAAACCGAACCACCTCTATTCCACTGTGGGGGGAATCAGTGGTCTCCGCAATCCTACCTTTGCCTCCATTCTAAACCGGAAAGGGCGCCATGTCTATAGGTTTGCACCGCTTTGGACAAACTCTAACCGTTTTCAAACCATTCTCCAACCAAAATCTACCCCAACAAGACAGAACTGCGTTTATAATGGCTTCAACAGAAATTGGGAGCCCCCAAGTGTTGCTGGATCGCGCACAAGTCTGCATCCTTGCGCCGACGAAGAAGTCAGCCACACAGCTTGGCGAGGTACTGGCCCTGCCGAATTCCCCGCGGTGGATCTCGGCTGCCGACCGAATCACCTGCGAGGATGACCTGATCCTTGTAGCGGGCTGGCCGGGCGATTCTGCTGCATGCGCGGCGGCGCGCGCCCACACAACCGCGCCCATCATCGTCCTGAGCGCCCACCCGTCCAGCGACGCAACCGTTGAGATGCTCGGGGCAGGGGCCGACCTCGTGCTACCCCAGGACACAGACCCCGCCGAACTCCAGGCGCGCATTCGCGCCCTGCTGCGCCGCCAGCGCGCACCCTCCACCGTGGATGCTTTCCACGCCCTTCGGCTTTCCGATTCCGCCCTGTAGCGCCGCGCTGCCCCCTCACGCCACTTTGCCAGCGTTGCCGATTGCCGTATAATGCATGTTGTAAGATTCCCGTTGTATCTGGAGGAGTGTGTGGCTGGCGAAACGCTGTGGACGCAGGGGTTAGCCAAAACCCGCCAAAGCATATTCACCCGCGTCGGCGCGCTGTTGCGCGGCGGCGACATCACCGCCGACTTG
Organism: Caldilineae bacterium; assembly: GCA_037446815.1. Lineage (GTDB taxonomy): Bacteria > Chloroflexota > Anaerolineae > DTLA01 > DTLA01 > DTLA01. The sequence goes on along the minus strand of JBBIHX010000009.1, from coordinate 41,731 downwards.
TGGGACGAACTGGAGGCCCTGCTCATCCAGGCGGATGTGGGGCTACCCGCCACGGCCGACATCCTGGATCGCGTCCAGGCGCAGGCGAAGGCGCGAGGGGCCCGCACGCGTCAGGATGTGCTGAACCTGCTCAAGGCGGAGATGATCCGCTCCTTGACCGTTCCCGCGCCGCTCAACGATAGCGGCAGGTTGCTCACGGTCATCCTCATCGTAGGCGTGAACGGTTCCGGCAAGACCACCAGCATCGCCAAACTCGCCCGCCACTACCAGCGGCAAGGGCGAAAGGTGATGCTGGCGGCGGCGGACACATTCCGCGCCGCGGCCATAGACCAACTGAAACTGTGGGGGCAGCGCATCGGCGTGGAGGTCATCGCCCAGCAGCCGGGAAGCGATCCGGGCGCGGTCGTCTTTGACGCCATCCAAGCCTGCCGCTCCCGCGGAGCCGACATGCTCATCGTGGACACGGCAGGGCGGCTCCACACCAAGCACAACCTGATGGACGAACTGCGCAAAATACGGAACGTCGCCGCGAAGCAGGCCCACCAAGCGCCCCACGAAACGCTGCTCGTGCTGGATGCGACAACCGGACAGAATGCCCTCGCCCAGGCCAAGCACTTCAAGGACGCCGTGGACGTTACCGGCGTCATCGTGGCCAAACTGGACGGCACCGCCAAAGGCGGCGTTGTCCTCAGCATCGCCAAGGAACTGGGGTTGCCCGTTCGCTTCGTGGGCCTCGGCGAGAAGCCGGACGACTTTGCCGTCTTTGACCCCGAGCGATTCGTGAGCGGCCTCTTCGCCGAAACCCACGGATAGTCATGCAACGGCCGATAGCCAAACACCGGCCGTTATCAGGAGTGAATCAGACAATGGAAGACCTGAAGTCCAAACTAACTGACATGTCCCAGCGCATCCACGAACTCATGGAGCGTCTTTGACATCCCAGGCAAGGAGAAGGAGATTGACCGGCTGACCAAAGAGTCGGAAGCACCCGACTTCTGGGACGACCCGACCGTAGCCAGAAAGAAGATGCAGCGGCTCAATGACTTGCGCGAGGAAACCGCCTGGTGGCGCTATGCGGAATCCCACGCTGCCGACCTGCTCGGCCTGTACGACCTAGCCGCGGAGGACGAAGACGAAACCACCCTGCAGCAGGTAGCCGAAGAGGCGGAGCGCCTGGCCCAGAGGCTGGAGGAGAAGGAATTCCTGTTGCTCTTCGCCGGCGAATATGACCGATCCGACGCGCTGCTGTCCGTCCACGCCGGCGCGGGCGGCACGGACTCGCAGGACTGGGCGCAGATGCTCCTGCGCATGTACCTGCGCTGGGCCGAGCGCCAAGGTTTCAAGACCCAGGTCCTGGACTTCATGGAGGGCGAAGAGGCCGGAATCAAGAGCGCCACTGTCCTGGTGTCCGGCGACTACGCATACGGCTACCTCAAGGCAGAGAAGGGCGTCCATCGCCTGGTTCGCCTCTCGCCCTTTGACGCGGCCCACCGTCGGCACACCTCCTTCGCCCTGGTGGAAGTCGTGCCGGATTTGAAAGAGGACGTGGAAGTAGAGATCAACCCCGACGACCTGCGCATTGACGTCTTCCGATCGTCGGGAGCCGGTGGGCAGAACGTGCAGAAGAACTCCACCGCCGTACGCATCACCCACTTGCCCACGGGCATCGTCGTGGCCTGCCAGAACGAGCGCTCCCAGTTGCAGAACAAGGAAGTCGCCATGCGCATCCTCCGCGCGCGCCTGTGGGACTTGGAGATGCAGAAGCGCGAAGAAGAGCAGGCGCGCCTCAAGGGCAAGCATGTGGAGGCCGGCTGGGGCAATCAGATTCGCTCCTACGTGCTCCACCCCTATCACATGGTCAAGGATCACCGTACCGAAGTTGAAGTCGGCAATGTAGACGGCGTGCTGGATGGCGACATCACCGACTTGATGATCGCCTACCTGAAGCAGAGCCTTCAGGAGCCGGCCCAAGCAAGCGACTAAGGAGAGCCGCAATGCCAGTTGAGAAAGATCCCCACGGCGGAGCCAAGAGCAGCGCCGGCCTGTCCGCGTCGGCCTCTGCCGCGACAAATGAGGCGGAAGCCCGACAAGCCCTCGTCCGCAAGCAGGAGAGCCTGGAGCGCGACCTCGCCAGCCTTTATGACGACGCCCGAATGGCCAGCATTCGCAGCGAAGTGGAGCAAGCCTCCGCGCAACTCGCCGCCCTGCCCGACCGCCTGCAGCGCATACGGGCTCGCGGGTTCCAGTTCCACGCGACGCTGGAGCAGGAACTGGAGCGGCTTGCCCGCAACTGGGAGACCTTCAAACCGCAGATCGTCGCATCCGTTGAGCGCGAGTACCAACGTCTCGCCGTTTCCATGGTCAGGGTGCAGGAAGAGGTCAGCGGCGGCCGCGCCTTCATGAGCCTGCCTGTGGCCCAGGTCTCGGAGCGCCTCCAGCGCTCGCAGGCCACGCTGGAAAACTTCAAGAGCGAGGTCCGCGCCGCGGAGACTACGCTGCGGGGAACGCTCTCCTCCGCGACGGAGGGCATCCGCAAGGCCGACAAGATTATCTCCGATGCCGAGGCCATGCTGGACGAACTGGACGCAGCCACCTTCCGCCTCCTGCCGGGCGAAGCGCCGGTGGCCATGGCGCACGCCGAGTGGCTTCGCGGCAAAGATGACGAACGCAAGGGCCTGCTGTTCATCACCGACCACCGCGTGGTGTTTGAGCGCAAAGAAGAGGTCGTTACCAAGCGCAAACTGCTCATCTTCACCGAGAAGAAACTCGTGCGGGAGACGCAGTTTGAGGCCCCCATCGGCTCGGTGGAGAGCGTATCCATAGAGCGCACCGGCGGGCTATTCAAGAAGCCGGTGGTCAAGGTGGCCCTGACCTGTCCACCCGCGCCCTATCCGCAGGTCCTGCTCAGCCTTCGCGGCGATGCAGAAGAGTGGAAGGGACTCATCACGCGCATCATCACTGGCGACGCCGACAAGGATCGCGTTGCCGGCGCGGCGGTTGAGCAACCCGCGCAACCCGCGGAACCCAGGGTGATGAAGTGCAGCGGCTGCGGGGCCACCCTCACCGTCCCCATCGTCAAAGGCATGCAGAGCGTGAAGTGTGAGTACTGCGGTACCGTAATGCGCCTGTAGCCGCGTTTCGCGGAGGCGTTCAGGAGGGCAATCGCATGGAAATCGGCACCGTCCGCCAAGTGGATATTGAGCACGAAATGCAGCAGGCGTACCTGGACTACGCCATGAGCGTCATCGTATCCAGGGCCTTGCCCGATGTGCGCGACGGCCTCAAGCCCGTGCAGCGCCGCATCCTGTACGCCATGCATGACATGGGCCTGAAGCCCGACAAGCCCTACAAGAAAAGCGCCCGCATCGTCGGCGAGGTCTTGGGCAAGTACCACCCCCATGGCGACGCCGCCGTGTACGACGCCATGGTCCGCATGGCGCAGGATTTCTCCATGCGGGCCGTGCTCGTGGACGGCCAGGGGAACTTCGGCTCCATTGACGGCGACGGCGCGGCAGCCATGCGCTACACCGAGGCCCGCCTTGCCGTCATCGCCCAGGAACTCCTCGCCGACATTGACAAGGAGACCGTAGACTTCATCCCCAACTTTGACGGCACGCTCACCGAGCCGGCCGTGCTCCCCTCGGCGCTGCCCAATCTTCTCGTCAACGGCGCGGCGGGCATCGCCGTGGGCATGGCCACCAACATCCCGCCGCACAACCTCGGCGAGGTGTGCGACGCCCTGGTTTACATGATAGACCACTGGAAGGACGTGGAGGACATCTCCACCGCCGACCTGCTTCAATTCATCCAAGGCCCCGATTTCCCCACCGGCGGCGTCGTGTACCGCTACACCGAAGACCGAGCCACGGGCGAGCGCGTGGACGCCCTGGAAAGCGCCTATGCGGTGGGGAAAGGCCGCTTCACCGTCCAGGCCAAGGCCCACGTGGAAGAGATGACGCGCGGCCGCAACCGCATCATCGTTACCGAACTCCCCTACCAGGTCAACAAGGCCCACTTGGTGGAGCGCATCGCGGAACTCGTGCGCGAGGGGCGCCTTGAGGGCATCTCCGACCTCCGCGACGAGTCGGACCGCCAGGGCCTGCGCGTGGTCATTGAACTCACCCGCACGGCAGACCCGCGCGAAGTGCTGTCGGCGCTGTTCAAACTCACCCCCATGCAGGCCACCTTCGGCGTGAGCATGTTGGCGCTGGTGGATGGCGAGCCGCGCATGTTGTCCCTGAAGAAGGCGCTGCACCTGTTCCTGGAGCACCGCCGCGAAATCGTAACCCGCCGCAGCCGCTACGACCTGGAGAAGGCCAAACTCCGCGCCCACATCCTGGAGGGAATCCTCGTTGCCCTCGCCAACCTGGACGAGGTCATCGCCATCATCCGCAAGAGCCAGACCGCCGAAACCGCCCTCGCCAATCTGCGCAAGCGGTTCAAACTCACCGAAATCCAGGCGCAGGCCATTCTGGACACCCAGTTGCGGCGTTTGGCAGCCCTGGAGCGCAAGAAGATTGAGGAAGAGTACGCCGAGAAGAAGAAACTCATCGCCTACCTGGAAGACCTCCTCGCCCACCCCAAGAAAATCCTCGGCGTCATACGGGCCGAACTGGTGGCCCTCAAGACCAAGTACGCCGACCCGCGCCGCACCCAGATCATCCAGCAGGAGAAGCGAGACCTCACCACCCGCGACCTGGTGGCGGAGCAGGACGTCCTCATCATTGCTTCGGCGTCTGGGCGGCTCCGCGCCTTCCCCGCCGAATTCCCGGCCGAACTGGTGCCCCTGCTTGGCGAGGAGACGCCGGTAGCCGCCGCCTCGGCCAATACCCGCGACGACCTGCTCGTCTGCACTTTGGACGGCAAGGGGTACGTCCTGCCTGTGCACCTGCTACCCGTCGGCGAGCGTTCCGCGTGGGTCTCGCTGGCCGACCTCTGTGGCCTGCCCAAGGCGGAACCCATCGTCGCCGTCATGTGCCTGAAGGCGGACTCAGAAGATGGCGCGGCCGGATTCCTGTCGCTGGTTACGCGGCGCGGCAAAATCAAGCGCCTGGCCGCCGAGGACATCAAGAGCATTCGCGGCAGCGGCATCCTCATCGGCCTGGACGAGGGCGACGAGGTCGTCAGCGCGTTCCAGACCGACGGCTCGCAGGAAATCATCGTCTGCACCGCCCACGGGCAGGGCATTCGCTTCGCCGAGGAAGAGGTGCGGCCCATGGGATTGGCCGCCGGTGGCGTTTTGGCCATGAAACTGATAGAGGGCGACAGCGTTATCGGAGCGGTGCCGGTGTCGGTCGCCGATGCCCAGATCGCCATCCTCTCGCGCCTCGGCTACGGGAAACGCATCGCGCTGAAGGACTTCCCCGCGCAGAAACGCTACGGCGCGGGCGTAGTGATTGCCAAGATAACGGACAGGACAGGCCCGCTTGCCGACGCCATCATGGTGGGTGGGGGCGAACTCCTGCTGGTTCACACGTCGTCCGCGCGGGTGCACCCGCTGCCCGTTGCTGCCCTGCCCCTCATGTCGCGAGCAAGCCAGGGTAAGGCCGTCCTGGCCCTCCGCAAAGCCGAGCAGGTTCAACGCGTGGTCGTGTTGACCATCGCAGTCGCAGAGCCTGCCCCGGAACGCAAACGCGGCGCCAAGCCCGGCGCATCCGGCGCGACGGCCAAGAAAGCAACCCCGAAGAAGACCGCCGCGGCTGAAGCCTCCAGAGCAACTCCGGCCGGTGCGGCCAAGAAGCCAAAGCCGCGCAAGACTGCCACTGCCGCCGCGAAG
>JBBIHX010000009.1:0-35855 GCA_037446815.1 Caldilineae bacterium | reverse complement strand
CGCGCAAGACTGCCACTGCCGCCGCGAAGAAGTCCGCCACAAAGCCGAAACCGCCCGCCGACGCAGCCGCCAAGACGCCAGCGCCCAAGAAGGCAAGCCGCGCCAGCCAGGCGGCCGAAGCCACAGCAGAGGAGCCAAAGGCGCGTAAGACCACGTCCGCCGCCAAGAAGCCCAAGACCCCAACCCAGCCCAAGCCTGTCGCCCAGCCGCCCGCGAAGAAAGCGCCGAAGCCCGCCGGCTCGGGCCAACCGGCCAAGAAGAAGCCGGTGCGGAGCGTCCCACGGGCGGAGGACAAGCCGGGGAAATGACGCGGGTCGCCGAGCGCGCCCGTCGCCGCTAGCGCGAAGGGCGTTGCGCCGCGCGGAGGTCGCGCACGGCGTCCAGCGCGCGGTCGTATTCCGGCGCCATACGCGACCAGTCGTACCGGGCCATCGCCTCGCGCAAGGCTGGCGCGGGAGGCCGGGGGTGCAGCAGGATGTCCCGCAGCCGCCGCACCAGGTCATCAAAGTCCTCGTACAGGTGCGCGGCGTGCAGGGACGGGGGAATCATCTCCGGATACACGAGGCGATTGGGCAGTAGGGGCCACGCCCCGCAATAGATGCTCTCCACGATGGCAATGCCGAAGAACTCATGGATTGCCGTGCTGACCACTACATCGGCCTGCCACAGGAGCCGGGCGTACCCCTCCGCGTCCGCGTGGCCGTAATGAACGAGGCGGTCGGCAAAGGCTTCCTTCGCCTGCAGAAACTCCTCGGGCTTCTGTCGGAAGTTCTCGCCCGCCAGCGCCAAGCGAAACGGCACCCCCTCCTCGGCCAGGATGGACAGCGCCCTGAAGAACACCTCCGGCTGCTTGTCGTACTCCCAGCGCTGATTCCACAGCACCAGCGGTGGGAGTGTGCGCGGCGGCGCATCGGCCCTCGCAGCATCCAGTCGCCCAAGGTCGCACCCCACCGGCAGCACGCTGGACTTCGCCCGCAGTTGGGGGACGACTTCCAGATGGTTGTAGTCGGGAAAATGCTTCAGCAGGCGGGGCAACTCGTCAAAGAACTGCTCGCGATGAAACGCGGAGTTGAAGAACACCCAGTCCGCGCACAGGCCGGTGATGAGGTTCATGAACCCATAGGTCAGGTCCTGCCGGGCCCCAGGTGCCAGGGGATAGGCCAACTGCGTCTCGTGGAAATACGCCGCAACGGGCGTATCGCCGAAGCGGGGGCGGGTCAGGGCAAGGAAGTAGGGCAGGTTCACCATGTCGGTAACGAGGAGCAAATCGGGGTCCTGCGGAGCGGCTCGGCTTCGGCATGCGAACTCCAGGGCTGCCCCATGCATCCGCCACTTCCAGAACCGCCCCTCCATCGCCCAGACGTCAACGATGTGCGCCTGGCTGGCAGCCCGGTACCCTTCGGCCCACGCCCGATGCGAGCCCGTGAAGTACGGCTCCAGCAGCACGACTCGCATGTTCCCCTGCGCGGCCTCCGCCATTAGACGGCGCTGATCTCCGCCAACTCATCAGGGGAGAGGAGCCTGTGCCGAGCGGCCAGGTACGTCTCGCACTCGTAGCACTTGCCGGCCTTGGCGCATGTGCTGCTGGCAACCTCCCAGCATGGCATGGAGCGGTCTTCGTATGCCGTGCAGGTGGAACGGTCCTCTTCCGAGCAGCCTTTGAGTTCCCAGCACGGAATCAGGCCCAGCAACCGCCGCAGCCCCTCCTGGTTCAGGCCCTTCTGATGAATCAAGTACCGGATGCACTGAACCCACTTCAGGTCGTTCTCGGAGTAGAAGCGCCGATTGTTCTTGCGCGCCGGACGGATCAGGCCAAACTGCTCGTAGAGGCGCAACGTACGGGGGTGAACCTTCAACAGTTCCGCTGCTGTGCCAATGGTGTACAAGGGGGTGGATTCGCTACGCATTTCTCACCTCATCTTAGAGACTATCGCAACGGGCTTCACAATCATTATAGCCTATCAACCGATTCTGTCAACTTTTCTACAAGCAATTCCAACGCAACAAGATGAACCCCGACGACGAAAAAGGCCCGCTTCCGAGCGGGCCTTTGCCAAGTAGCCAACGTGAGTCGCGCTATGGGCGCTACTCGTCAGAATCGCAGGAGTTGTCGCGCGCCGACGGCGCGGCTGGCGGTCGGACCGCTCAGCCGCCTACGCCGACCTTCGGGCCGACGAGAACCCAAAGCACCGCGAACAACGCGAACATCCCCAGTAGCAGCAGGTCGCCGAGGTTCATGACTCCCCTTCCGGGAGGCCCAGCGCCTCCTTTACCGCACGCAGGATGGCGTAGTAACTCACCCCGCCGGCAAAGCGGAACACCCCGTTGATCGCCGTCAGCGGGTACGCCAGCCCGTGCTCCTCCACCGCCTTCACCACGTCCGCGTACTTCTCACGGAGCGCAGGGTCCGACAGTTCGTAGTACTCCACCTTCACACGGTCGCCGAAATCCTCTTGCAGATACTGCGCGACGATCCTCGTGGTCTCCTCCGAAGACCAATGCGGTCCTCAGCCCCCGCTGAAACAACTCTCCACCAGGTCGTTGCCGAAAACAGACACCACTACCGGCTCGGTCTCACTCGTTGCCATGCAAACATCCTTTCTCCGCAGACTTTTCCAGGCAGGCCCACGGCCCGCCGCTTAGATTCCTCAGGTGCTGCCGCCCGTGCTGCACGAGGAGCCCTGAGAGACCGAGAAGCCCCCCAGCGCGCCCCCGCCCATCCCGAACAGCGACATCTTCTTCTCCACGCCCTTCTGTCCGCAATGGGGGCACTCTATCTCGCGCGCATCCGTGTGCATGGGAACCAGTTTCTCAAACTCCTTGCCGCAATGCGGGCAACGGTATTCGTAAATCGGCATCCCTAACGTCCCTCCGTTCCTTCGCGCAACAGATTCGCCAAACGCCCTGCCGTGGCGATTCCCACATGGGTTGCGCCCAGTTCGCCCTCCGCCGTGAACAGGAGAAACGTGGGCACCGCGCGGACCTGAAACCGATACGCCAGCGCATTGCCCAGCGCCGACCGCACATCCAGCCGAACCACCGACACGCGGCCCGCGTTCGCACGCTCAAACCCGTCAACGGCGGGCTTAGAAATCAGGCAGGCGCTTCAGGTGTTGGAGTACAACTCCACAAGCACCGGATTCCCTGCCGAGAATATCGCGGCCAGTTCGGCCTCTGTCGTCAGCGTATCCGACGGCGTCCGCAGATAGGCATACGAGGCGGCGAGGATCACCGCCAAGATGACCAGCCCTATGTTCTCCTTCACGACTCGGGCGATTCTTGCCATACTCCACATACCCTCATGGGGTATCTGGAGTATACCCGCGACCTGGGAGGATGTCAAATCCGCGGTCGCGGCGAGTCGCTTTCATCTTGTGTTGGTGAGCCGCAGGCGCACTCTCCTCGTGTGTCATTGCGAGCGAAGCGAAGCAACCCCACGCCCCGGCGATTGCTTCGGGCACTGCGTGCCCTCGCAATGACGGCTACCAACAGACTTTGGAACCGAAACGTCGCGGCCGACACGGGCGATAGACCGTCGCGCCAGGCAACGCCCGCGCCGATTCCCGCGCCGCGGCCGCGTACTCCGCCAGGGCGACGGTAAGCGGCTGCGGGTTTGCCAGATAAGCCTCGGTAGTCTCCTTGCCCGCGTGAATCATGTCCTCCGCGTGGCCGAAGTCCCACATGGAGATGCCGTGGAACGCCGGGATGCGGATGTGGTGCAGCGTTACGCTTTCGTCTTCCGCCGCCTCGGCCAGGTCGTCTAGCAACTGCTGATAGATGAGCGTCGTCAGCATCCGCTGCGCAACCCCGATGACGCCGTGGACGTCGGGCACCGGCTCGCCGGAGTACCCCAGGTCTATGGCGTAGATTTCTGTCGCGCCCTTGACCATGGCGATCTCTATAGGCACGTTGGCCACGATGCCCCCATCCACCAATTGCGCGCCGTGGTACACATAGGGCGGGAACGTGATGGGCAACGAGGCACTGGCCATCACGGCGTCCACGATGAGCGTGGTCGGGTCATCGCCAAAAAGGTAAAGCGTCGCCGTGTTGAGGTCAGCCGCAGTGGTGTACAGGCGTGCGCGCAGATCGCCGAAGCGCGTAACGCCCGGCGGCAGGTTGCGCAGCACCAGGTCGCGCAGGCGGTCGCTGGACATCAGCCCGTCCTGCCCGGTGAGCACGCGCCAGGCCATCGTCAGCGCGTTGCCGGGGAAGACGTCGCGGCGGCGCAAGGACTTCCACAGACCGCCCAGCGTCAGCGTTCCAACCAGGCTGGGGTCGGCGGCCACGAACGCCGCGTTCATCGCCCCCGCCGATGTCCCCACCAGCATATCCGGCTGGATGCCGTGGCCGAACAGCGCCTGGAGCGCGCCTACCTCCAGCGCCCCGCGATTCCCACCGCCGCTCAACACGAAGGCGATCATCCCGCACCTCCCGGACTGCCGCGCCGCCAACGGGACTCGGTTTCAGGGTCTGTTGGTGGCTGTCATTGCGAGGGCGCAGAGCGCCCGAAGCAATCTCCGGGGCGTGCGATTGCTTCGCTTCGCTCGCAATGACACGCGAGGAGAGTGTGTCTGCGTTTCACCAACACAGTTTGGAACCGACTCGCCAACGGCATGGCCCGGCACTATGCCCAAACAAACAGAGAGCGGGTCTCTCTCAGCCCGCTCTCCGGTCGTTAGTAACCTCAAACCAGACCTTTTTGTCGCAGGAGCGGCAACGGTGAGACCAGGTGCTTCTCCAGGCCCAGTTTGTTCGCCGGCAGTCCAAACGCCAACCCCATCGCCTGCGTGAAGTACAGGATGGGGATGTCGTACTCGCCCTCAAACTCCGCCGCAATCTGCGCCTGGCGGGTGTCCAGGTTCACGTGGCACAGCGGGCAGGCCACGATCACCGCATCCGCGCCCACTTCCTTCGCGTTCCGCAGAATCTTCTGCGTGAGGTTCAGCGCCACCGGCAGCACGCTGATGGACAGCGACCCGCCGCAGCAATCGGTCTTGTACGACCAATCCAGCGACTCCGCGCCCAGGGTACGCATCAGTTCGTCCATGTTCGTCGGATATTCCGGCTCCGGCGCGTCGGTGATGTCGGGCGGCCGCGTGAGAAGGCAGCCGTAGTAGCACACCACCTTGAGCCCGTTGAGCGGGCGCTTCACCGCCGCCGCGATGCGCGCCAGGCCCACCCGGTCGGTCATAGTCGTCAGGAGCGAGTCCACCTGAAGCCCGCCGGACGGAAGGTAATCTATCTCCTTCTCCACCTTGCCGGCCAATTCGGGGTCTGCGCGAACGTCATGCAGCGCGATGCGGAACCGCGAGAAGCACGAGGCGCAAGGCACGGTTACATAGGAGAGGCCGCTCCGCTCCACCTCGGCAAGCGTCTTCAGCGGCAACACCGTGGAGAGGTAGTGGTCGGTGGAGTGCGCCGGCGACGTGCCACAGCAGACCCACCCTTCGGGCTCCTTCAGTTTCAGCCCAAGGGCGTCGGCCACGGCCAGCGTGGACATCTGATACTCAATCCCTGTGGAGTGAAGCGAGCAGCCCGGGTAGTAGGCGATCGCGTCCGGCTCCGGCGGCGACGGCGCGCGGTCTCGCTTGGGCTTGCGGGCGATGCTGGGCAAGAGTTTCAGCTTCCCGCTGCGGAACATCTTGATGGCCATCGGCGCATCGTACTTGAACAACTGGCGCAGGCTCAACTGACGGCGGACGAACAGCCGCAGGTACAACTCCGCCATCAGCCCCAGTTCGTACATGCGCCCGAACCATCGGATGCCGCGCAGGGCCGACTGGTAGAACAACGGCACCGCGCGAACGGGCAAACGCACCTTCTCGCGCTGCGCCTCAATCTCCAGTGCGTCCATAATCCTCGCCACGTCCAGGCCCTGAGGGCAACGGGTGCTGCACGTGATGCAAGCCGCGCACAGGGAGATGGTGCGCGATTGGAGCACCATATCTCGCTGCCCCAGTTGCACGGCGCGCATAATCTGGTTCGGCGTCAGGTCAAAGAACTGCGCCACCGGACACCCCGCCGTGCACCGTTTGCACTGGTAGCACAGGTACACGTTCTGGCCTGTTTCGCGCAGGATATAATCGGCCAGTTCGGTATTGATCATGATCGGCATAACCGACTCCTTTAGCAATCGCTAGACCTGGGGACGAGGCAGAAGACCCGCGCGCTTCACAATCTCGGGTACCGCTTCCTCCCATTCAATCGCCATGATATGGACACCCGCCACGCCGGGGATTTCCCGCACCCGCTGGATGATCTCCACGCAGATGCGGATGCCCTCCTCCTCCCAGGCAGCCTTGCGGGCCGCTTTGTCTTCCTTCGGGATGCCCTTGACGGCATCCTCCATCCGCCGCACGTATTCCTCCGGCACGTCCATGCCGGGAACCTGCGTCGCCATGTACTTGGCCGCGCCCGCGGTGCGAATCGGGCTGACCCCCGCCAGAACGTACACCTTGTCCAGCAGGCCCAGGTCGCCCACACGCTGCATGTATTCGCGGAACTTGGGCACGTTGAACACAATCTGCGTCTGGACGAAGTCGGCGCCCGCCGCAACCTTCTTCGCCAGTCGGTACGGGCGGAACTCAAACGGGTCGGCAAACGGGTTGGCCGCCGCGCCGATGAAGAAGCATGGCGCCGGGCCTTTGATCTCCTCGCCGCACTGGAACTTCTTCGCATCGCGCATGTCGCGCACCATGCGCAACAGGCCCATGGAATCCAGGTCAAACACGTTCTTGGCCATGGGGTGATTGCCAAAGCGCTGATGGTCGCCGGAGAGACACAGCAGGTTCTTGACGCCGAATGCCGCCGCCCCCAGAAGGTCGCTCTGGATGGCAATGCGGTTGCGGTCGCGGCAGGTCATCTGGATGGTGGGCTCAATCCCCATGTTCAGCAGCATGATGCCCACCGAGATGCTGGACATGCGCACAACCGCGGTCTGGTTGTCGGTGATGTTGACCGCGTCCACATGGCCCTTAAGAATCTCGGCCTTGCGGCGTATGACCTCGGGGTCGGCGTTCTTCGGCGGCCCCAGTTCCCCCGTGGCAGCGAAATATCCGGCGGTAAGAATCTTCTCAAGATTGCTTCCCACTTTCATCGTCTGATCATCCTTTCCCATATCTCGCGGCCTATCGCCTACTTGTCCAGGCGCAAATCTTCGCGAACGATTTTGCGCGGGCCGCCGTCGCGGCTTGTGCGCCAATCCTTGGGCTCTGCCACTTGCAGCAACGCGTCCAGCCGACCCAGCGCCTTCATGCGGTCATAGATTTCCTGCCAGGCGCACGGGATGTCGGGGTCAACCTCGCACTTCCCGTTCTGCGACCCCCCGCACGGGCCGTTCAGCAGGCTCTTGGAGCAGCGCGCGATGGGGCAGATGCCGCCCGTCGTCGCCAGCACGCAATTGCCGCAGGCCTGGCACCGCTCCACCCAGACGCCCTGCTCGGTCGGCTGACCGAGGAAGGTGGTGTTCAGCCCGGGCAGCGTCAGCATCTCGGGGAACTGCTCATTCATCGTCTGCACGCCGATGCCGCAGGCCAGCGACAGCACCGCGTCCACCTCTTTGAGTTTCTCGGCGATGGCGTCGTTGTACTCGTACTCGCACTGCCGCTGCACCGTCGCCTCCAGAATCTCCTTCGGCTTGCCGTCCAGCGCTGTGGCCATGCGCAGCGCCGAAGCAAGGATGGCGACCTCTTTTTCCCCGCCCGCGAAGCAGACGGTTACGCAGGTGCCGCACCCGACGATGAGCACCTTCTCATACGGCGCGAGCATATTCTTGATTTCATCCAGCGACTTCTGTTCTGCGACTATCATTCTGAACATCCTCCTTTGGTGTCCGATGAAGAGGTGCCCGCACCCGAGGCGATGGGGTTGGGCCCCAGCCCGCGGATGCGCTCGGTCATCTCTCGGCAGATTTCCGCAAATCGCGCCCCCTCCGAGGACGCGAGGAAAAACATGTCAAGCCGCTCTCCCCCCAACCCGATTTGATCCAGAAGATGCTTCACGTAATTGACCCTACGCTCTGCGCTGAAATTACCTTCCAGGTAATGACATGTCCCTTTCAGTCAGCCCGCCACAAACACCCCGTCCACGCCCCGTTCAAAGGCGCGCAGGATATGGATCACGTCCACCCTGCCGCTACAGGGGACGTGAATGACCTTGACGTTCGGCGGGTATTGCAGGCGCATAGACCCCGCCAGGTCTGCCGCCGCGTAGGCACAGTAGTGGCACGCGAAGGCCAGAATCTGCGGCTCAAACTCCGTCATCGCGCACCTCCTTCTGCCATGAGCAGGGCGTCTATCTTGGCCAGCATCTGCTCATCTTTGTAATGCATCAACTGGATTGCCTTGGCGGGGCATTCGGCAACGCACAAGCCGCACCCCTGGCACGCCGCCGCCTTGACCTCGGCCGCGCCATGAATCCCGCCCGCCCCACTCAAATCCGGGTTGATGCGCGGCGCTCCGTAGGGACAGATGCGCACGCACGTGAGACATGCCGTGCACTGCTCGGCATTGACCACCGCCACAATGCCGCCCACTTCCAGCACATCCTTGGACAGGATGGCGGCCGCCCGCGCCGCTGCCGCGCGAGCCTGCGCAATGCTCTCCTCAATCGTCTTCGGGTAGTGCGCTGCGCCGCACAAGAACAGCCCCTCGGCCGGGAAGTCCACCGGCCGCAGTTTCACATGCGCCTCGGCGAAGAACCCTTCCAGCGTGCACGAGAACTTGAACGTCTCGGCCAGCGCGACGCTCCCCTCGGCCGGGACAATGGCGCTGGACAGCACCAGCATGTCCGCCTGCACCGCGACATCCTGCCCGAGTCCGGGATCGCGAGCCTGAATCCGCACGCCCGCGTCGGCGTGCACAACCTCCAATTGCCGCCTATCCTCCACGCGGACAAACAGCACGCCCGCGTCCCGCGCCTCTGTGTACAGCACCTCATGGAACGCGTAGGTGCGCACGTCCTCGTGGAACACGACGACCGCCGCCTGCGGGTTCAGCGCCTTGATGCGCAGCGCGTTCTTCATGGCCACAGCGCAGCACACGCGACTGCAATAGAACGCCTGCGACGGGTCAGCATCCCACGGCCCCACGCACTGCAGCACGGCAACCGTCGCCCCCGCCCTCCGCAAAGGATGGTCCGGGTGCAGCCCCGCCTCCAATTCGGCGAGCGTCCGCTCCCAATCCCCCTGCGTTACCACCTCCGGGCGGGAACCCAGGCCGAAGACCGGGCCGCGCCACTCCTGCCCGCCCGTGGCAATAATCGTAACGCCGTGCTCCAGCAGCCGCTGCGTCGGGTCGTGCACGCTAGCAACCGTTGTCTGGAAATTGCCGACGAATCCCTGCGTTTTCACCACGCGGGTCCCCAGCAGGACTTCTATCCGCGGGTGCGACAACACACGGGCGATGAGGTCCGCCACCTCTGCGGCGGGACGAGAGCCGCTCACGCCGCGCGCCCATTCCCGCGCCATCCCGCCGAGTTGGTCCGAACGCTCCACCAGATACACCGGGAACCCCTGCTCGGCGAGGCTCAACGCGGCAGACATCCCTGCGACGCCGCCGCCGACCACCAGCGCGCTGTGGAACAGGCTCTGCTCCTGCTTGTACAGCGGCTCCAGGGTCCGCGCGCGCCACACCGCCATGCGAATCAGGTCCTTGCTCTTCGCCGTTGCCCTGGCCGGGTCGTTCCCGTGAACCCACGAGCACTGGTCCCGGATGTTCGCCATCTCAAACAGGTACGGGTTCAGCCCGGCCTCGCGGATTGTCTCGCGGAACAGCGGCTCGTGCGTGCGGGGCGTGCACGACGCCACAATGACGCGATTCAGGTTGTGTTCGCGAATCCGCTCTTTGATGATCTTCAGCGCGTCGGGCGAGCAGGTGTACATCGTGTTCTCGGCGTGGACCACGCCCGGCAATGTGGCCGCGTAGCGCGTCGCCTCGGCGACATTCACCACCCCGGCGATATTGTTCCCGCAACTGCACACGAACACGCCGATGCGCGGCTCGTCGCTGGGCGCTACAGCCGTCTCGGGGGGCAGAACCTTGGGCGTAATCTGCGTCCCGCGCGCCTTGCCGATGACTTCCAGGGCCGCCGCCGCTGCCGCGCTCGCTTCCACCACGCTATCGGGAATATCCTTCGGGTCGGCCAGCGCTCCGCACACAAACACGCCCGCGCGATCGGTCTCCACCGGATGGAACGGCCGCGGCCTCGCGAATCCCTCCGGCCGCAGGCTCAAGCCGAGCGCCTCCGCCCATTGGCGCGTCTCCTGGGGAATCTCCATCCCCACGCTCAGCACTACCAGGTCAAACGCGGCCTCGTGAATGGCCCCATTCTCATCGGTGAACGTCAGCCGCAAGTCCCGCGTCTTCGGGTCTTCCTTCACGCTGGACACCCGACACCGGTGATAGCGGATGCCCTGCTCTTTGGCCCTGGCGAAGTAGGCGTCAAACCCCTTGCTGAAGGCGCGCATGTCCATCAGGAACACATCGCACTCGGCGCCGTGCACGTGCTCCAGCGTGAGCAGCGCCTGCTTGGTGGCGTACATGCAGCAGACCGAACTGCAGTAGGCGTGTCGCGTGTCGCGCGAGCCAACGCACTGCAGCCAGGCGATGCGTCGCGCTTCCCGGCCATCCGACGGCCTTTGCACATGCCCTCCCGTCGGCCCCGAAGCCGACAGCAGGCGCTCGTACTGCAACGCCGTGAGCACATTGGGATACCGGCCAAAGCCATATTCCTGATACCCGCGCGCGTCGGCCAATTGGTAGCCGGTGGCCAAGATGACCGCGCCCACCGGAATCTCCAACTCCATCGGCGCCTGCTGGTGGTCTATCGCCTCGGCCTTGCACGCCACGACGCACCGATGACACTCGGAGCAGATGCCGCAGCCCAGGCATCGCTCGGCCTCGCGCACGGCCGATTCCTCGTCCAGGGCGATTTCCACCTCGGCGAAACCGCGCAGCCGCTCCTCAACCGGCAGCATCGGGATGGCGACCCGCGGCCGCGGAGAGGCTTCTCCCCCGGCCACGTGCTCGCGCGCTTCCTCCGGCGACATCTCGGCCACCGGTAGTGGCAGTTCCTCCCGCGGCGTGAGCAGCGGCTCGCCCTTCAGGTGGCGGTGGATGGACAGCGCCCCGCGGCGACCCGCAGCGATGGCTTCTATCAGCGCGCCCGGGCCTTTGGCCGCGTCCCCTCCTGCGAAGATGCCCGGCCGATTGGTCGCCAGCGTCTTGGGGTCCACACGGAACGTGCCGAACCGCGTAACATCCAGCCCATGGTCCGGATCCAGGAGCGAGATTTCGGGGGCCTGGGCCACAGCCGCCACCAGCGTATCGCAGGATATGGTGAACTCGCTGCGCGGAATCGGAATCGGCCGGGGTCGCCCGCTGCTATCCGGCTCGCCCAGTTGCATCCGAACACAGCGCACACCCGTAACACGCCCGCCATCGCTCAGCACCTCCACGGGCGCCGTGAGCAACTGCAGGCGAATCCCCTCGCGCTCCGCCTCGTCCACTTCCCAGGGATTGGCGGGCATGGATTCCCGATCCCTGCGGTACAGGATGGTAACCTGTTCCGCGCCAAGCCGCCGCGCGGTGCGTGCCGTGTCTATGGCCGTGTTGCCGCCGCCCACAACCACGACGCGCTTCCCGATGGGAGGGGTCTCGCCCAACGCCACGGCCCGCAGGAAGGGAACGCCGTGGAACACGCCCTCCACGTCCTCGCCTGGAATCCCCAGTTTCTGCGGTTGGTGCGCGCCGATGGCCAGGAAGACGGCCTTGAAACCCTGTTCCAGCAGATTGTTAATGTTCCGAATGGGCGTGTTGAGTTTCAGTTCTACGCCCGCTTTCAAAATGTTCTGAATCTCCCTGTCCAGCACCTCGCGCGGGAGGCGGTAGGCAGGAATCCCCACCCGCATCATCCCGCCGGGCACCGGCAGCGCCTCAAACACGGTAACCGGATGCCCCATCCGCGCCAGGAAGTACGCCGCCGACAGGCCCGCCGGCCCCGCGCCCACCACGGCCACGGGTAGGTTCGCCGCCTCGGGGTCGGGCTTGACGGCGTAGACACTCGGCGCCGTCCCCTCCAGCCCATGCTCATACACGTAGTCGGCCACGAACCGCTTGAGCGCGCAGATGGCGACGGGAGCGTCCACCTTGCCCCGGTTGCATTGGCCCTCGCACGGATGGTTGCACACTCGCCCCACGGTAGCGGGAAACGGGTTGTACTCCCGCACGACCTCAAACGCCTCGGCGTATCGCCGCTGGGCGATGAGCGCCACATACCCCTGCGCGCTCGTGTCCGCCGGGCAGGCATTCTTGCACGGGGACGTGCCCCGCTTGGTAATGGCATACGCGCTGGGTATGGCCTGCGCATACGGCCGATAGATAGCCGTCCGCTCGCGCATCCCCTCGTTGTACTCGTCGGGCAGACGCACAGGGCACACCTTCGCGCAGTCGTCGCAACTGGTGCACCGCTCCAAGTCCACGTAGCGCGGCTTTTGGCGCACGGTGGCCGTGAAGTTGCCGACGTCGCCGGCCAGCCCCACCACCTCGGCATTGGTCAAGATTGTAATGTTCGGATGGCGGCCGCACTCCGCCAGTTTCGGCGAGATGATACAGATGGCGCAGTCGTTGGTGGGAAACGTCTTGTCTAACTGGGCCATCTTCCCACCGATGGCAGGCGAGCGCTCCACGAGGTAGACCTTGATCCCCGCGTTGGCCAGGTCAATCGCGGCTTGTACGCCCGCAATGCCACCCCCGACGACAAGGGCGGCACCGATCGGGGCATTCGTGTTCTCTGACATTGCGACACCTTCTGCCAGCCCACCCCGTTGTGAGTGCGTGGGGGCGCCGTCGCCCTTGTGCCAACGAATCGCTCCGCCAGACCCTCCGCCACAATCAGGCCCAAATCCGCGCCGGGTAAACGCGAGTTCGCCGACGTCAGCAGCCCCAGGACTTCATCCGAAGCGGATTGGGCCCCATCTTTCGGATTCGCTCCGTCATCGTCCGAGCGGCCTCGGCAAATGCGCCTCCTTGCCCGCCCGACATGTAGAAGATGTCAACGCGGTCGCCGCCGAGTCCAATCTCGTCCAGCAGTTTCTTTGCGTAGGCAACCCGCTTGGTCGCCCTCACGTTCCCTTCCAGATGGTGGCAGTTCCCGAGCGGGCAGGCAACCACGTACACCCCATCGGCCCCGTTCTCAAACGCCTTCAGGATGTACTCCACGTCCACC
This sequence comes from Caldilineae bacterium, assembly GCA_037446815.1. Taxonomy (GTDB): domain Bacteria; phylum Chloroflexota; class Anaerolineae; order DTLA01; family DTLA01; genus DTLA01. Next base: position 22,628 of record JBBIHX010000009.1, on the reverse strand, counting down.
TTGCCCGTGCACGGCAACTTGAGCAGTTTGACGTTGGCCGGGTACGAGAAGTGAAGCGCCCCGGCGGTGTCCGCCGCCATGAATCCGCAGTAGATGCAGGTGAACGCCGTGATTTCGGGCTCAAAGGTGCCCGTGGCCTCCGCTTCGGTCGCGATTTCAGATACGGTAGGTGCGATTTCCGATGTCATACGACTTGCCACCTTCCCAGAATATCCATTTCGCACTGCGCGAGTTGGTCATCGCGGTAATGGGCCAATTGTATCGCATTCGCCGGGCACTCGGACGTGCACGTCCCGCAGCCCTGGCACAGGGCCGGGTCAATGTAGGCCGTGCCCTTGATGCCGCCATTGCCAACGCGCTCAGGGTCCACCACCGGCACGTCAAACGGGCATGTCCGCACGCACGTGAGGCAGGCCACGCACTTGCTCTCATCCACCGAGGCCACCACGCCGCCGACCTCCAGCGCGGGCTTGGCCAGCAGCGAGAGCGCTCGCCCCGCGGTCGCCAGCGCGTGGGATATGGACTCCTCAATGAACTTCGGGTAATGCGCCAGGCCGCACAGGAAGATTCCCTCGTCAATGAAGTCCATCGGGCGCAACTTCAGGTGGGCCTCCATGAAGAACCCCTCGCGCGACAGAGGAACGCCGAGCAGTCGGGCCAACTGCGGATTGCTGTCGGCGGGGACGGTGGCCATGCTCAGCGCCACCATGTCCGGCTTGATGATGATCTGCTCGCCCAGGATAGGCTCCGTTACCACCACCTGCAACTCTTCGTTGACCACGCGCACCGACGGGCGCTTGTCTTCGTCGTATCGCATGAAGATAACGCCGCGGCGCCGCGCCTCTGTGTAGAACTCCTCGCGGTGGCCGTAGGTAATCAAGTCCTTGTACAGCACGTAAATCTGGCAATCGGGATTGATCTGCTTGATGCGGATGGCGTTCTTCAGCGTGTTGGTGCAACACGTGCGGCTACAGTAGTCGGACTCCGGCCCGGGGTCGCGCACGCACTGAATCATGACGATGGTGTTCAGGGAATGCGCGATGTCCGGCGACAGCGCGATCTGCTTCTCCAAGTCCAACTGGGTGATGACGCGCGGGTCCTGCCCGAACAGAAACTGCTGCCCGCGGTACTCTTTGGCGCCCGTCGCCACGACGAGAACCCCATGCCGGATGGTCTGCGTGGTGGTTGTGCCGTTGCGTCGCGTGGCGATGACCGACCGGAAGTCGCCCACGTGCCCGCCGAAACCCACCAACTCCGACGACCGAAGCACGGCGATGCGTGGATTGCATTCCACGTCCTTGATGAGTTGCCGCAGCAGCCTCTGCGGGTCTGGGCCTTCGGCGGTGAAGTACAGATGGCGAAGGTTGCCGCCCAGCACGTCGCTCTTCTCCACCAGATACACGTCGTACCCGCCGTCGGCGATGGCAAGCGCGGCCGTCATGCCCGAAAGGCCGCCCCCCAGCACCACCGCGGATCGCTGGAAGTCTCCGCGCACTTTGTGGACGGGCTCCAGGGTTCGCGCGCGCGCCACGCCCACGCGGACCAACTCATGCGCCTTGCGCGTCGCCCCCGCCGGGTCGTCCCGGTGCACCCACGCGCAGTGGTCGCGAATGCTCACGAACTCCAGCAGATATGGGTTCAGGCCCACTTCCCGCAGAATCTGCTGGAACAGCGCCTCGTGGGTTCGCGGGGTACAGGCCGCCACCACCACGCGGTTCGCGCCGCTCTGCCTCAGGGATTCGCGGATCTGGTCCATGCCTTCTTGCAAGCAGGCGTACTGTACCCGCTCGGCCACGACGACATCCGGCAGCGTGCGCGCCCGCTCCACCACCGCAGGCACGTCCACAACGCCCGCCACCTCCTGCCCGCACTCGCACACGTACACCGCGACTTTGCGCGGCTCGGCGGTTATGTCCCGCTCCGGCGGCAAGGGCTTCCGGGTCGGCGCGGCCTGCGTCGCTCCCGAGAGGAGTTCCATCGCCCGCGCCGAGGCGCCGCTGGCATCTATGACGGTCTCGGCAATCTCCTTCGGCGTGGCGAACGCTCCGCACACGTAGATGCCGGGCCGAGACGTGTCCAGCGGCTCAAACTTGTCGGTCTCGCAGAAGCCGTATGCGTTCAGGTCCACGCCGAGTCTCTCGGCCAGGGCCTTTGCCTTTGGCGGCGGCTCGCTCCCCACCGACAACACCACCAATCCAAAGCGCGACTCGTGCAGTTTCCCGTCTTCGGTCTGGTAATCCAGGATCAAGTCGTGGGTCTTGGGGTCTTCCTTGATGCCCGAGATGCGGCAGCGGGTGTACTTCACGCCGAACTCGTCGCGCGCCCGCTCGTAGTACGCGTTGTACTCCTTGCTAAACGCGCGCTCATCCATCATGAAGATCTCGCACTCTACGCCGGGCACGCGCTGCTTGGCCAGGAGGGCTTCCTTCGTGGCGTACATGCAGCAGATGGACGAGCAGTACGGATGCTCCTTGTCCCGCGAGCCCACGCACTGGAGCCATGCGATCTTCTTGGGGAACTGATTGTCCGACGGGCGCAGCACGACGCCCTCTGTCGGCCCGGATCGGCTGGCCAGGCGCTCGTACTGGAGGCTGGTAACGACGTTGGGATAGCGGCCGTATCCGTACTCCGCCGCGCGGCTCGGGTCGTACAGGCGGTAGCCCAGCGCCAGGATCACCGCCCCCACCTTGATGTGCTCGTAGGTCTCCGTCTCGTCCAGGTTGATGGCCTTGGTCGGGCAGACCTCCTCGCACTTGCGGCAATCAATGCAGTAGTGCCCCTTCTCAATGAGGTACGCATTGGGAATCGCGCGCGGGGCCGGCTTGAACGCGGCCTTGTGCGTGGTGAAGCCCGTCTGGAAGCGGTCGGGCAGGTCCACCGGGCAGACCTCGCTGCAGTCGCCGCAGTTGATGCACTTGCGCACATCCACATAACGAGGCCTGTGCAGCAGGGTAACGTCAAAGTCCCCCGGTAGCCCGTCCAGCGACACCACCTCCGACAGGGTCATGACCCGAATGTTGGGGTGCACGCTGTGATCCAAGAGAGCGGGGGTGATGGACGGGCGGGTACAGCCGTAGCCATGGTCAGACGTGCCACGGCACAACACGCAGTCGTGGGTCGGGAACATGAATCCCAACTGGGCGACCACCCCGCCCAAACTAGAGGAGGCTTCCACGAGGTAAACCTGGAGACCCGCTTCGGCCAGATCCACTGCGGCGCGCATGCCACCTACGCCCGCTCCGACGACGAGTACAGCGCCAATCTTTTCCCGGTGTGGCATGTTTCCTCCTAATCGGGCGATAAGAAAAAGGCTACGCCTCTTGGAATACGGCTAGGCGTTTCAGTATTGCATCCCAGAGCGTAGCACGAACATCTTCATCGTTTCACGAGCCTCTTGTTGTCAGCCACATGCGGCCGCACTGCCGCACCACGAGCATTATACGAGATAGACCCGCGGAATGCAAATGCAACTGCCACCACGGAGTCGGTTCCAAAGTCTGCCGGTATCCGTCATTGCGAGGGCACACACTGCCCAAGCAATGTCCGGGGCGCGGGATTGCTGGTATCCGTCATTGCGAGGGCGCGGAGCGCCCGAAGCAATCCCCGGGGCGTGCGATTGCTTCGCTTCGCTCGCGATGACACACGAAGAGAGCGCGCCTAAGGTTCACCAACACAAGAGGAAACCGACTCCGCCCCCGCTCACGTTGACACCCCCTTGCCCCTGGTCTATAATGGCACCACCTTGAACAATGCGAGGCGATGGTGTATCCGGCGGCAACCTGGCGGCTAATCATACATGAGGCGCGCGACGGCGCATGGAACATGGCCATAGATGAGGCCATCGCGACCGCCGTCGGGCGCGGCGATAGCCCCCCCACCTTGCGCTTCTACGAGTGGGAGCCGCCCTGCCTGTCGCTGGGCCGCGGCCAACCCGACGCCGACGTGGACGTGGCGGCCTGCGACCGGGCCGGCCACACCTGCGTGCGCCGCCCGACCGGTGGGCGCGCCATCCTCCACCAGAACGAACTCACCTACAGCATCAGCCTCCCGCTGAGCGACCCGCGCGCGGCGGGGGACATCGTGGAATCGTACAGGCGGCTCAGCGACGGGCTGGCCGAGGGCTTGCGCGGCCTGGGCCTGGCCGTGGAGCGCGCGCTGCCCCGAAAGGCCGAGCCCGAGGCCGCCCCGGCCTGCTTTGAGACGCTGGCCGGATACGAGATCACCGTCGGGGGGCGCAAACTCCTGGGCAGCGCCCAGTTCCGCACCCGAACGGCCCTGCTCCAGCACGGTTCGCTGCCGCTCCACGGCGACGTGGCCGCCATCGTGGACTTCCTGAGCCTGGCGGATGCCGCGCGAGAGGCCATGCGCCAGCGACTGCGGGCAACGGCCACGACTGTGGAGCAGGCGCTGGGGCGGCGCGTGTCCTTTGCCGAGGCCGCCACGGCCCTATGCCGAGGCATCGCGGACGTGCTGAACGTGCGGCTCGTGGAAGGCGACCTGTCGCACGAAGAGACGGCCACCGCGCATCGCCTGCGCGCCGAGAACTATGCCGACATTCGCCTCCGCGCGCATCGTCGCAGGGAATCGGCCCCAACACCGGTAGGATGGGTATCGTGATCGTCGGGACATGCCGCCTGCAATTGCGATTGCCGGACAACGGCTCGCTCAAGGGAAAGCGCCACACCGTCCAGTCCATCATCGCGCACATCCGAAAGGACTTCAACGTGGCCGTCGCAGAGGTGGACACGCAGGACGCGTGGCAATTGGCCACCCTGGGCATCGTAACCGTGAGCACTGCCGCCGACCACGCCCACGGCCTGCTCACCGCCGTCGTTCGGATGGTGGAACACGGCCACTGGGATGTGGAACTCCTGGATTACGAGATTGAGATTCTGTAGGCCGAGCGCAGTTGTCGCTGCATAGGGGACAGACGCCAAGGAGGGAATCATGAACCTAGGTACTTGGCGGGACATTGCGATTGTGCTGCTCGCGGTGGAGGCATTCTGCGGCGTCCTCATCGCGGGCGCGGCATGTTACTTCGCCATCCGCGGCGTGCTCTGGCTCAAGGCCCACCTTCCGCGCATCACGCGCCCCGCTTTGTATTATGTAAATCAAACGCAGGCTGTCGTCCGGCGCAGCAGCAGGATAGCCATCGCCCCGTTCGTCCAGGGCGGGGCGACGGCCGCACGCATCCGTGCAGCCTGGCGCGCCCTGGGCGGCTCCGCAAGGAGGAACTCGCATGTCTAAACGGGAACGTGTGGTTTTTGCCGGAACCCTCATCGGAGGACTCTTGGGCGCTACCGTCGCCTACCTGCTGGCGCCCCCCAAAGAGCCCGGCGAGGAGGAAACCCCTTCGCTGTTGGCGGGCATCGGCCTTGTGGAGGGCCTCGCCATCGCCCGCGCCGCTTTCTCCTTCATACGGCAGATCCGCTCGGTCAGGCAGAAGGGCGTCGCCAAGAGGCGCGGCGCAAGCCGATAGCGCCGTCGGCGAGCGGCGCGGGCTCACCATCGCGCCCGCGTGTTTTTTGACAACAAGCGCATTTCGCAGTAGCATTTGACCAGCCGATACGCTTGGCATCTATCCAACCGATAGCCCAGCACCCCTGGGGCCAGGTGTTTCGGCTTTTGTTTTCGTCTCCAACCCAGAAAGGAGGTGAGCCAATGGAAGAGAGCCGCGTAGATGCCGCGCTCCGCACCGTGCGGGCGCTCCTGGAAGCCAACGACATCCAGGCCGCTATCCGCGTGCTGGAGTCCCTCAACGCGCCAGACCAGGCCGACGTGTTTGAGGAACTGTCGCCGGAACACCAGGAAACCCTGCTCCCCCAGATGGACACGGAGGATTCGGCAGACATCCTGGAGGAACTGGAGGACGAAGAGGCCGCCGAACTGGCGCAGAAGTTGCCGGTAGACACCCTAGCCGACATCGTGGATGAAATGGAGCCGGACGAGGCGGCCGACCTCCTGGGCGATCTCCCCGATGCGACTGCAGCCGCCGTGCTGAAGGAAATGGAGGACGCGCGCGAGGTCCTTCCATTGCTCGCCCACGAAGACGACACCGCCGGCGGCCTCATGGCGCCCCCGGATGTTGTCCTCCACGAGCGCATGACGGCCGACGAGGCGATTCGGCACGTGCGAAAGATCGCCCCAGATTCCGAGACCGTCTACTACCTCTTCGTCGTGGACGATGAAAAGCACCTGGTGGGGGTGGTGAGCCTGCGCGAACTCATCGTCGCAGACCCGCACGCCCGCATCCGAGACATCATGAACCGCGACGTCATCTCCATCCGTGCGGATGCAGACCAGGAAGAGGCGGCCCACCTGATGACGCGGTACGACCTGCTGGGGCTCCCTGTCGTAGACCATGAGAATCACCTCCTCGGCATCATCGCCTACGACGAGGTCGCCGATATCCTGGAAGAAGAGGCCACCGAGGACATCCAGCGATTCGGTGGTGCCCAACCTCTGGACAAGCCCTACCTATCCACCGCAGTAACTTGGGTGGCCCGCAAGAGGCTCGGGTGGCTGCTGCTCCTGTTCATCACTGAGACCTTCACCGGCTCGGTCTTGCGCCACTTTGAGTCTACGCTTAGCCATGTCGTGTCGCTGGCCTTCTTCGTCCCCCTGCTTATCGGCACGGGCGGCAACTCCGGCTCGCAGACCACAAGTACCATCATCCGCGCCCTGGCCATCGGCGATGTGGATGCCAAAGATATCCTCAGGGTATACTGGCATGAGGCACGAGTTGGACTTGTGCTGGGCGCCATGATGGCCGCCGTGGCATTCTTGCGCGCCCTCACGTGGGGCACAACGGTGTGGGTCGCACTTGCAGTAGCCGTGAGCATCTGGGTTATCGTCCTGTGGGCCAACAGCCTGGGCGCGCTCCTGCCCATCATCGCCCACAAACTGCGCATAGACCCAACCGTGGTATCCGGACCGGTCATGAGCACGCTGGTGGACGCCACAGGTCTGTTTATCTATTTCACCATTGCGAGGGCGATCCTCAGACTCTAGATGCCGGGCTCCGAGTCCGGGGATTCCAATGCCAGCGCCACGCGCCACACCTCCTCAAGGGGTACGTGGTGTTCGCGGGCAATGCGCGCGCAATCTTCGTACTCGGGCCTGCGCAGGACGATCTCGCCGTCCAGCATCTTGACCTTCACCCGCACGTCGCCCCATGGCGTCCGCGCCATCTCCATGCGTCGCTCCGCCGTGCGCCGCTCCACCTCCTGCCAGCGCAGCCCCAGCGTGGGCGTCTCGCGCAATACCACTTGGGCCAGGGCCTCCGCGTTCTCCGGCGCAGCGATGACCGAAAGGACGACGCCGGGACGATTCTTCTTCATCTGAATCGGCGTGAACCACACATCCAGCGCGCCGTCCGCGAAAAGCCGCTCCATGGCGTACCCCAGCGCCTCGCCCGTAACGTTGTCCAGATTGCACTCCAGCAACACCACGCGCTCGTGGGCGTTGTCCCTCGCCTCGCCCAGCCAGGCACGGACCGCGTTCGGCCACGGGAACCCTTCGTACTTGCCGAACCCGTACCCGACTCGGCCGATGCGCATGTCAGGCTGCTTGAAACGCGCCACCTCGGCGAGGATCGCGGCGCCGGTGGGCGTTACTGTTTCTCCCTCCACGTCCACCGAGTACGTCGGCACGCCTGCCTCGGCCAAAACCTCCAGCGTGGCCGGCGCGGGCAGCGGAAGAATCCCATGCGCCGTGCGCACGAATCCCCTCCCCAAGGGCAACGGCGACGCGTACACCCCGTCCACACCCGCCAACTCCAGGGCCACAGCAAACCCCACGATGTCCACGATGCTATCCACCGCGCCCACTTCGTGAAAATGCACGTCTTCGGGCGTCGTGCCGTGAACCCTGGCTTCCGCGCGGGCCAATCGGCGAAAGATGGCGATGGCGCGCTCCCTGGCGCGGACGGGCAACGCGTCGCCCGCCTCGCGGATGAGCGCCTCAATCTCCGCGAGATGGCGGTGGGGCTGGTCGTGCTCATCCACGCGGACCTCAAACCGAGCGCCGGCGATTCCGTTGCGCACAACGCCCGTCGCCTCAATCGTGTAGCCGCTGACCGGCAACGCCCGCAGCGCCGCCAGAAGCCCGTCAAGCGGAACGCCTGCGTCCACAAGCGAGGCCACCAACATGTCGCCGCTGGCCCCCGAAAAGCAGTCAAAATACGCCACCCGCCCCATGTCAACCCCCTTGGCGCCTGGCCGCCGCCACGCGATTCGCGATGAGGCCCGCCATGACGCCGGCCCCCACGCCGTTGTCAATGTTCACCACGGCCAGGCCCGGCGCGCACGTCTGCAACATGGAGGTCAGCGCGCCGACGCCCCCGCCGCCGAAACCGTACCCCACCGAGGTGGGCAACCCGATGACGGGCACGTCCACCAACCCCGCCACCACCGACGGCAGCGCGCCATCCATTCCCGCGGCCACGATGATGACATCCACTTGCGCGTCCCGCACAAGGGCTCGCAGCGGCTCAAACAGCCGATGCAGGCCGGCCACCCCAACGTCATAGGCACTGAACACCTCGCACCCCATCTCGCGGCACACCAGCGCCGCCTCCGCGGCGATTGGGATGTCGGACGTGCCCGCCGTGATGACGCCCACTCGCCCGCCCGAAGCCCTTACCTCTCCGCCTGCCCTGCGCAGGACGGCGGCGCGCGCCTTCCCGTCCCATTCCAACCACGGCTGTTGCGGGTTGGCGGGGTCGGGTTGCGGCGCGAATTCCACCCGCAAGCGCGCCTCCAGTTCCGGCGAAACGCGGCTCAAGATGGCCCGCCCCCGCGCTCGCAGAAACGCCTGGGCAATCGCCAGGCACTGCTCCGCGGTCTTCGTGCTCGCCAGGATGACCTCCGGAGCGCCCTTGCGGTCATCCCGAAAGAAGTCAGGGGTTGCGAACTCAAGCCCGTCCATCCGAGTCTTCCTCCCGAACCGACAGCATCTCATTCATGCTGCCCGACCGATAGCCTGCCAAATCCAGCGCGACGTGAACATATCCCAGATTCCTGAACGCGCGAAGCACGCGCTCTCGGGCCTCCTCCTCCAGCAGCGCGGGCCAGGCGCCAGGCTCGCACTCTATCTTGGCCAGCGCCCCGAAATGCCGCACCCTGACCTGCCGCAACCCGAATTCCGAGCGCAGGAACTCCTCGGCGCGCTCCACCCGCGCCAAATCGTCCTCGGCGATGCGCGTGCCATACGGGAAACGGGAGGCCAAACACGCCTGGGAGGGCTTGTCCCAGGTGGGCAGGCCCATGGCGCGGGACAACGCCCGAATCTCCGCCTTCGTCAGCCCCACTTCGGCCAGCGGCGCGCGGACGCCCATCTCATCCGCCGCGCGTTGGCCTGGCCGATAGTCGGCAGCGTCATCGGCGTTGGCCCCGTGCACCACAAACGCCAGCCCGCGGTCGCGCGCCAGTTCGGCCAGCCGCGCCAGCAGCCCCCGCTTGCAGTAATAGCACCGTTCCGGCGGATTGGCGACGAACTGCGCGTCGCCCAGCACCGGCAACCGGAGCACCACGTGGCGGCTCCCCAGGCGTTCCGCCAACGCTATCGCCTCCCGAATCTCGCGCCGAGGGTGAATCGGCGCCTCCGCCGTAACGGCCAGGACGTTGTCTACCCCAAGGGCCGAGACGCTCTCGGCAAGCAGGTACGTGCTGTCCGTGCCGCCCGAAAACGCCACGAGCACGGATCCCATGCTTCGGAGCAGCTCCCGCAGGGAACGCTGTTTCTGTGCTAGCGTTATGTCAATTCTGTGCCCAGACGCGACAACCACCGTCATACCCCCTTGTTGTGGGAATCACGAGAAGATGCTGAACAGCGGAGAGTGCGGCTCAAAGGAGCGCCAACTGCCGAGGCCCTTCGTCCTCATCGGCAACCGGATACCCGTGCGCGATACGCCACTCCTTATCGGGCCCTTCCCACTGGAATCGGCGCAGGTCCGTGCGGCCTCGCGCGTCAAACGTTATCCCTTCGGCCTCCAGGAGTCTGCGCTGGAGATTGGCCTCTGCCTCTCGGAACTCGGTGCTGATCTCGCCGCGCGCGTTGATGACCCGATGCCACGGGATATCCAGGCCCGACGGCATGGCTCGCAGCGCCCACCCGGCCATCCGCGCCGTGCAGGGCGGGCCGACGATGTGTGCGACCTGGCCGTAGGTCGCCACGCGCCCGCGCGGGATGAGCGCGACGATCTCATACACCCGCGTGTAGATTTCCTCAAACGGCAAGGATGCCAACCCCATGGCGTCTGCCTCCGCGCCCGCCAATAGTATATTGAAACGCCGCGCGCGTCAAAGAAGGCTTGCGTGCGGGCAATCCCCTGCGACACCTCGGCGCCCGTCATTCCGAGCGGCGAAGCCGCGGAGAATCTCGCCCCTCACCCCAGCCCTCTCCCGATGGGCGAGGGCGTATCGCCTTCGGCTCAGCATGACGGTTGGCCTGCTGTCATTCTGAGCGGCAAAGCCGCGAAGAATCTCAAGCCCCTATCCGCCCCATCCGTGTTATCCGTGGATACAACCCCCGATTCGGTTCCAAAGTCTGTTGGCATTTGTCATTGCGAGGGCGCTCCGCGCCCGAAGCAATCTCTGGGGCGTGAGGTTGCTTCGCTTCGCTCGCAACGACACACGGGGAGAGTGCCCATGCGTTTCACCAACACAAGATGAAACCGACTTCAACCCCCGGTCGCTTTGCAGGCTGCAAAGAACATGCTATAATCGCCCTGAAACTGCGACAAGGAGCGATTCGCCATGGCTCTGATAGGGTACGATCCCCGACGGCAGGCAGACGCATCCACCATTCGGCGTCCCCGCAAACTCACCGCGCCGCCTCTGGAGCAGACCATCATGATCTCGCGCACCGACATCCCGAGGGCGCAGCCCGTGCGCGCCGTGTGGCTCATCCCGCTCATCGGCGGGGGGCTTTCCCGCGCCTTCATCATCCGCGAGGCCGAGACCATCCTGGGGCGCCAGGTGGGCGCCGGCCTCCGCCTGTGGGACAGCAAGGTCTCGCGCCAACACTGCAAAATCGTCCTGGAAGAGCGCGGCGCGGTCGTCGTAGATTTGGATAGCAGCAATGGCACCTTCGTCAACGAGGAGCAGATTGAGCGCGCCGAACTCAAGGACGGCGACCTGCTTCGCGTCGGCGACACCGTGTTCCGCGTCCGGTACATGGACTTCGGCGAGCAAGGCGCCTCCGACGATGCCTACTACCTCGCGACGCGCGACCCAGGCACCGACCTCTACAATCGGCAGTACATGCTGGAATTGCTGCAACGCGAATGCGTCCGCGCCGCCCGCCACGATTATCCCGTCGCCTTGTTCCTCGCCAGCATAGAAGCGCAGAGCGACGCCGCCGACAATCGCCTGGCCGCGCTGGACAAAGAGGCGAGGGCGCTTGCCGCCGCCTTCCGACAGCAGAACAACGAGGACATCATCGTGGGCCGATACAGCGCCGGCGAGGTCGTCGCCATTCTGCCGATGGTGGCTCCCGAAGACGCACGGGCCATCGCCGAGAAGGTGCAGGCCGACTATCTGGCGAGCGGCGCAGACCCAACCCGCGAGCGGCGGCTTCTCGTCGGCCTGGCCCACTTCCCCGAGCAGGCCGACTCGGCAGAGCAACTCCTGGAAAAGGCGGAGATCATGCTCTACCAGGCGAGGGCGGCATCGCCCGATAGCGACTAGGCGCGCCGCCACCCGCCGGTGCGGAGCAGGGCATCTCCTCGCCGGAGACGACACTTCCATTGTGGAGGGGCTGCGGATGGAGAAACCGGTCGTCTTTCAGAATCAGGGGCAGAACCTGTACGGCATGCTCCATCTCCCCGAGGGCCCAGGGCCGTTCCCTGCCGCCATCATGCTCCACGGCTTCACAGGCCACCGTAGCGAATCCCACTTCATCTTCACCAAACAGGCCCGGCATCTCGCACGGCATGGCATCGCCGCGCTCCGCTTTGACTTCCGCGGCTCGGGCGAGAGCGAAGGCGACTTCGCTGACATGACCATTGAAGGCGAAATCTCCGACGCCGTGGCCGCCCTGGACTGGCTAAGCGCCCAGCCCGAAATAGACAAGGCCCGCGTCGCCGTGTTGGGCCTCAGCCTGGGCGGACTCATCGCAGCGTGCCTTGCGGGCCGCGACCCGCGTGTCCGCGCCCTTGTGCTATGGGCCGCGCCGTCCAACCTTGCCGAGGTGCTGACCAAGGGCGCGGCCAATTCCCCGCGGCCGCCGGTTCCCCAGCCCACGGGCCTGGACATCGGCGGCCTTGTCGTCGGCCACGCCTTCATGCGCGAAGTCATGGCCGTTCGCCCGCTGGACGAAATCCGCCGCTTCGCCGGGCCAACGCTCGTCGTCCACGGCACCGCCGACGACGCCGTGCCCCCCGAAAGCGCGCACGAGTACATGCAAGCGCTCAGCGGCCCCAAGTCGCTGCGCATGATCCATGGCGCCGACCACACATTCTCATCCGTGGCGTGGGAAGAGGAGGTGATTGCCGCATCCACCGAGTGGTTCCAAACGCATCTCTAGCGGCCCGCGGTCCTGGGCCTGGCCCGAGTGCCCTGCCGCGCCGGTCGCGGCACGTCGCCTGAACAACCAGGTCATACTGCTTGGCATGAACGGCACCGCCAGAACGGACTGGCTATCAGCAAAGGAGGCGAACCATGCACGTAGTAGAATCTGGTATCGGCCCGCTCATCCAGCCGCCCGACATGAACGCCTTCCGAGAGTGGAATCGCAAACACAAGACCAAGGCCCTTGTGGACAAAGTCATGTCGGAGCACGAGGCAATCTCCCGCTTCATGTTTGACGGCGCGTACATTGGCACCGAACTCTACGGCACCGTCCGCTGCCCCATGTCCCTCGTTCGCGAACTCATCCGCCAGGGGTACAAAGACCTCCGCGTCGCCGGCCAGGGCGTGATGGAACTGGACATCCTCCTGGCCACCGGTCGCGTCCGCGCGCTAGACATCACCTACATCGGCAACGAGGTGTACGGCATCTCGGCCAACCTCCGCCGCGAGGTGGAAAGCGGGCGCGTGCAGCAGGTCGTGGAGTGGTCCAACGGCGGCATCACCTGGCGGTTCAAGGCCGCCGCCATGGGCGTGCCCTTCATCCCCGTCCGCTCCATGCTCGGCTCCGACACGCTCAAGTATAGCGCGGCGAAGGTGGTGGAGTGCCCCTTCACCGGCGAGAAGGTCGCCCTGCTCCCCGCCCTCATCCTGGACGTGGGCTTCATCCATGTGCACCGCGCCGACCGCTACGGCAACTGCCAGATTGACGGCATCGCGGGGTTCGCGGTAGAGATGGCGCGCGCGTGCAAGCGCCTCATCGTCAGCGCCGAGGAAATCATCCCCACCGACGAAATCCGCAAGCGCCCCGACCGCACCGCCATTCCCTACTACCTGGTGGACGCCGTGGTACATGCGCCCTTCGGGTCTCACCCCGGCGAAATGTGTTATGTCTACCGCAGGGACGAAGAACTCATCCGCGAGTGGGTCAAGGAGATGGAGCAGCCCGACACGGCCCAGGCGTATCTCCAGAAGTACGTCTACGGCCCGAAGAATCACGAGGAGTACATGGACCTGGTGGGACGAGATCGGCTGGAAAGCCTGCGATACCGCCAAGGAGGGGAGCGATGAACGCCGCATACAACCCCCGCGAACTCCTCATCTGCGTAGCCGCGCGCCTAATGGAGGACGGCACCACCGCGTTCATTGGCACGGGCATCCCCATGCTGGCGGCGGCGCTGGCGCAAAAACTCCACGCGCCCAATCTGGTAACGGTCTTTGAGTTCGGCGGCACCGGCGCCATTCTGGAAGAACTCCCCCTTGCCGTGGGCGAGGAGCGCACCTTCCACCGCGCCCTATCCGCCACGGGCATCTGCGACACCATGGAGACCGCCCAGCGCGGCTTCATTGAGTACGGCTTCCTGGGGGGCGCGCAGATTGACCCCTACGGCAACCTGAACTCCACGGTCATCGGCGACCACGCCCGGCCCAAGGCCCGCCTGCCGGGCAGCGGCGGCGCCAATGACGTCGGTTCCCACTGCTGGCGCACCATCGCCATCATGCAGCACGATGCGCGGCGCTTCGTCCCCAAGGTGGACTTCATCACAACGCCGGGCTACCTCACCGGCCCGGGCGCGCGCGAGGCAGCCGGCCTGCCGCCCAACACCGGCCCCTACCGCGTCGTGTCCAGCCTGGCGCTCATGGGGTTTGACGACGCCACCAAGCGCATGAAACTGCTGGCGGTGCACCCGGGCGTTACCGTGGAGCAGGTCATCCAGAACACGGGGTTTGAACTCCTGCTGGCCGACCACATTGAAGAGACGCCCCCGCCGACGGCCGAGGAACTGCGCCTGTTGCGCGAGGAGATAGACCCGCACCATCTGTACATCTGAACGCAAGCCCGGGGCGAACCTCTCGCCCCGGCGAACCGCAAGCGTCATCTGTGCCAGCGGCAGGAAAATAACCCGCTATTAGGCCACGCAGCGCAGCGGATGTAAGGCCGTCCCCCATCATCCCATGCCCATCAGCCGCCGCGCTAGCGCCACCGCCGCCACCGCGTCGGCTCCGTAGCCATCGGCGCCGATCTCGCGGGCCCATTCCGGGGTAACCGGCGCGCCGCCCACCATCACCTTGACCCTCGGCCGCAGCCCGGCGCTCTCCACCGCGCGGATCACATCCCGCTGCCCGGCCATCGTCGTTGTCAGCAGCGCCGACGCCCCCACGATGTCCGCGCCCACCTCCGCCGCCTTCTCCGCAAACCGCTCCGCCGGCACGTCCACACCCAAGTCGTACACCTCAAACCCGTTGGCCGTCAGCAACGTCCCCACCAGCGTCTTGCCGATCTCGTGAATGTCCCCGTGCACCGTGCCCAGCACCACCTTGCCCACCGCCGAACGCTCCAGACCGCGGTTGCGCAGCAGCGGCTCCAGCACGGCCATGGCCGCCTTCATCGCCTCGCCAGCCAGCACCAGGTCGGGCAGGAACATCTCCCCGCGGGCATACTGCTCGCCGACGGAGTCCAGACCGGGGACCAGCGCTCTCTGGATAACATCCAGCGGGTTCAAGCCGTCGGCCAGCGCCGCGCGCACTCCTTCGGCTACGGCATCCGGATCGCCGTCCACAACGCTTTGCCGCAGGGTCACGTACCACGTCTCCGACATCGGGCCCTCCGAGACTGCGAAAATCCTGTCGCCACGCGACGGTCGGGATTATAGACCTTGCCACGCCCAGCGTCAACATTCATTCAGGCGCAAAGTTTGAAGTGTGCGGCGAAGTGTGGTACAATAGTCTCGCTGACCGAGACCAAATCCCTAGTCGCGAGGAGCACGGATGAAGGACCCCAACATCTACCGCGTCCGCGTCATGGAACGAGCGATGCACGTGCTGGATTGCTTTGACGATGAGCATCCCGAGCGCGGCGTGTCCGAGGTCGCCGAACTCGTGGGCCTGCACAAGGCCACCGCGCACCGCATCATCGTGTCGCTCATGAACGGGGGCTTTCTGGAGAAGGCGCCCGACGGCGAGCGGTACCGACTGGGGCTGCGCCTGGCCGAACTGGGCATGGCCGCCATCCGCAGCCTGGACTTCCGCCGCGAGGCCATCCCCCACATGAAGGCGCTCGTGGATCGGTTTGAGGAGACGTGCGACCTGAGCGTGTTTGACCGTGGCGAGGTCTTCTACGTGGAGGTCCTGCAGGGCAAACACGTCCTCACCATCGCGGCGCGGGTAGGCCAGCGCCTCCCTGCCCACTGCACCGCCAGCGGCAAGACGTTCCTCGCCTACCTTCCGGAGGCCGAGGTGCGCAACATCCTGAAAGAGCCACTCACCCGCTACACCGAGCGCACCATCACATCGGCGGCAGAGGTGATGGCGCAGTTGCCCGAAGTCCGGGCGCGCGGCTATGGGTACGATGACGAGGAGTACGAACTGGGCATTCGCGCTGTCGCCGCGCCCATCTTCAGCCGCGAGGGGCGAGTCATCGCCGTCATCAGCATGCCCGGCCCCACGAGCCGCATGACGCCGGCGCACGTCCAGGAAATCGCGGGGGGCCTCATCAGCGCCACCCGCGCCATCTCCCTGCGCATGGGCTGGCAGGGATAGCCCACATCATCCGCGGGGGCGCTGGGAAAGAGCCTTCCTGTCGGAAGGAATCTGGCCCGTCTGTTGCATCTGTGAGTGCTGTCCCACGCCGCAAGGCGGCAGGAGAAGGCCCTCTGCCTTCCCTACTTATATGAATTCGTGTCATTCGTGGATGCCGCCCTGCCCTACCGCTGCGGCTCAATGATGACCTTGATGGATTCCCGCGCCTCGGCGACCAAGCGAAAGCCCAGTCCCGTCTCCGCCAGCCCCAGCCGATGGGTGATCATGTCCGCCACCGGAACGCGGCGCGCGCGGATGAGGTCCAGCGCCACCGTGAGGTCATAGGGCGCGGCCCCATAGGACGTCATCACCGTGATGCTGTTGCGCCAGAAGTCGTTGACCGGGATGGGCAACTCCGCGCCCGGAGGCGTCGGCGCGAAGAACTGGATGGTGCCACCGCGCTCTACCGACTGCAACGACTGGTTGAACGCCGACATGGCCCCGGCGCACACGAACACTACGTCTGCCAGCCTGCCATCGTTCACCTCCCGCAGTCGCGCGTGGACATTCTCGCCCGCGTGCAGCACCACATCGGCCCCGAAACGGCGGGCAGCCTGCAGGCGGTACTCCTCCACATCCGTCGCAACGATGCGCCCTGCGCCCAGCGCCCGCGCCAGCGCGATGTGCAGCAGCCCCGACATCCCGCTCCCGAGCACCAGCACCGTCTGCCCGGGCTGGACGCGGGCGGCCCGCTGCGCCCGCACCACGCACCCCAGCGGCTCAATGAAGACGCCCTCCTCAAAAGTCACGTCGTCGGGCAGAACCCACACGCCCCGATCCACGTTGATGGCCGGCACGCGCAGGTACTCGGCGAACCCGCCCGGGTCGTAGTTTGTCGTGTGCAGCGTCTCGCACACCGTGTGCTGGCCGTTGAGACAGTAGCGGCACGTATTGCACGGCACGTGGTGCGAGACGAAGACACGATCGCCTACCTTATAGCGCGAGACGCCATCGCCAACCTCGGCGATGACGCCGGTTATCTCGTGTCCCAGCACGCGCGGCGCCTTCTTGATGCGGTACCACTCCATCACATCGCTGCCGCAAATGCCGCTGGCGATGACCTTCACCAGGAGTTCCCCCGGGCCGATGCGCGGGGTGGGCATCTCCTCCAGGCGCACATCCCGATTGTTGTAGTACATGGCGACACGCATAGCCGCTGCTCCAAGCCAGAATCAAAGATTATTCGCCCGGGACGAGGCCCTCAGCCCCGGGCAGACGCTCCAACCCGAGCCGCCGCGCTTCCGACCGCACGATGGCGAACAGTTCGCGCTCCACGTCGGGGGCGAGATGGGGCCGCGTGTACCCTGCCAGAAGCCCCCGAACCCGCTCACGTGCGCGGGCGAACGTGTCGGGCGAACCTGCCTCCTGCCATGCACGCAGCGAACCTCGGTCTATCACCGGCGACGGCAGCATCTGCTCCAGGCGGAACAGGCGGCGCGTCTCCGGCAGTTTCAGGAAATCGCCCTTCAGCCCCAGGCGGGCGAAGGCGTCGGTCGCCAGCGGTTCTGTTCGCGCTTGGATGCCCTCCAGCAGGCGCTGCGCCATGGCGATGGCCTCGGCATCCACCACGAGTTTCTCCGCGCTAAAGCACGCCAGGAAGTCCAACATGCCCGCGCCGCTGATCATGTTGATGCCGGCTAGCGCCCCCAGCATGGCCGTAACGCCCGACTCCAGGCCCGCCTGCGCGTCCACGGTCTTGGCGTCGCTGGCCCCCAGATAGGTGTGCGTCGGGAGCCCCAGGCGCTTGCCCACCTGCGCGTAGCCGATGTCCAACATGGCCGTCTCCACGGCGCCCATCGGCGTGGTGCCGGTTCGCATGTCAAAGATGGCCGGCGCGCCGCCCCAGACGACAGGCGCGCCCGGCTGCGCCAGTTGGTGAATCACGATGCCGCTGATGGTCTCCGCGGCGTGCTGGACGATGGAGCCGAGCAGCGTAACGGGAGCCGTCGCGCCCGCCAGGGGCATGGAGATCAACTGCGCCGGAACCCAAGCCCGCGCCAGGTCTATGAGATTCTGCGCCGCGAACTCGGTCCAGCACAGGGGCGGCGAAGGGCACACGTCAAACACCGCGCGGGGCCTGGCGCGCAGCGACTCGGCGCCGCCGCTGTCGGCAGCCAGCAGCGCGATCATCGTGCGCGTGCCCTGGGCGGAAAACGCGCCCGTTACAATCGGCTTGTCCGAGTACAGCAGCACGAGGAACAGGCGATAGAGATCGCCCATCTCCTTTGGCACATCCCCGCAGACGACCGCCGTGGACTGCGCCGCGAACTGGGGCAACATCTCGGCCACCTGGACGATGCGCACGAGGTCGTCGGAAACCGAAGGGCGGTGTTCCCGCGTCTCAGCATCCAGCACGTGAACGCCGCAAGACCCGGGGTCAAAGTGGACGGCGTCGCCGGCGCAGCGGACGGCTTCGCGGCCCGTGCGGTCGTAGAGGAAGAACGCCCTGGGCGCGGACGCCAGCGCCTGCCGCGCGAGGGCCTCCGGAATCCGCGCCACATCCCCGTCCACGCGAGCGCCCGCGCCGGCGAGCAGGTCCAGCGCCTCGCGCGACTGCACGCGAACCCCCGTCTCCCAAATCAGCGCGAGCGCCTCGTCCAGAACTCGGTCCACGGTCGCCGCGTCCAGCAACTCCAGGTTGCGCCTCATGTTGCTCCTCCGCGATTGTGCAACAAGCGGTGCTCATAAGGGATTCGGTTCTAAAGACTGTTGGTAGCCGTCATTGCGAGGGCACGCAGTGCCCGAAGCAATCTCCCGGGCGTGGGATTGCTTCGCTTCGCTCGCAATGACACACGAGGGGAGTGCGCCTGCGGCTCACCAACACAAGATCAAGCCGACTCTCATAAAGCGAGTACAATGACCTCAATCATGGGATTGCGCCCCACCTCATCGTGGAAGAAGCGCGACAGGGCGCGGCGTATCCGCTCCCGGACATCCACCTCATCCTTGGGCGGGCTTCCCGCGCTCACAGCATCGCTGGCGGCGGCGGCGGCCCGTTGCAGCAACTCCTGCGCATCGGGCAGGAACACCACGCCCCGCGTAACCACTTCCACCGGGCGCTGAAGCGTCCAACCGTCGCGCCTGACCACGGCCGCCGCTACGACAAACCCGTCGCGGCTCAACGCCTCGCGGTCTCGGAGCACCGCCGGCCCGATGTCGCCCACGCCCGCACCGTCCACGAAGACCCAGCCGCCCGGCACGCGCTCACCGACCCGCGCGCCCTTCTCGTCTATCTCTATGACGTACCCGTTCTCCACGACGAATACATTCTCCGGCGGCATCCCCAACTCAATGGCGATGCGCGCGTGATGGTGCAGGTGCCGCAGTTCGCCGTGAACCGGCAAGAAGTACTTCGGCTTCGTCAGGCTGAGGAGCAGTTTCTGCTCCTCCTGGCTTGCGTGGCCGGACACATGCACCTGCGCCACCGCCTCATACACCACCTCGGCCCCGCGCTGGAACAGCCGGTTGATGGTGCGGCCTACCATCTCCTCGTTGCCCGGAATGACGTGCGACGACAGGATGACCGTGTCGCCCGGCACAATCTGCACCTGCTTGTGCGTCCCCGCCGCCATGCGGGCCAGGGCTGAGGTCGGCTCGCCCTGGCTCCCCGTCGCGACGATCACCACCTGGTCCGGCTTCATGTGCTTGATGGCCCCCAAGTCCACCACAAGCCCGTCGGGGATAGACAGATAGCCCAACTCCTGGGCGATGCGCGCGTTATCCACCATGCTGCGCCCCGCGAAGGTTACCCGCCGGCCATACCGCTGCGCGCAGTTCACCACCTGCTGCACGCGCGGAATCAGCGACGCGAACGTGGCCACAATGATGCGCCCTTTGGCGCGAGAGAAGGCCTGGTCAAATGCCTGCTCTACCGTCCGCTCGGACGGCGTGAACCCAGGACGCTCGGCGTTGGTGCTGTCGGCCATCAGGAGGAGCACGCCCTCGCCCCCCAATTGCGCCAGGCGGGCCAAATCGGCGCCCTTGCCTTCAATGGGCGTGTGGTCAAACTTGAAGTCGCCCGAATGCACCAGCAGCCCCAGCGGCGTGCGGATGGCGAGGCCAACGCCATCGGGGATGCTGTGATTCATGCGAAAGCACTCTAATTCAAACACGCCTATACGGAACGGCTGGCGCAGCCCGACCTCGTGTAGGGGCACCACGTCGGCCATCCCTTCCTCGCGCAACTTGACCTTCGCCAGGCCGATGGTGAGCCGCGTGCCGTACACCGGCGCCGGAATCTGGCGCAGGACGTAGGGCAGCGCCCCGATGTGATCTTCATGCCCGTGGGTCAGCATAATGCCCCGCACCCGCTCTTTCTTGTCCAGCAGGTAGCCAAAGTCGGGGATGACCAGGTCCACGCCCCACATATCGTTTTCGGGGAACATCACCCCGGCGTCTATGATGAGGATATCCGGCCCGTACTCAACGGCAAGCATGTTCTTGCCGATCTCGCCGAGTCCTCCGAGCGGAACTACCCGCAACTGTTGCTTACCCATGTATACCTACCTCAATCGTTGATTTACGCCTCCGTTGCGCGGGTTCGCGGCATCCAGAGCACCAGCAGCACCACCGCCAGCAGGGCCAGCGCCGCCCCGAAATAGAACGGCGCCGACGGTCCGAATCCCTGCCACCCGCCCACGCCCTGCCACAGGACGCCGGCGATGAAACTGGCGGGGAACGCCGAAAGCCCCACGGCAGCGTTGTACACCCCGTAGGCGGTGCCGCGCTTGTCCGCCGGCACGATGTCGGCGACCAGCGCCTTGGCCGTCCCCTCCACCGCGCCGTAATAGATGCCATACGCGGCGTACAGCGCCCAGACGTGCCAACCCGCGCGCGCCAGCCCGAACCCCAAGTAGATGAGGCCGTACACCAACCAACCGGCCACAATCAGCCGTCGCCGCCCCACGCGATCCGAGAGCGCCCCCGCCGGCGCGGAGATCAGCGCATAGATGAGGTTGAACGCCACCAGCATCAGCGAAATCTGGAACACCGACAGCCCCACATTCCGCGCCCGCAAGAGCAGGAACGCGTCGCTGGAGTTCCCCAGCGTGAACAGGATGATGATGACGAGAAACGCCTTGAACCGCGGCGAAAAGCCCCGCAGCGTCAGGCGCACGCGCTCACCCTCCCGCGGCCCGGCGACAACTTCCCTGACGAACAGCCCCAGGATGAGCAGGGCGATGAACGCAGGGATGATGCCGATGAGCACGAGGGTCTGATATGTCTGGCGCGTCATGGCGAGGCCGAATCGCTGGCTCGCGTAGATGATGCCCGCGGCCAGGGCCAGGCCCACGAACGCCCCCGCGGTATCGCCCGCCCGATGCAGGCCGAAACTTGCCCCGCGGTTCGCCTCGCCGGCCGAATCGGCGATGAGCGCATCGCGCGGCGCGGTGCGAATCCCCTTGCCCAGGCGGTCGGCAAAGCGGATGCCCAGCACTGCCTCCCACGATGCCGCGAAATACAGGAACGGCTTGGACACCGCCGAAAGCCCGTAGCCCGCGAACGTCAGCCACTTCCGCTTGCCGATACGGTCCGAGATGTAGCCGGAGAAAATCTTCATGATGCTAGCCGTCGTCTCGGCCAATCCTTCTATCAATCCTACGATGGCCGTGCGGACGCCCAGCACGTCGGTGAGAAACAGCGGGAGAGTCGTCAGCGTCATCTCGCTGGAGATGTCGGTGAAGAACGAGACCAGCGCCAGCCAGATGACGTTGGGGCTCACCCGTGTCTTTGCCGCGGGCAATGTAGCGTCCGTGTGAGTGCCGATATTGCCCATGAAGAAACCTCCTTGTGGATGGCTTCCGACATGCGCGGGATGCCCGTGTGTCGGCAGCAACGCAGTTTACCACACGTGGCCGTTGGGGTCAAAGCCCGCGGGGCTGGGGACTCGGTGACAAACTGTGTTGGCCTGTCCCGAGCGCTGCCTCCCCACTCTGTCATGCTGAGCCGAAGGCGATACACCCTCGCCCTTCGGGAGAGGGCCGGGGTGAGGGGCGAGATTCTTCGCGGCTTCGCCGCTCAGAATGACGGTAGATGCTAACAGACTTTGGAACCGACTCGGGCTGGGGAAGCGGTTTCAATTCTGGGGCAAGAATAGTCGGGCAATAACGTTTCGCGTTCATTCGCGGTTGGCCCGCCCTCATTGTGAGACGCGAACCGCCGAAGAATCTCACCCCCCAATCCGAGCAATCCGTGCTATCCGTGGACACAACCCTGCCCGTCATTGCTTCGGGCACTGCGTGCCCTCGCAATGACGGGCCTGGGGATTGCTCTGCTTCGCTCGCGATGGAAGAAGGAGGGACAACATGCGACGCACCTCCGACGAGGTGCGTCGCATGTGACTATCCTGGTGCGGATGCGCGCCACAACGGCACCCAGCCCGGCTGGCGTGCGACGCACCCCAGCGGCGCGCCGCGCGCGTTCAGTACACCATGTTCTCCATCACGATGGGCAGGAAGCGCTGGAAGATGCGCACCAGCC
>JBBIHX010000008.1:18651-44267 GCA_037446815.1 Caldilineae bacterium | reverse complement strand
CGCCCCGGAGATTGCTTCGGGCGCTCCGCGCCCTCGCAATGACAAATGCCAGCAGACTTTGGAACCGACTCGCCCGCACCGTAACTTGCCCGACGCGGCCAAGAATGCTAGAATTGGGCGCAAGACCGGTCTCTACCTAGTCAACGAGTGTACACAACCCTGGATACGGGGGCAGACGGTTGCCATGCGCGTTACGCTGAAACTGGATCCGCTATTCCGCTCCAAGATTGAGGAGGAAGGCCCCATCGTGTTGGAACTGCCCGACGGGGCCACAGTGTCGGACTGTCTGGCGGCGATGGCAGCCCGCTGGCCCGACCTGGAGCCGATGCTGGCGGCGCCCGCCGTGCCCTACTCGCTGTTCGTCAACAGTCGCATCGTGCCGCGGGGACGCGCTGCTTCCTTCCCGCTCAAGGATGGGGACACGCTCTACCTATTTGAGCCGGTGGCGGGCGGATAACTGCGCCACGGCCCGTGAGGTCCACATGGACAGAACAATTCCATCGCCCGGAAACGAGGAAATCGCGCTGTACACGCGCACGTACTACTCGTTGCTCCGCAGCAGCGGCGAGATCCAGATTCGCTCCCTGGAGGAGACCCACGCCGGGATGAACTCCTCGCTCCACCTGCACGCCGAAGACCCCATCATAGACCTGGGCGCGTTCATCTACGCCTATCTGCGCCTGCCTCCCGTTATGGACAAGGTGCGCCTCATCGTGCTCGGCCAGACGCCGGAGGTCTTCATGCGGCGCGGGTATCCCGACATCCGCGAGTGGACGCCCGTTCAATCCCCTGGGCGTCGGCGCCGCGCCTACTTTGACGGCAAGGAGACCCTGGCGGCGCAGATCGCCAGCGTGTCCGACATTGACGACCTGGTGCCCATGCTCGTGGCCCTGCAGATTGAGTGGAACAAGGTCCACGCGCACCTGGCCAACACCCCCGCCGAGGACATCCTCCGCCGCCACGCCGAGACCGGCAACCCCCTCGCGCCATCCGAAGCCGAGAGCGTGCGGCTGGCGCTGGAATTGTCCGAGGCGGATTTCGCGCGGCTCTACGCCCTGTGGGGCGCCGAGTGGCCGCGCCGCCTGCTGACCATCGCCCAGCAGCGCAAAACCATGTCCATCCTGCTGCTGGCCGGTTCCTTCGTGGACTACCGCAAGGCCACCGAAGACTGGTGGCGCGAGATTGAGCACGCGGCGCAAGGAATCGGGCTGAACCAGCGGCCCGTGTACTTCGTGTCCAGCAACACCCACAGCATCGCCAATCTCCTGTCGGGGTTCGCCCTCACCCGCGAGGCCGAGATCGCCCAGTACCTGCGCGACGAGAACCCCGAGGGCCTGTGGGAGGAATACCGGCGCCTGCGGGAAAGCGGGGAGCCTGGGCTGGAGAACCTGCTCTACTACGCCTACCGCCTGTGCGCCGCGCACCCCGCGTACCAACACCTGCGCGAGGCCATGCGCGCGTGGGAAGAGGAATGCGGCATCCTGCGCATCCCCGCGCCCGCCGCGCTGGACATCGGCGCGCAGGTCATTGACCTACGCCGCCTGCGCCCCGAGCGGTTTGACCGCCGGGTGCAGATGCCCGGCCTTGCGCGCCTTGCCGACAGTTCGGCGCTCATCTTCAACGTGGACTACCCGCTGGGGATGGCCGCCTACCTGGTGCTGACCCAGGCGACGGCCAACCTGGGCGAGTTGCGCGGGTTCTACGCCATGGGCAAGGCGGCCACCCTCAACGGCCGGGTCGGCGACGTCATGATTCCCAACGTGGTCTATGACGAGCACTCGCAGAACACGTTCCTGTTCAAGAACTGCTTCACCGCGGCGGATGTGGCCCCCCACCTCCTGCAGGGCGCGGTCTTTGACAATCAGAAGGCCGTAACGGTGCGGGGCACGTTTCTCCAGAACCGCGACTTCATGCACGTGTTCTACCGCGAGGGGTAC
This sequence comes from Caldilineae bacterium, assembly GCA_037446815.1. Lineage (GTDB taxonomy): Bacteria > Chloroflexota > Anaerolineae > DTLA01 > DTLA01 > DTLA01. The sequence continues at coordinate 42,330 of JBBIHX010000008.1, read as the reverse complement.
ACCGACATAGAAATGGAAGCGGGGCCGTACCTCAGCGCCGTGTACGAGAACATCTACCCCAAACGCTACCCCATCAACGAAATCGTCAACCTGTTCATCAACGCATGGTTTGACATCGGCGTCATCCACTACGCCTCCGACACACCCTACAGCCGACGGCAGGAACTCCTGTCCAAGAGCCTGTCCTACTTCGGGGTGGACGCAACCTACGCGGCGTCGGTGGCCATCGTGCGGCGCATCCTGGCGCGGGAAGTCGGCGCGGCGTAGGGGTTGCAGCGCCGCGCCAGGGAGGGGGACGCCGCGACCCCTACGCCCCGCCCAGCAGCAGGCTCACCACCATCACCAGCGCCACGCCGCACCCTGCCAGCACCCCCGCCCAATCCCGCCGCCACGCGGAGACGAGAACTGTCGCCGCTACCGCGGCCAGAGGCGTGATGAGGATGCCGAACAGCCCCATGGAAACCAGTCCCTGTGCTTCGCCGGCCAGCGCCGACGGGAACGCCTGCGTCCACAAGAGCGTCCGCTCGGGCAGGCTTCCTGTGGATGCCAGCGCCGCAATGCTCCCCGCCAGAATCAGCGCGACGCTCGCCGAGAGGCCCACCAAGAGCACATAGTACACCACGCGGTGTAAGGGTGTCGTGAATCTCATAGCCCCTCTCATAGCCCCAGCGCCCTCCATGCCATCTGAGCGGCAATGAACAGCAGAAACACCTGAAACAGCGTGCGCAGGACCTTGCTCTGGACCTTCGCGCCCAGCCGCGAACCCAGTTGCGCGCCCACGACGGCCCCCAGCGCGACCGGAACTACCAACGCCGGCACCACAAGCCCGCTCCCGTAGTAGACCATGGCGGCCGTGGCCGTCGTGATGCCAATCATGAACGTGCTGGTGGCCGTTGCGGCCTTGATGGGCACGCCCATGACCTGGCACATGATGGGCACCTTCACCACACCGCCGCCGATGCCCAGCAGCGACGACAGCACCCCGGCGACCGTGCTGGCCGCCATGCCCGCGCCCAGGTGGTGCACGCCGTAGCGCACCTCGCACCCGGTAGCGGGGTCCATGAACGCCGCAGGCAGGACGCCGTCGGGGTCGTCGGCCGTCTCGCCCGACGGGGGGCGTCGCATGGCGTACACGATGTACAGGGCCACCGCCGCAAACAGGCCGTAGAGCCAGCGCCCGCTCACCCACACGGCGATCATCCCGCCGGCGACCGCGCCCAGGGTCGTCGTGATCTCCAGAATCATGGCCAGTTTGATGTGAGTGAACCCCTTGCGGATGTACACCACGCTGCCCGCCAGCGAGTTGGTTACCACCGCCACAACGCTTGCAGCGATGGCCGTCTTGATGGGCAGGCCGAACAGGAGCGTGAGACCGGGCACGATGAGAACGCCGCCCCCCAGTCCGAGCAGGCTGCCGAGGATGCCCGCGGCAACGCCCAGGGCGAGATAGCCAAGCAACAACATCATCTGTGACCTCAGCGAAGTACAGGATAGGGGTGATTTGCGGAAACCAGCGGCAGGAATAGCCGGTTGCGCGGGGCAGCGGGAACGGTGGCCGTGGGCGTCGGTGTGGCCGTCGGCTCCGGCGTGGGCGTGGCCGTGGGCGTACCCGTCGGCGTGGTGGCAGGCGTGCCCGTCTCGGTGGGGATTGGCGTTGCCGTGGGCGTGCTGCTTGCCGTGGGCGAAACCTGCGGCGTTGCGCTCGGCTGCGATGGCGGCACCACCTCCGGCTCCATGTACGTGATCACCAGGCACGGGCGCAGGTTCACGTCCCGCCACTCCGACGCGGCGATTCGCACCTCGGTGGACCCGCCCGTCGCCTTCAGGATGACGCCAAAGTTGCTGTCGGGATTGGCCACCCACTCGCGCACCGCGGGCGTGATGTCCAGCGAGTACCACGTGGCATCATCTATCAAGAACTCTTCGTCTGTGTTGATGTCCTTGTAGCGGAACCACCGCAGGGGCCGCAGGTCGGTGGCGTTGGCGTCCCTGTCGCGACCGTCGCCATTGCTGCTGTTGGCCCCATACGCGCCCCAGGGAGCGGATGCCGAGGCTCGCTCCCACGTCGCCTCGTCGGGATGCCACGCCTTGCGCAGGATGTAGGCCGACACATCAATCTCGCCCTCGTTGGAATGTTTCTGGACGTAGAAGCCCAAGGTGGCCCTGAGGATGCGGGCATTGGCCGGCAGCGAAGACACGTCAAATGCTAGAAGCGCCGCCTTCCTATCCGGGGACGTAACACGCAGAATGGCCGAGTCGCCCGGCGCGTTGAAGTTCTTCTTCGGCTGGCCGGAGTCAATGTAGGTATCCTGGGCGCCGGTGTAGCCGCGCCAGCCCTGCCGTAAGGCGACCTGGCGAATCTGGGGCACACGCGACACCACGGCAACCTCGCGCGATGCCACGCGGGTTACCACGGCATGATCCCGCGTCGCCAGATACTGGAACACCTCATCGGCGGGCGCCACCCACACCTCATCGGTGCCGCCTGGCCCGTAGGTGAAGTGCAGGTAGTCCAGCGACGACCCTGCCACGTCGTTCCGCTCCACATTATGCCCATGCAGGCTGAGCCAGAAGTGCAGGCTCGGGTAGTTTACCGCCTTCTGGTGAGCCTCGTCCATGTAGTAGATGGCGCCGCTGGTGTCGGGCCGATCGCTGCGGGGGCGCCCCACGTCCCACCGCTGCAGCACAAACGGCAGGTTCCCCCAGGCGATGCTATCCACCGCGATGGCGCCGCCCCCGTTGGCCTGGATGATCGGCAAGCCCAGCGTAGGATAGTTTGCGATGGCCAGGTCGCGCAAGCCTTCGTGGTTCTGGTACGCCGTGTACACCAGCGTGCGGTATCCACCCAGCGCATACGCCAACGCCTCGCTGCATTTGGCGATGTTTTCCACGACGCACCCGGGCATGGATTCCGGGCTGTTGTGGAAGAAGCCATGGTTGTACACGCTCCAGCCGGACGCCAGCAGGGCCGCGACACGGGTCGTATCCATGTAGTCCCAGGTGAGAGGGCTGTCGGGATTGCCGCGCCAGGTGATGCTATCCCCGCAGGTTCCAAGCGAGAAGTCCGGCGGCAGCATCCACTCGCCGATGATGGCGACGCCCGCACGGTAGCCCAGTCGGTCCAGCAGGGGTTTGCCATACTGCCACACGGACAGACGGCCGTCGTCAAAGGTGAGGCTGTAGGCCCAGCGCTTGCCGCCGCGCAGGGCCGCCTTGCGCACCTCGCCCACCTGCTCGGCGGGAGTCGCCAGGCCGTGGATGCCGATGTCCACCCGCGTGGCGTTGGTGGTGAACGTTACCCAGCCGGCGGCGGAATCGTAGTCGGCGGGGATGACTCGCCCATCCGCAATGACCTCCACCTTCTCGGCCTGGCCCACGCGCACCTTCAGCGTCAGGTCGCGGATGCGCACCCACTCGGGAACCGCGGAGTAGTCCACGTCGTAGTGTAGGTAGAACATCGCCCCCTCATCCGCCGACGCGGGGAGGACCGGGGCGAAGGGTATCAGCACGGCAGCGGCGATGAAACCGATTATCGCCAGCGCGAGAAGGAGCCGACTTGTGGTGTGCAAGGGTATCACCTTTCTGACAACAGGAATGCCGGGGCACATGGACCGCTGCGCGCAGCGCCCCTCTCCGGCGTTCGTATTATGCTGCGCCATCCCCCGATTGTCAAAACGAATGGACGGCGAGGCCGATGCGGGCTATACTACGGCCATGAAGGTACGGGTTCTCGCCATGGGGATAACCTGCCTGGCGCTCCTCTGCGCGGCTTGCACGGCCAACGTACCCGCGTCGCCCACCGTCGCGCCGTCGCCCACAGAGACCGCAGGGGCAGGCCAGAGCCCCGCCCCCACCCCGTCGCCCACGCGCACCGTAGGCGCCAGCCGAAGCCCTGCCCCCACCCCGTCGCCCACGCAGACCGCAGGGGCAGGTCTGACCCCCGCCCCCACCCCGTCGCCCATGGCAGGCCAGAGCCCTACCCCCACTACCCCTATCCCAACGCCAAGCCGTGCCCCGGAGGTGCGTGTGTACGAACAGGCCATGACCGTTCTCGCGTATCCGTTTGCGGCGCACCTGTCGGCCGCGCCCGACCCCGTATACGGCGGGGCGGTGGTGCGGCTCAACCGCGCCGAGTACGAGGCGTCCCGCCCGTCGCCTGCGCCCCAAACGTACCGCGCCCTGATCGTGGAAAACGAGTACCTGCGGCTGGCGTTTCTGCCCGAATTGGGCGGGCGGCTGTACCAATGCGCGTACAAGCCCACCGGCCAGGCGCTGTTCTACAACAACCGCGTGCTGAAGCCCACCTACTGGGGGCCGCTGCCGCGAGACGAGAACTGGTGGCTCGCCGCCGGCGGCCTGGAATGGGCGTTCCCCGTGCACGAGCACGGGTATGAGTGGGGCGCGCCGTGGGATACGGCAACCCAGCGGCAGGGCGATGGCGTGGCCATCGTCCTGCGTCGCACAAGCGGCGACCTCCAGGCGGAGGTTACCGTAACCCTTGCCGCGGGTGAGGGGCGTTTCACCGTAACGCCGCGCCTCACGAACATCGGCGCCTGCCCGCTGCCCGTGCAGTTCTGGGCCAACGCCATGCTGGCCCCGGGCGGCGCGACGGTGGGTCCCGATGTGCGGCTCATCTTCCCGGCGGCGCAGGTCATCGTGCACAGCACGGGCGACGCAGCCCTTCCCCGCGAGGGTGAGACCCTGTCGTGGCCCCTGGCCGGCGGTCGCGACCTGAGCCGATACGCCGAATGGCGCAACTGGCTGGGCGTCTTCGCCACCGACCCGCTGCCCGCGTTCGTCGGCGTCTACGATACCCGCGCCGACCTGGGCGTGGCGCGCGTACTGTCGGGCATCGGCGGCGCCAAACTCTTCGGCTTCGGCGCGGACTTCCCCGACCTTGCCACCTTCGCCGACGACGGCTCATCGTATGTGGAACTGTGGGCAGGCGCCAACCGCTCCTTCTGGCCCGCCGATGATCGGCTGCTTGCCCCCGGCGAGTCGCTGGAGTGGAGCGAGACGTGGATTCCCATCGCGGGGCTGGGCGGCTTCGCGGCGGCGACCCGTGAGGCCGTCGTGCGCGTGGAGCGCGAGGGAGGGCGCGTGATGGTCGCCGCGTATAGCCCCGTGGAGCGCCAGGCCACGCTGCGCGTAACCGCCGCGGGCGAGAGCGTGCTGTCGGAGCAGGTCGCCCTCGGCCCTGGGCGACCTTGGGTGCGGCAATTGCCCCCTGGCCAAGGCCCCTTTCATTTGCGGCTGTACGCGGATGGTGGTATCCTGTTGGCCGAGGCAGCCTGCCCGTAGCGGCGGGCGGCGACGATACCCTGCGGACGGAGAGATGGACGACGTATCCACCGACGCCCAACAGACGCAAAGCGCACCCCGACACAAGGCCCGCACGCGGCTGGGCATCGCCCTCATCGTGCTGGGCCTGCTGGCCGTGCTCGGCGCGGTTACGGCCCTTGCCGTGTACCAGGGCCTGCAGGACCGCGCGGCCATCGCCCGCCGCAACGCCGAGTCGCACTACCAGGCGGGGCTTGCCCATATGCAGGCGGGCGAGACGGACCTGGCCATCGCCGAGTTTGAACTCGCGTTGAGGCTTGCGCCGGACTATGCCGAGGCGCGCGCGCAACTGGCCGAGGCCCAGCGCACCCGCGTCGCCGTCGGCACCCCCACGTCCGAGGTGTACCAGGCCGCTCTTGATGACCTGTTCGCCCAGGCGGTGGCCCTGTACGAGCAGAAGGACTGGAGCGGCGCCGTCGCGGCCTTTGAGCACATCGCCACGCTAGACCCTGCCTACCGCACCAAAGACATCCAGCAGTACCGCTTTGACTGCTACCGCCTGCAGGGCGAGGCGATGGAGGCGGAGAATCGGCTGGAAGAGGCCATCCGCGCCTACGATCAGGCCCTGCGCGTCCGCCCATCCGCCGCCGACATCGCTCGCAGGCGCGAACTCCTGGCCCTGTACAGCGCGGGGGCGGGAGCCGCAGGCGCCGACTGGGAGAAGTCGGTGGAGGCGTTCCGCCAACTCTACGCCGTTGACCCCACGTTTCGCGACGTGGCCCAGCGCCTCTACGAAGCCTACGTGGGCCATGGCGATGCGTACATGGGCTGGGGCCTGTGGTGCCAGGCGCAGGAAGCCTACGCCGCCGCCAAAGCCATGGACGACAACCCCACCATCCGCGCGCGGCTGAACGACGCCTCGCAGCGGTGCGCGGGCCTGGCCGAAGTCGCCCTGACGCCCGTTCCCACACGGCCCGCCGAACCGCCCATCCTGTCGGAACTGCCGTTCGGCACGCTCATCTTCGCCCGCTACGACGACGCTCGCAAGACCTACGACATCATGGCCCTGGACGCCGGCGCGGACCAGGCGCAGGTGCTCGTCCGCAACGGGAATCAGCCGGCCACAGCCCCTGATGGCGTGCGCCTGGCCTTCCATTCCACCGACAAAGCCGCGCCCGGCATCTTCATCCTGGACATGGAGAGCGGGAAGCGGTGGGCGGTTTCCACATCGGCGCGGGACTCGCGGCCCTTCTGGTCGCCCGACGGCGCCCAGGTGGCCTTTGTCCGCGACGCGGGCTCGCCGACGGCGGCGATCCTGGCCGCCCCTGCCGACGGCTCCGCCAAGCCCGAACCGCTGGCCAACGGATGGTCCGCCGCCTGGTCCAGCACGAACCACCTGGCGCTCACCGGCTGCGACGAGGCCCAGCGCGAGTGCGGCATCTACGTGGAGGACTTGAGCCGCGGCGGACGCATCCGCCTGACCGCGGACAAGAACGACATCGGCCTGGCGTGGTCGCCCGACGGCAGCCACGTCGCCTATGTCTCCAGCCACGACGGCAACTGGGAAATCTACACCGTGCGGATAGAGGGCGGGTTCGTGCGGCGGTGCACCGTCAATGTCGCCGATGATGGTATGCCCACATGGTCGCCCGACGGACGGCAAATCGCCTTCGTGTCCAACCGCGATGGCGTGTGGACGCTGTACGTCATGCTGGCCGACGGAAGCGAGCAGCGCAAGATCATGGACTTGAGCATGTCCAATCCGGACTGGCTTGGCGGGCAGATGGCCTGGTTGCCCTAGCGGCGGGTCGCCCGCGGGCGGGTCAGCGCCCCAGTTTCCGCTCCAAGTCGCGCAGCGCGTCCTGCAGTTGGTCCTGGCGGACGGCGGTGGTGAAATCCCCCCGCGTGCGTTCCAGGACGCCGCGCACCATGTCGGTGGTGCGGCGCAAGTTCCCCGTAACCGCGTCCGGATAGTCCACCGTCGCCAGGTGGCTATAAATGATGTCCATGGCTTCCAGCGCGCGCTCGCCCTCGCCAACCTGGCCGCGACGGATGCAGTCCAGCACGAAGCGGCGGAGTTCGCCCGCGGCCTCGCCCATGCCGTTCAGGTATGCGGCGGACTCCACGCCCAGTTCCTTCGGCGTAGGCACGGGCTTGTCAGCGATGATGGCGTAGGTGAGGTGCGCCTCGGCCAGTTCCTTCAGCGCGTCCTGGGTATAGCCGGCGAAGTAGATGTCGGGGTAGCCCTTCAGGTCATCCACCATTTCGGCGGCGGCCTCCCGTGCCGCTCGGAGCAACTCCTCGGCGGCGGCGAACTCGCCCCGATGCACCGCGCGAATCGCGTTGGCGCAGTGGCGGATCAGCGTCCGCGATCGGGCCAGCGTCGTGTCCCGAATTGCGTTCTTGCTCTCCAGTTCGTCCAGGATGCCCGAGATAATCTGCGGCAGACCGTCCATGTATGCCTCCTTCACGATGCCGACCGAGCCGAATCGGGGTCGGCCTCCGTCCGCTTCAGCGCGATGAGCGTGTAATCGTCAAACTGGGGCTGGCCGCCCACGTGCGCGGCGACCTCGCGATCAATGTGCCGGATGAGGGCCTCGGCGGGCCGATCTCGCGCCTCAACCAGGCACCGGGCCAGGCGCTCTGCGCCGAACTCCTCTTCGTGCTCGTTGATGGCGTCGGTCAGCCCGTCGGTGTACATCAGCAGGACATCGCCCGTCGCCATGCGCGTTTGCTTCTCCTCCAAGTCCACGTCCTCCATGACGCCCAGGACGATCCCGTCGGCTGTCAGGTGTTCGGGCGCGTCGTTGTGCGCTCGCACAAGGAGCGGCGGGTTGTGTCCGGCGTTGGCGTAGGTGAACACGCCATCGCGCACGTCCAGCACGCCGTAGAACACCGTTACGAACATCCCCGAGGACGAGTCGGCCACCAGCAGGTCGTTGGCCCTGCGCAGGGCTGCGGCGGGGCTGCGGGTCTCCAGCGCCGAGGCGCGGATGATGGTCTTGGACAGGGCCATGTACAGCGCCGCCGGCACGCCCTTGTCCGAAACATCGGCCACCACGAACCCCACGTAGCGGTCGTCAAACAGGATGATGTCGTAGAAGTCGCCCCCCACCCGTCGCGCCGACCGCCACAGGGCAGCCACATCCCATCCAGGCAGGAGCGGGCACGCACGCGGGAGGAAACTCTTCTGGATGCTCCGCGCCACCTCTAACTCCTGCTCCAGCCGCTGGCGCTCGGCCATCTCCCGATACAGGCGGTAGTTCTCCACGGCGATGGCCGTCTGGCTGGCGATGCCGGTGAGCAGGGCCAGGCGGTTCTCGGGAAAACGGTGCTCCATCCCCTGGAAGTCCACCAGCATGGCCCCCAGGATGTCGCCTTTGGTCTGGAGGGGCAGCGCCAGGAGCGAGCGGATTCCGAAGCGCCGGGCCAAGTCCTGTGGCACGAGAGGGCTTCCGGCCACGTCGGCGATGATAAGCGGCTCCTTGCGCTCGGCCAGTTCCTTGAGGAGAGGAAACTCCTCCGTGTCAAACGCCAGGCCCGCGAAGTCGGCTTCCAGGTCGCGCGCCACGCCGTACTGTCGCGCGGGCACAAACCGTTCCCGCCGCTCGTCCCACAGGAAGATCATGCACCGATCCACGCCCGCCAGGATGGGCGTGATGCGCACGACCGCCTCCAGCGCCTCGTCCAAATCCACTGCGGCGTTGATAGACTCCGCCACCTGCAACAGGGCGTTGGAGACGTAGGCCTCTTCCTGGAGCGCATCGTAGAGTTGGGCGTTCTCGATGGCCGTGGCCGCCTGGTTCGCCACGCCCGAAACGATGGCCAGGGTCTTATTGCCGGGGGGCCAGGCGGCATCGGCGAACTCCACCGCCATGCACCCGCGGATTTCGCCGCGCGCCACCAGCGGGAACGCCGCCAGGTGCCGTATCCCGAAGGAACGCACCAGGTCGGCAGGAATCCACGTCTCTATCTCCTCATCCGGCACGACGACGGCCGCCTTGGACGCCATGATTCGGGCCAGCAGCGGGACATCGGACGGGCGAAGGCATAAGCCGTCCAGTCCTGGCGCAGTCCCCCGCGCCGTGCTATACCCCTCCTCGGTGCAGAACTCGCCCGTGGCGCGGTCCAGCAGGAAGATGGTGCAGCGGCTCACGCCCACCAGGAGCGGCACGATGCGCACCACCGAGCCGATGGTCTCTTCCACCGTCGTCTGTTCGCCCACGGCCTCGGCGACTTGCAGCAGAACCGTGGAGACCCACGTCTCCTCCTCGCGCGTGGCGAACAGCGTCGCGTTGCGCACGGCCACGGCGATCTGGTCGGCCAGCGCCTGGAGCACCGGCAAGTCCTCGGGGTCAAAGGCGTTCGGCTCCGGGCTTTGCAGGTCAAACACGCCCAGAATCTGCTTGCCGAAGCGCAGCGGCACCGCCAATTCGGAGCGGATGTCGCCGATGCGGGGGCCGGCGCGGTAGCGGGAATCGGCTTGTACGTCGTTCACCACCAGCGGCTCGCCGGTCCGGGCCGCCCAGGGAACGATTCCCTCGTCCTCAAGCCGAAATCGCAACTGGCCCGCAACGGCATCGGCCTGGGCGGTGCCCGCTCGGTACACCACCTCGCCCTGGGCCGCGTCCACCGTAAACACGTGCACGTGCGGATAGTTGAACCGCTCGGACACCAAGTCCACCACCTCGTCCAGCAGGGCGTCCAGGTTGAGGATGGAGACGATCTTGCGCCCCACCTCGCTCACGGCGGCCAGTTGGCGGGCGCGTTTCCGCTCGCGGTCGTACAGCCTCGCCTCGTGGATGGCAATGGCCACCTGCGTGGCGACGGTCTGCATCGTCGCCAGGTCCTCCTGGGTGAAGGCATTGAGGTGGTCGCTCTGCACGTCCAGCAGGCCGACCACGCGCCCCTCCACCAGCAGCGGGACGGTCAACTCCGAGCGGGTCTCCTCCAACAACTCCACGGGGCGATAGCGCGGCTCCCGCGTTACATCGTTCGCGAGGACTGGCCGGCCCGTCTCGGCGACGTAGCCGGTGATGCCCTCGCCCGGTTCCACCTGGAAGCAGCACGTGCGGCCGGTCGCCGAAGAGGCGGCCTGGAAGCCCAGTTTCCCCGTGCGCGGGTCCGCGGTGAACAACGCTACGTAGTAGTACCCGAACGTCTCGCGGATGACGTCCACCACCAGGTTGAACAGCGTCCCCAAATCGCGGAGCACGGCCACCTGCTGCGTAACGCGCGCGATGGCCGCCAACTGCTGCGACCGCCGCCGCTCGGCCTCGTAGGCCTGGGCCTTGCGGATGGCCAGCGCGCCCTGGGCCGCCAGCGCCGACAGGATGCGCAAGTCGTCCTCGGTGTACACGTTCGGCTCCACGTGCTGCACCGACAGGACGCCGATGAGTTCCTGCTCGGCCACTAGCGGCACGAGGATGACCGAGCGGGTCGCCTGGCCGATGACCGTCGGCGTGAAGGGCAGGCGCTCGCGCTCCATGTCGCGGATGAGAATGGGCTTGCGATGCTCCTGCAACCAGCGGATGCCGGGCGTGTACGGAATTTCGTTCGGGCCTTTTCGCTGCCCACCCTGCACCAGGATGGGATGCCGCATGCGCTGATTCTGCGGGTCGGCCAGCCCCAGCATGAACGTATGCGACGTGTCCACGATTTCGGAACAGTACCGATAGATGAGTTCGCACAGTTCGTCCACGTTCAGCGACGCGCGGGCGAAATCCCAGCCGATGCGATCTAACAGCGTCAGTTCGCGCAGCCGCCGCTCGCGGGAGAGGCGAGCATCGGAAAACGCCTGCGTGGTTACGCTGGCCGCCACGACCCCGGCCGTTACCACCGCGAACAGGCCCGCCTCCTCGCGCGCATACAACACCGCGATGGGAACTGCCATGGGCAGCGGCAGGAGTTCCACGAGGACCGACACGGGCAGCGAATCGCGCACGAAGGTACGCAGGCCCGCCCTGCCGCCGGATAGGGTCATCATCGCGCCCCAGGCCAGGTGGTCTAGCGCAAACCACGCGACGAAGAGGGCGGCCAGGGCAGGCGCGTCGCGCCAGGATGGGTGCGTCAGCGGGATGGCTCCGCCCAGCCGCACGTAGAGCGCGCCGCCCCCCAGCGCCATCAGCGCCTTCAGGCTCCCGTCAAACAGCGGGGTTAGCAGCAGGTGCTCCACCCGGCGCGATTTGCCCCGCAGCGCGTGGAGCGCGAGGTACACAAACCCGCCGAGGAAGGAAACGACCGCGCCCCCCAACGGCCCGAAGATAAGGATAGCCGCCACATCCACCATGCCCACCAGGCAGTGGGTTACCTGCTGCGTGGTGTGGAAACCCGATCGCTGGAGGATGGCCGACAGGGCAACAAACAGGAGCAGCGATGCCGTCTGCGGGTGCCACCCCATGGCGACGGCGTGGGTTAGCGCAAGCAGACCGCCAGCGATGACGGCGAGTTGGAAGGCCCTTCGCCCCAGCGTGGATGCCGATTTCACCCTAGCCTACCTCGCCGCCTGTCAACGCAGCCGCTGCTTCCTGTTCGGAAGCGTGAATCGCGAAGATCTTGTGGAAGCCGGACAACTCAAACACATCCCGGACGCGCTCGCTCATGGCGCACAGCCGGATGTCGCCGCCCTGCCTGCGCGCCGCGCGCATCCCCACCAGGAGCACCTTCAGCCCGCTGCTGCTGATGTAACTCACCCGCCCGAAATCCACGACGATGCGGGCATGCCCTGCCGCGAACAGCGCTTCCAATTGCGCTTCCAACTCGGGCGCGAGGCTCGCGTCCAGCCGTCCACGCGCCTCCACGACCCAGACATCCTCGGCCCAGTCGGAGCGCCGCGCGTTCACGGGTCTCTCCGTTTCACCATAGTCAGGCGGTTGCCGCCCTCGCCGAATTCAAACCGCACCTCGTCCATGATGGAGCGCATGAAGTGGAGGCCCAGCCCGCCGGTTTCTCGCTCCTCCAGCGGGGCGTCCAGGTCGGGCACGCGCACGGCGGTGGGGTCAAAGGGGCGGCCCGTGTCGTGAACCTCAATCTGGATGCGGTCGGGGTGCACCGAAACGGCGATGCGAATCTGTCCGGGGCCGCCGCCGTAGGCATGCTCAATGACGTTGGTGCACGCCTCATCGCAGGCCAGTTGCAGGTTGAACACGCCTTTCTCGTCAAACCCGGCGCGCCGCGCCACGCCGGCGATGAAGTCGCCGATGAGGGCCAGGTTCTCAAATCGCGCTGGCACCGCCAGTTCGTACACGCTTGCCTCTTCCATGGCACGCCGTCCGCACCGGGAAGCGCCCGGCCACGCGCACGCGGGCGGCTACGGCATGCCGTCTGACCCCGCGCACGGGCGAACCGGACGCGCCTACAGGTTCCCGATAGCCTCTACCGCATCCGGGAAAATCTTGAACACGCGGGTTAGCCCGGCCAGTTCAAACGTCTCCATGATGTGCTGCGGGAGCGACGCCAGATACACATCGCCGCGATTCCAGCGGCGGCAGGTCTTGGCCGTGGAGATGAGGACACGCAGGCCCGCGCTGCTGATGAAACTGAGGTCCGACATGTCCACCACAATCCGAAATTGCCCCTGCTCCATGAGTTCCTTGAGAGCCTTCTCCAGGTCGGGGGCGGTGCTGCTGTCCACACGGCCGGAAATCTTCACCAAACTGGCCCGCTTGAGTTGCTTGATTTGTATGTCCATTGAGTGTCCTCCTGGGTAGTAGATGGCCGCGACACCGGGTTCCAGGCCCACATTATACCCCATACTGGAGCGCGTGTACAATTCCTTGCCACGGTCGCCAACCTGTGATACCATTGCGCCGATTTCAACCCCATTGCCCAAAGGAGTCGCGTCATGGAAGAACGGCAGCCCAGTTCGCGGACATGCTTCTTGTGCGGGAGACAGAACCCCGTCGGTTTGAAGATCACGTGGGTGAACGACCGAGAGGCCAGGCAGATCCGCGCGCGGGTCGTCGTGCCCGAGCCCTTCAACGGCTACCCCGGCGTGGTGCACGGCGGCATCGTGGCGGCCATCCTGGACGAGACGGCGGGCCGCGCGGTCCTGCTGGATGGCGACGCCGAGAATCTGATGGTAACCGTGAAACTGGAGGTGCGCTACCGCAAGCCCACCCCCACGGGCGTCCCGCTGGTGGCCGTGGGCTGGGTGATCCAAAAGGCGGAGACCCGCGCGCGGGTGGCGAGCGAGTTGCGCCTGGAAGATGGCACGGTTACCGCCGAGTGCGAGGCGCTGCTGTTCCGGCCCAGCCGCGAGTTCTTTGACCGCTGGGAGCCGGAGAAGAAGTACTGGCGCGTGTACGAGGATTGAGCGCAGGCAAGCAAAAAGCCGCGCCCGGTCTCCCGAGCGCGGCTTTGCTTTGCAGAAACGCGCGGCGCGTTCTACAGGGGAACGACGTTGGTGGCCTGAGGACCCTTGGGGCCTTGTTCAACGGTGAACTCAACCCGCTGGTTCTCTTCCAGGGTGCGGAAGCCCTGCGACTGAATCGCCGAGAAGTGGACGAACACGTCGCCGCCCTTCTCGCGGGTGATGAACCCGTAGCCCTTGGACCCATTGAACCACTTTACCGTTCCTTTTTCTCGCTCACTCATTGGTGAACTCCTTGTGAAAAATTATAGGAGGTACGAGACAGAAGCGCCGCAAAAAACAACCGCCAGAGCCAAGTGTAACGCTCCAGCGGTCAGCCTTGCTAGTCGTTCCGTACACTTACTCAACCTACGGACGGTTTATAACACACTTTTGGAATTCTGTCAAATATGGCTTCCCGCCAAATAGTGAGGCGCGGAGACAGGCAAATGATGTTCTTCGCGGCTCCGCGCCCCAGGACTACGGCTGCAAATCCCCATTGGCGAGTCGTTTCCAAAGTCGGTTGGCATCTACCGTCATTCTGAGCGGCGAAGAGCGAAGAATCTCACCCCTCACCCCGACCCTCTCCCGAAGGGTGAGGGCGTGTCGCCTTCGGCTCAGCATGACGGAGTGGGGAGGCAGCGCGCGGGACAGACCAACACAGTTTGGAACCGTGTCCCATTGGCCCGCAAGTTGCACCATGTCCTCTGTCAACACAGCGCGGCTGTGGTATACTTCCTGCACATCTCTCGGTGCAGGAGGTTGCCATGAGAATCGCCATCATGTCCGATAGCCACGACAACATCTGGAACCTGGAGAAGGCGCTGCAACAGGTGCAGGGGGCCGACGTGCTCCTGTTCTGCGGAGACCTGTGCGCGCCGTTCTCGTTGCGGATGCTGGCCGATGGGTTCGCGGGGCTGATTCACGCCATGCAGGGCAACAACGACGGCGACGTTGCGCTGCTGCTCCGCGTCGCGTCGGAGAGCGGCCGCGTTCGCCTGTACACCGACGGCCTCGCGGAGTTGGAACTAGGCGGCAGGAAGATCGCCCTGACCCATTACCCGCACATCGCGGCGGCCATCGCCCCGTCGGGCCGATACGACGCCGTCTTCTTCGGCCACACGCACAAGGCCGTTCACCGCCAAGAGGGAAACACCCTTGTGCTGAACCCGGGCGAGGTCATGGGCCGTTTCGGGAAGCCGAGTCTTGCGTTGTACGATACAGAAACCCGCGAAGCCACGCTCGTGGAATTCTAGACCAGCGCGAAGCAGAGAAGGGTGCATGACATTGCGTCGGTTGCGGTTGGGGCTCCTGTACGTCGTCCTCTGCCTGGCCCTCTCGCAGGTGCCCGGCCCCGCATCCGTGGGCGCATTCCGTCCGCCCGAGTCGGATGACGTTATCGGCCAGGCGGTGCCGCTCAACGACCGCTTCGGCCTGTGTTTTGTCAGTTCCGCCGAGGCCCCGGCAAGCGCGGCGCGCTACGCCAAGGCCGTTGCCGCGGGCGCGGCCTGGAACCGCTGGCCCATCTACTGGGGCAATGTGGAAAAGTCCGCCGGCGTCTTGGACTGGAGCACCGTGGACCGAGTTGTCGCCGATGATCAGGCCAACGGACTCATGACGAACGCCATCCTGCTGGGCACGCCCGCGCACTACGCCACGGCGGGCCAGAGCGGCGCGCCGCTGCCCCAGGTCGGCAAACGCCCGCTGCCCCTATCCGGCGCTGCGGAGCGTCGGCCCATCAGCCTGGCCAGTTCCGCGCCCCAAAACCTCTACCAGCCCATCTTCAGCGACGGCACGGACATTCCCGCGCCGGGGAAGGTCATCAACCCGGCCAACCCCTGGGCGCGGTTCGTCTACGCGGCGGTCTCCCGCTACGCCCCGCGCATTCGCCACTGGGAGATTTGGAACGAGCCGGACTATCCCTTCTTCTGGAACGGCTCGGTGCACGATTACTACCGCCTGCTGAAGGTGGCGTACATCACCGCCAAGTTCGCAGACCCAGGTTGTACCGTGCTGCTCGGCGGGTTGGCCATCTACATCACGCCCAACTGGCTGGAGAACCTGCTGGATGTGATGAAGGCGGATGGCCAGAGGTCCCAGCGCGACGCCAACGGCTGGTACTTTGACGCGCTGCCCCTGCACATCTACAGCACATCCTACGAGACGTACTACCAGGTGCGGCGTGTCCGCACGCTGCTCCAGAAGTACGGCCTGGGCGCGAAACCCATCTGGATCAACGAGAGCGGGGTGCCCGTGTGGAACGACTACCCAGGGCCGACTTGGGACCCCAGCAGCCTGTACCGCGCCACCATGGAGGAACAGGCCGCCTACGTCATCCAGAACTACGCCTATGGGTTCTTTGCCGGCGCTGACCGCATCTTCCATTTCCAACTCTACGACGATTGCGGCAACAGTCCGGCGGGCACCAACGACGTGGGCGACGCCTACGGCCTGTACCGCAACCCCGCCGACGCCATCTGTTTCCACAGCCATTCGTCGCCGAACTCGCCCCGGCCCTCGTACAAGGCCTACCAGCTGGCGGCGACGTACCTGAACGGCGCGATTCCCCTGTGGCGGCGCAATTCGCAGGGGGATCATGAGGAGATCGCCTACTATCGCCCCGACACGCGCGAGCGCGTTCTCTTCCTCTGGGCCACGCGCGGATCGCCGGTGGTGGCGCGGGTAGGGGCCGTGGGGGCTCAGGCCATGGCGCTGGATCAGGACGGGGTCGCGCAGCCGCTGTCGCCGACCGATGGCGCGTACACGGTCTTGTTGCCCGCGGCCACGAATCGCAACCTCCCCGACCACATCACCTACATGATCGGCGGGCGGCCCCTGATGCTGGTGGAGCGAGACACGACACCGCCCGTGGTAACGATGCAAGACTTGCCTCTCTACAGTCCGACGAGTTTCACCGTGTCCTGGCAAGGCGCCGATGAGGGTTCCGGCGTCGCGGCGTATGACGTCTTCGTCTCCGTGGACGGCGGGCCGATGCTGTTGTGGCTGCAGGGCACCCAGCAGACTTCGGCCACATACACCGGCGTGCCCGGCCACTCCTACGGGTTTGCGGCGCGCGGCATAGACCGGGCGGGGAACGCAGGCGCGACGCCCCGAACGCCCCAGGAGGAGACGGTCATCGCGCTGCCCACCACCCCGACGCCCACGCCACAGCCGACGGCAACGCCGACCCCCACGCCCATCGCGGCCACGGTTGTCGGCGGGCGCGTGCTGAACCCGCTGGGGACGCCCGTCGGCAGCGCGAGCGTGTCCATCACCAACGTCTGGGGCATGCCGATCACCGTTGCGGCCGATGCGTCGGGCCAGTGGCAGGTGGCGGGCCTCCCCAAGGGGGATTACGGTGTCCAGGGGGATGCGCTCGGGTACGATCACTGGTCGCCGCGATACCTGCGGTTGGATGGCTACGTTGCGGGGTTTGACGTTTGGCTTGCCCCGGCGGTGAACCTGGTGCGCAACGGGGATTTTGAGGCGGGGCTGGAGGGCTGGACGCCCGGCGGCAGCACGCCCGCACAGGTTCACACGGCGGGGTTCGCGGGGCTGCGCTCGCTGGCGCTGGGGCGGGATTTCGTGGGCCAGCCGGAACTGGGCGGCGGGGGCAATTCCACCGTGAGCCAGAGCATCGCCATACCGCAGACCCCGTCGCCGGTGTACCTGTCGCTCCTCTACCAGGTGGCAACGCTGGAGACCGAGGCGGGCCACGATTGGCTGGAGGTGCTGCTGATTGACGGGACGACGCGGTACGAGCCGATGCCCCCGCGCACCGTTTGGCAGACGACGCCGGGATGGCAACTGTTCACCTATGACCTCTCGCCGTGGCGCGGGCGCACGGTGCAATTGATTCTCAACGTCTGGCAGGATTCCTCGCAGCGGCCCACGGTGGCGTTCATAGACCAGGTGAGCGTCGGCTCGCCGCCCGCCGCGATGCCGACCCCCAGCCCGACGCCTAGCCCGACGCCAAAGCCACCCTATCGGCTGTGGGTGCCGATGGTGGTGCGGTAAGCGGGCGAGGCGTTTGGCATGCGCGCGGCGGAGGCGAGTCTCCAGCCGCTTGTTCGGCTGCCGCGCAGGTTTGCCTGCGCTTTCTTCACCAAGTTTCCGTGTTTAGGACAGTTACCTCGCTAAAGTGCGTATCGCGCGTTGCCAGCGTCAACCTGTGTTCCACCGCAATCGCCGCTATCCACAGGTCATTCTCGGGAATTGGGCGTCCCTTGATGCGCAGGGCGTTCTTGATCTCACCATATCGCCGCGCGGCCTCAACCCCACACCCCAATACCGCGCTCTCTCCCACCAACTCATCAATGCGGTTGAGGTTCTCCTGGGCGCGCTGTGATTTCCACGCCCCGTAGTAGAGTTCTCCAATCGCAATACTCGGAACAAAGACCTCCTGCGCCTGAGCCAACTTCCCTTTTACGGCTGTGTCATCGGCCAAAAGCGCTATCAAGATGCTGGTGTCCAGGAGATATCTACCAGCCATTGATGTCAACCTGTTCGCACCCTTGCTCTATCGCTTGGCGTATCAACTCTACGTCCCCAGCCGGAATTGCACCAGCAAAGCGCAGCAACTGCTTCCCGGGAACACCGCGTGGCGCGGAAGACGCCAGAGTACGGGCGAACTCCAACACGCGCCACTGCAATTCATAAGGCAACTCTTTCAGTTGCTCCACCACTTTCTCTATCACCAGGGTGCTCACTGCCCACTCCCCCTCTCTAGCCCTGTTGCATGTGAAGCGCCGCCTAACCACTGGTCATCCTGCAACGTGCTCTGTGGTCGGCTGCTCATATTGTACCACACTTCCGCGAAGAGTCAAGGAGTCTTGACGACCGGGGCTGGGCCGCGGGAGTCCAAAACGCAACTTGCCGAAGCCGCTTGACATCCCCCGCCGGCCGTTCTATAGTCTCGCCAAAACACCCAATCGCGGAGGGTAACATGGAGGACTCCATCTTCTTTCGCCGCCACAGCAAACGGTCCTTCCTGGACAAACCTGTGCCCGAAGACGCGCTCCTGCGCATCCTGGAGGCGGCGCGCTGGGCGCCCTCGGCCAACAACAATCAGCCGTGGCGGTTCATCGTCGTTCGCGAACCCCAGCGTTTGCAGGCGTTCCGCGAGGCGCTGAACCGCGGCAACCGCTGGGCGTGGAAGGCTCCGGTGCTCATCGCCGTTGCGGCGAGGGCCGCGGATGACTACGTGCGCAAGGATGACGCCGTATCGTACCACCTGTTCGCCTGCGGGCTGGCGGTGGAGAACCTGCTGCTGGCCGCCGTGGAAGAAGGGATGATGGCGCACCCCATGGCCGGCTACAGCGCGCCTAAGGTCAGGGCTGCGCTGGATATTCCCGACGATCACAACGTGGTTGTCGTCATCGCGTTGGGGTACGAAGGGCCCATTGACCTGCTGGATGAGGAGACGCGCGCCAAGGACGCGAAGCCGCGCACCCGCAAGCCGTTTGAGGAGACGGTGGCGTGGGATCGCTGGACCTTTGCGAGCCCGGCGGGGAGCGGCGAGTGATGCTGCGCCCGGCGCCGGCCCAGGCCCCGCGCTGAAGCATCGGGCCGAGCGCGTCAAGGCTGGCGGGCTGGCGCAGGGGTAACGCACATTCTGCGCGACCGCTTCGCGCCGGGGGACAGGGACGGGCGCGTGCCCACGTCCCATGCGCGGCGCGGGGTGCGCAGACGGGAGCCGAATCCTTGTGCGCCGAGCGCGCCCGCGCTATAATCCGCCCACATACCGAACCAGGAGGCTTCATGAGCGCGCCTGTTATCCTCATCCCATGCCGCAACGACACCTCGGGGCGGCACCACCACCTGCCTATGCAGGGCATGGGCCAGGCGTATCTGTCTGCCGTCATCGCGGCGGGAGGCGTGCCGGCGCTTCTGCCGCTGGGCATGGATGAGCCGCGCCTGTTCCGCGCCTTGGCCCGCGCCGATGGCCTGCTCCTGGCCGGCGGAGAGGACATCGCGCCGGCGCTCTTCGGCGAGGAGCCGCATCCGAAACTGGGCGCCGTGGACGCGGAGCGCGACGCGGCGGAGATGGCCCTCGCGCGGCGGGCGCCGGAGATGGGCATGCCGCTCCTGGCCATCTGTCGCGGCATCCAGGTGCTCAACGTGGCGGCGGGCGGCACGCTGGTGCAGGACATCGCGGCCCAGGTCCCAGGCGCGCTCAAGCACGACTGCTTTTACCCCGCGTACCCGCGTGATCACATCGCCCACACGGTGGCCGTTGAGCCAGGGAGCCGCCTCGCCGCGCTGGTCGCCCAAGATGGCACCGTGGCGCACGATGGCATCTTGCGCTACCAGGTGCCCGTCAACTCGCTGCACCATCAGGCAGTCAAGGCCCTGGGCGCGGGATTGCGGGTTGTGGCCCAGGCCCCCGACGGCATCGTGGAAGCGGTGGAAGGGACAGGCGACGCCTGGGTGCTGGGCGTCCAGTGGCATCCGGAGGAACTTGCCCCGGCCCGTGCCGACATGTGCGCCCTGTTCCGCGCCTTCGTGGAGGCGGCGAGCCGATGATCGGCGTGTTTGACTCGGGCGTGGGCGGGCTTTCCGTCCTGCGCGAGATATGGGCACAACTGCCGGACGAGGACACCATCTATTTCGCCGACACCGCCCACTGTCCCTACGGCTCGCGCAGCGCCGAGGAGATTCGCGCCCTGTCGGTGGGCATCGCCGATTTCCTCATTCGGCGCGGCGCGAAGGTCATCGTGGTGGCATGCAACACGGCCTCGGCTGCGGCGCTGTACCATCTGCGCGCGCGGTTCGCGGTACCCATCGTGGGGATGGAGCCCGCCGTCAAGCCTGCCGTGGAGCGCACCCGCGCCGGCAAGGTGGGCGTCATCGCCACGGAGGTAACCTTCCAGGGCGAACTCTTCGCGCGCCTGCTGGAGCGGTACGCCAACGGCGTGGACGTGCTCACGCGAGCCTGCCCGGGCCTGGTGCAGCAGGTGGAAGCGGGCAAGTTGGAAGATCCCGACACCGACCGCCTCCTGCGCCTGTACCTGCAGCCGATGGTGGAGGCGGGGATTGACTCGCTGGTGCTGGGGTGCACGCACTATCCGTTCCTGCGGGAGGCCATCGCGCGCGTCGTGGGGCCGGGCGTGGAGATCATAGACCCCGCGCCCGCCGTGGCCCGCCAGACGGCGCGGGTGCTGGAGCAGCACGGGCTGCGAGCGACCCGGCGCGGCCCCGTCCGCCGCCTGTTCTACACGTCCGGCGACCCCCGCGCCTTTGAGGTCATCGCAGGACGACTCCTCGGCGTGCCTGTGTATGCTGAACGGGCGGGCAACGGCGACTAGGGATGCTTCGCCGCCGCTCAAGGACCGCGAATAACGCGCATGGAGAATGGTATCCGCGGATTGCGCGGATTGCACGGATTGTGCGGATAGGTAGTCTCCCCATTCGGCGTTGGCGGGCCGTCGCGACTCATTTTGCATCGGAGAGTCCCAGAGAGGACCAAGAGGAATTCTGATTTTCTCCGCTCTCTGCGTGCTCGGCGGTGGATTTCGGCTCTCCTGCCGTCCCCACGCCAATGGCGGTTTCCAACGGGCCTTGCGCCCTCGCCTCGGCCCATTCGGTTCCAAAGTTTGTTGGTGGCTGTCATTGCGAGGGCACGCAGTGCCCGAAGCAATCTCCGGGGCGTGGGATTGCTTCGCTCCGCTCGCAATGACACACGAGGAGAGTGCGCCTACGGTTCACCAACACAAGATGAAACCGACTCCCTCGGCCCAAGCATTTGACACGCGCGGGGCGTAAGTGTATAGTATCCTGGCCTCCCGGCGGGGAAGGTGGATTCTACGGGGGATGGGTGCTGAATGGGCGATCTGGGGAACCTGCTGCGCGATGCCCGCGAGAAGAAGTCGTTGTCCTTGGAACAGGTTGAGGCGGATACGCGCATCCGCTACAAGTTCCTGGTCGCGCTGGAGGACGAGGACTACGGCGCCCTGCCCGCTCCCGCATACGTTCGGGGTTTCCTGAAGACTTACGCGGCCTACCTGGGACTTGACCCCCAGCAGGTACTCGCCCTCTACGATGCCTCTCGGGGCGCTTCCGGGAACGCACAACTCCCGTCCCTGCCCCTGGTGGAAGTCCCCATGGAGGGCCGGCGGAGCCTCTGGCCCATCGTCATGGGGCTGGCGGTGGTGGCCGGGATTCTGCTCCTGGCGGCGGCTGTGGTCCGCACGCCGTGGCGCTCGTGGCTGGGGTTGGTGCCGGCCACCCCGACCGCGACGCCTACCGCGGAGCCGACCGCAACGCCGACCCCGCGGCCCACGCCGACGCTCACCCCGTTGCCTTCGCCGACCGAGCCGACCGCTACGCCCGCGCCTGGTGTGGGCGTGCGCGTGCAGTTCGTCGTTACGGGCCGCTCGTGGGTGCAGATCGTGGCCGACGATGCGGTGGCCTATGCGGGCTTGCTGGAGAACGAGACCCGCGAATGGGAAGCCGCGCGGAAGATCGTGGCGCGCATCGGGAATGCGGGCGCGGTGGACGTTACGGTGAACGGCCAGCATCTTGGCTTTCTGGGTGGGGCCAACCAGGTCGTCGTGGGCGAGTGGCTGGCCGAGGGCGTCTCGCCGACGCCTACCGCCACCCCGTGATGCCGGCTTGCCCGAAGATTCTTGGAGAGCGAGGGGGACGCCCCTCGCTTCTTTGTGGGAGTAGCCAATGCCGCGATTCTACCTCATCACCCTGGGGTGCCCGAAGAACGTCGTGGACTCCGAGGGAATCCATCGCCAGATGACGGCGGCGGGGTTTGAACCGACCGACCGCCCGAAGCACGCCGACGTGCTCATCGTCAACACGTGCGGGTTCATCGGCGACGCGCTGGGCGAGTCGCTGGCCACGTTGCAGGAACTGGCCTCGGCCAAGCGGCGCGGCCAGTTGCTCATCGCCGCCGGGTGCCTATCCGAGCGCGATGGCGAGGCGCTGTTCGCGAAGGTGCAGGGGCTGGACGCCATCCTGGGCACGCGACGCTGGAGCGAGATCACGCGCCTCGTCGCCCAGGCGCAAGCCGCCCGCGAACGCCTCGCCTGGACGGGCGACCCGGCCGACCCTTTCGCTGGCCCCTGGTGTCAGGACGCCCCTATGCCGCGGGTAGAGCATCAAGCATCCGCCTATCTCAAGATCGCCGATGGATGCAGCGCAACCTGCGCCTTCTGCACGATTCCCCGCATCAAGGGGCCGTACCGAAGCCGGCGAATGGATGCCATCCTGGCCGAGGCGAGGACTCTGGCCGATTCCGGCACCCGCGAACTGATCCTCATCGCCCAGGACACGACCTCCTACGGGCGAGACATCGGCGGCGAGGGCCTGCCCGGCTTGCTTCGCGCGTTGAGCGCAGAACTCCCCCAGGTGAAGTGGATTCGCGTCATGTATGCCTACCCCCAGTTCGTTACCCAGGAACTGATAGATACCATGGCGCAGTTGCCCAACGTGTGCCATTACCTGGACATGCCCCTGCAGCACGCGCACCCCGACGTGCTGAAGCGGATGCGCCGCCCCTCCGATATGGACGCCGTCCGCTGGCTGCTAGACGCTCTGCGGCAGGCCATGCCCGACATCGCCCTGCGCACAACGTTTATCGTGGGCTACCCAGGTGAGACCGACGCCCAGTTCCAGGCCCTGCTGGACTTCCTGTCCGAGGCCCGGTTTGACCATGTGGGCGTGTTTCGCTATTCGCGGGAGCCGGGCACGCCCGCAGCCGACCTGCCCCACCAGGTTCCGGAGCACGTGAAGCAGGCCCGCTACGAGCAGGCCATGGCGTTGCAGCAAGAAATCTCCCGGGCGCGCAACCAGGAGTGGGTCGGGCGGGAGATGGACGTTCTAGTGGACGGCTGCGGCGACGGGGTCAGCATTGGGCGCACCTATCGCGACGCGCCGGAGATTGACGGCCTGGTGCTGTTGCCCGGGGAGACGCCTGCGGGGAGTTTCGTCCGGGCCCGCATCACGGGCGCCCTGGAGTACGACCTGCTGGGCGAGGTGGTGTAGGGACGCACGCCACTGTACGGGCGATCGGCCGGTCGCCCGTACATACGCAGCGC
>JBBIHX010000008.1:0-18551 GCA_037446815.1 Caldilineae bacterium | reverse complement strand
AGGGACGCACGCCACTGTACGGGCGATCGGCCGGTCGCCCGTACATACGCAGCGCCTGAAGCAATCCCCCTCACCCCAGCCCTCTCCCGGTGGGCGAGGGAGCGACGCCCTCACCCCGGCCTTCTCCCGAAGGGCGAGGGAGCCTGGCCGTGTCATTCTGAACCGCGAAGCGGCGAAGAATCTCGCGCCCCCATACCCTATTCGCGTAGATTCGTGTTATTCGTGGATACCGTCCGCACCTGCTCGCGGGCGTGGTAGGAACTGCGCACCAGCGGCCCCGCCTCCACGTGCTTCAGCCCCATGGCCACCCCCTCGCGGGCCAGCGCGGCGAACTCCTCCGGCGGCACGTACCGCTCCACCGGCAGGTGCGCGCGACTGGGTTGCAGGTACTGGCCCAGTGTGAGCAGGTCGCACCCGATGCCCACCAAATCCGCCATGACCGCCCGCACCTCGTCCGGCGTCTCGCCCAGGCCCAGCATCAGGCCCGTCTTGGTCAGCAGGCCCGGCGACATCTCCTTCGCTCGGCGCAACAGGCGGAGCGAGCGGTTGTAGTCTGCCCCAGGCCGCGCCAGCGGGTACAGCCGGGGGACGGTCTCCAGGTTGTGATTCAGCACGTCGGGGCCCGCGTCAATGACCGTTTGCAGCGCGGCGTCATCCCCCCGAAAGTCGGGAATCAGCACCTCCACCTTGCACGCGGGCACCCTTCGGCGAATGGCGCGGATGGTCTCGGCGAAGATGGCCGCGCCGCCGTCGGGCACGTCGTCGCGCGTTACGGACGTGATGACCGCGTACTTCAGCCCGAGCGCCTCCACGGCGCAGGCGACCCGTTCCGGCTCATCCCAGTCCAGCGGCTGCGGCGCCCCTTTCGGCACGGCACAGAACCGACACCGCCGCGTGCACACGTCGCCCAGGATGAGAAACGTCGCCGTGCCGCTGTGGAAGCATTCCCCCTTGTTGGGGCATTGCGCCTCCTCGCAGACGGTGTGCAAGCCCAGGTTGTCCAGCAGGCTATTCACTTCCCGATACGCGCCGCCCGCGGGAAGACGCACCCGCAGCCACGGCGGCTTCGGCCCCGAAACCGGCATCCCTTCCCCCTTCTCTGCTGATCGCTGACTGCTGGCCGCTGGCCGCTAGAAATGAATCGGCATCCCCGCCGCGGCGTAGGCCGCCTCCATCATTGCCTCCGACAGTGTCGGGTGTGGCCGCACCACGCGCGCGAACTCCTCGTCGGTGCACTCTAGGCGCAGCGCCAGCACCGCCTCGCCGATGAGTTCCGTGGCCCCAGGCCCGATAATCTGCACGCCCAGCAGCGCCTCGTAAGTCACGCCCACGACAAGTTTCACGAACCCCTCGCGCTCCCCTGCG
Organism: Caldilineae bacterium; assembly: GCA_037446815.1. Lineage (GTDB taxonomy): Bacteria > Chloroflexota > Anaerolineae > DTLA01 > DTLA01 > DTLA01. The sequence goes on along the minus strand of JBBIHX010000008.1, from coordinate 17,186 downwards.
ATGACCGCCTTGGAGCAGGCCATGAAGGGGAACTTGGTGGTGCGCACGGTGTGGCCCCTCTCCCGCGCCTGCGCCTCGGTCAGGCCGACGCTGGCCACCTCGGGGCGCGAATACACGGCACGCGGCATGTGGTCGTAGTTCAGCGGGCGCGGGTTCATCCCCGCCATGTGCTCCACGGCGACGATGCCCTCGGCGCTGGCGACGTGGGCCAGTTGCAGCGTGGGCACGCAGTCGCCAATAGCGTAGACCGACGGCACGTTGGTCTGCATGTGCCCGTTGACCGGAATCCAGCCGCGCTCCGTCTTGACGCCTGCCGCTTCCAGGCCCAGGCCCTCGGTGGCGGGGCCGCGCCCCACGGCCATCAGCAACTTCTCCGCCGACACGGTTTCGGCCTTGCCCGCCGCCGTTGTGAAGGCCACGCGCACCCCCTGCTCGTCGGCGGCCACGTTCTCCACGCGCGCGCCCGTTTCCACGCGGATGCGCTGGCGCTTCAGTGCCTTTGTCAGTTCCTCGGCCACCTCCGCGTCCTCGGCGGGCAGCACCTGGGGCAGCGCCTCCAGCAGCGTTACCTTGCTCCCCAGCGTCTGGAACAGGCAGGCGAACTCCACGCCCACCGCCCCCGCGCCGATGACGATGATGCTGGCCGGAATGTGATCCAGCGCCAGCGCGCCGGTGCTGGACAGAATCCGCTCCTCGTCAATCGTTACGCCCGGCAGCGTCTTGGCGTGCGCGCCGGCGGCGATGAGGATGTGGCGCGCGGACACCGTCTCCGTGCCGCCGTCCGCCATCTGGACGGTCAGCGATGAGGGCGAGGTCAGCGTTGCCGTGCCCGCCAGAAGCGCGACCTGGTTCTTCTTCAAGAGCGACTCCACGCCCTTGCGCAAGCGCGACACCACCTGCTCCTTCCGCTTCTGGATTTGCGCCCAATCCACCGCCGCGCCCGTGAGTTCCACCCCGAAGTCCGCCGCGGACTGAGCCGCGCTCCACACCTCGGCGCTGCGCAAGAGGGCCTTCGTCGGGACGCACCCTCGGTTGAGGCATGTGCCGCCCACGTGGTCCTTTTCCACCAGGAGCGTCTTCATTCCCAGTTGCGTCGCGTGGATGGCGGCCACGTACCCACCCGGCCCCGCGCCGACAATCGCGACATCATATCGGTCTGCCATGATTTCCTCCTTGATTGAGTTTAATCTCGGGTCAGAATATCCAGGATGGCCCGATGAACTTCGGGTTGGCGCATCAGCCGCGTATGGGCGTAGGGCGGCAGGTCGCCACCGAACCACTCCAGCGGGTTGGCGGCGTCTGGCGATTCCAGGTCCACCTCATACGCGCGGCTGAATAGGAAAACCTCCGGCCGGACGCCCGCAATCCGCGTGGCGCTGTCGGACTTCACCAGCAGGTCGCCGAGATGCAACTCCCACCGCCTTCTGCCCCCCGCGCCAGGCGCGACCAGGCGCAAGGTGATTTCCCCCGCGAGGCAGTGAAATCGCACGCCTTTTGGGGCGCACTCCGCGCGGTTCAGGTACCGCAGGAGAAAACTCTGCTCCGAGATCTGCAGCAGCCCTAGCGACTTGGGCGACAAGGGCGGGCAGCCCTCGCTCGGCATCTCGGCCAGCACGCCATCGCGAAGCGCCTCAACCCCGGCCAGGACCGCCTTCAGCGTCGGCTCGGGATACGGGCGCCGGAACCATGGCAGCCACCGCGTGGGGCGTGGGAGCGCGTTGGCCATCGCGCCGAGTTGCGCGCCGCGGTTGGGCGCGCCGACGAGAATGACCTTGTCCACCGCCCCGTTGTACACCGTCCCCAATGCGTCGGGCGTGCGGCGGCTCAGGTAGTAGCGCGCGATGATGCCGCCGGCGCCCACCGCCACGATGCTCACCCTGTCGGGCCCGCCCAATGCCCGACTCTCCGCCGCCAGCGCGTCCACCCGATAGGCGTCGTCTCCGGCGGGATCGCCTGCCAGGCGGCGCGCAATGAGGATCAAATCCCCCTGCGCGTCGTAGCAAGGCACTGTGCCGCGCCGCACGTACCCGAAATCAAAGCGGCGGATGAGGCGCGGGTCAAAGCCGCCGACATTGACCAGATAGGAGACCAGTCCCCACCGATCCCAGTCGTGGGGCGAGCCTCCCAGATCATGAATCAGGATGACCGGGCGCGGGAGCATCGCCGTTGCCCTCCGATTCCGCAGCGCCGTTGGAAGGCGTGGCGCGGTCGCTTTCCAGGCGGGCGATGGCCGCAACCTCGTCATCGCCGCGAATATCTATGACCCGCGAGCCACGGGCAGCCCGTCCTGCGCGGGGGATGCTCTCCACGGACGTGCGCAGCACCATCCCACCCGTGGATACTACGGTGATTTCATCGTCGGGTTGCACCACGCGGGCAGATGTTACCGGCCCGGTTACCTTCTGATTGCGGGCCTGGACGATGACGCCGCGCCCGTTCCGCCCCTGCAGGGGAATCTCGTCCAGGGGAATCCGCTTGCCGTAGCCCTTCGTGGTTACGACGAGCAAGTCGCCGCCCGGTTCGGCGATGGTCATGCTGGTTACGTGATCGCCCTTGGCCAGGCGAATGCCCATCACGCCGCCCGCGCTCCGACCCATGGGGCGCACCGTCTCCTCGCTGAACCGAATCCCCTGGCCCCCCTCGGTAACGAGGATGATATCCTGGCCGCCGCGGGTCAGGCGCACCCAATGGAGCGCGTCTCCATCATCCAGGTTGAGGGCGATGATGCCGCTGGGCCGCACCGCCGCGAACTCGCCCAGCGGGGTGCGCTTGACCTTGCCTTCGCGCGTCGCCATGACGAGGTATTCCGCCTGCTGGAAGTCGGGCACGGCCACAGCAGCGGTGGCCAATTCCCCCTCATCCAGCGCCAGGAGGTTGGCCATGTGGACGCCCTTGGCCTGGCGGGAGGCGTCGGGAATCTGGTGCGCCCGAAGGCCGAAGGCGCGCCCGCGATTGGTGAAGAACAGGATGTAGTCCATGGTCGTGGCGGCGAGGATGAACTGAACGGCGTCTTCCTCGCGGGTGGTGATTCCGGCCACGCCGCGCCCGCCCCGCGCCTGCGCCCGGTAGGCCTTCAGGGGCACGCGCTTGACGTACCCGCGCTGGGTGATGGTGATGAGCACGTCCTCGCGCGCCACCAAATCTTCATCGCTGAGTTCGGCGGCCTCTTCCGCGGAGATGTGCGTGCGGCGCGCGTCGCCGTACTTCGCCTTGATGTCGGCCAGGTCCTGGCGGATGAGCGTCAAAATCTTCTGCGGACTGGCGAGGATGTCTTCCAGATAGGCGATGGTGCGGCGAACCTCCGCGTACTCGTCCTCAATCTTCTGGCGCTCCAGGGCCGCCAGCCGCCGCAACTGCATGTCCAGGATGGCGCGCGCCTGAATCTCGGTCAGTTTGAACCGCCGCACCAGTTCGGTCTGCGCGGTGTCGGCGTCGGGCGACTGGCGTATGGTGCGGATGACCTCGTCCAGGAAGTCCAGCGCGATGCGCAGTCCCTCCAGGATGTGCGCCCGCGCCCGCGCCTTTTCCAGGTCGTAGCGGGAGCGGCGGGTAATCACGTCGCGCCGATGCTCAATGTACAGCGCGATGGCCCGCTTCAACGACAGAACGCGTGGCTCGCCATCCACCAACGCCAGCATGTTGATGCCGAAGGTGCTCTGCATGGGCGTGAACTTCAGCAGTTGGTTCAGCACCGTTCGGGGGGACGCCCCGCGCTTCAGTTCAATGACGATGCTCATCCCGCTGCGGTCCGACTCATCCCGCAGGTCGGCGATGCCGTCAATGCGGCCGTTGCGCACCAGGTCGGCGATGCGCTCCAACAGGCTGGACTTGTTCACCTGGTAGGGCAGTTCGGTTACCTGGATGCGGAACCGGCCCCCGCGCATCTCCTCAATCACGGCCTTGGCGCGCACCGTGATGCGCCCCGTGCCCTTGGCGTAGGCGGCGCGAATGCCCTCGGCGCCCAGGATGATGCCGCCGGTAGGGAAATCGGGCCCGGGGAGATGCTGCATCAACTCGTCCACGGAGATCTCATCCAGGCGGGCATAATGGTCAATCACATAGCCGATGGCGTCGCACAGTTCCCCCAGGTTGTGCGGGGGAATGTTGGTGGCCATGCCCACGGCGATGCCCGAAGCGCCGTTCAGCAGCAGGTTGGGGATGCGCGAGGGCAACACCGACGGCTCCTTGAGCGAGCCGTCAAAGTTGTCCACGAAGTCCACGGTGTCCTTGTCAATGTCGGCGAGCATCTCCTCGGCCATGGGCGCGAGACGGGCCTCGGTGTACCGCATGGCGGCGGGGCTGTCGCCGTCAATGGACCCAAAGTTGCCTTGCCCGTCCACCAGCACGTAGCGCATGGAGAAGTCCTGCGCCATGCGCGCCATGGCGTCGTACACGGCGGCGTCGCCGTGGGGGTGGTACTTGCCGAGCACCTCGCCGACGATGCGGGCGCTCTTCTTGTACGGGCGGTCCGAGCGCAGCCCCATGTCGTGCATGGCGTACAGAATGCGCCGGTGTACAGGCTTCAGCCCGTCGCGCACATCGGGCAGCGCACGCGACACGATGACGCTCATGGCGTAGTCCAGGTACGCCCCGCGCATCTCGGCTTCAATGTCCACTTTCCGAACGATACCGATGTCCATAAGGTTGCCTACATCTGCTCCTTGGGGTAGGGGTGTTTACTTGTCCAAATCTCGGGCGAACATGTAGAGGATGGTGGATTGCTGGCTCGCCGCCGGTCTCCATCCGCGCATCTTGGAGAGGGCCTTCATCTGCGCTACGAAGTCCTTCTCCCATGCGTTCTCCGGCTTGAGGTACGACAGGACGGCGGGCCAGTATTCGTCGCTGTCGGCGGGCGGAAGGTCGGGCAGTTCCTGCTGCACCATGACCTTCACGGGCACCGTCGCCATGCCGCCGTTGGAGACGATTTCAATCTTGCCGGTGTAACTGCGCCCGGGCTTCAGCCCCGACGGCGTCAGCGTTACGACGATTTCGGTGCGGTCGCCTCGGAACTCGTCGCGGTTGACCGAAAGCCAACCGTGCTTCACGCGGATTTCGCCCTCAAAGTCGCCCTCGCCCACGTTGTGCACATGCAGCGTCATCTCTATGGGCGGATCGGAGCGGCGCACCGTGCCCGCGTCCAGCCACAGGGGCTCTACCTTGAGGATGGGGCGCGGCTCCGGCGCGACGGTGACCCGCACCGGGATGAGCACCGTGCCGTACAGGAGCGACGTGATGGCCACGCTCCCCTCGTAGGTAACCCCGCCGCGCAGGTCCGAGGTGTCCACTGTGATGCGGATGACCACGGCGCCCTTGCGGCGGCTGGCGACCTTCGCCCGAATCCAGGACTGATGGGGGAGCATCTCACCGTGGAATCGGCCGGCGCGGCTCAGGGACACCGTTACGTCGGCCTCAACGATCTGGCCTCGCTGCACGCGGTCAAACTGCACGCGCTCGGGCGTCAGGGTAACGGTGGGGCGGACGCCTCCCAGCCATGGGGTAGTCGCCGCCACGCCCGCGTAGTGCCGCGTGCCGTACACGCGCTGCCACTCCTGATGGTACTCCGCCCGCTTCTCGGGGTCTCCCAGCACCTCATAGGCGATGTTGATCTCCTGCATGCGCTGGTTCGCATCCGGCTCGGGGTTGAGGTCAGGGTGGTACTTGCGCGCCAGTCGTTTATATGCCGCCTCCACCACGTCGGGGTCGGCTTCCGGATCCACCTGCAGGATCCGATAGTAGTCCACCAGTTTCTTGCCCACTTCGGATACACACCTATCAAAGGCATTCGCTTACGATTATACCCCTTTTTACACTTTCGTGCCAGTCGCGCGGGGGTGGGAGTCGGTTTCAAAGTCTGTTTGTCATTGCGAGGGCGCGCAGCGCCCGAAGCAATCGCCGGGGCGTGAGGTTGCTTCGCTTCGCTCGCAACGACACACGAGGAGAGTGTCCATGCGTTTCACCAACACAAGATGGAACCGAGTCGGGGTGGGAGTCGGTTTCATCTTGTGTTGGTCTGCCCCGCACGCCGCCTCCCCGCTCCGTCATGCCGAGCCGAAGGCGAAGCATCTCGCCCCTCACCCCAGCCCTCTCCCGAAGGGCGAGGGCGTATCGCCTTCGGCTCAGCATGATAACAGAAGGACAACGTGCGACGCACTTCGGAAGTGCGTCGCACGTTCCCCTTCGCGTGGCTTCGCGTTCATCCGCGGCCACAAGCCTGTCCTCAGCGGCCCAGCATCGCCTGGTACACGCGGTACGTCTTCTGCGCCACCTGCGCGTGGGTGAATTCGGCCAAGGCCCGCGCCCGCCCCGCCGTCGCCAGGGCGCGCCACAAATCCCCGTCGTCGCGAAGGCGCACCAGCGCGGCCCGAAGCGCCTCCGCGTCGCCTTCCGGGAACACCAGCCCGGCCTCGCCGATGACGTTGGGAATCTCGCCGCTGCTAGAACCCACCACGGGCACACCGGACGCCATCGCCTCTATCAGCACGCGCCCGAACTGCTCCTTCCAGTTGGGGCGGGACAACGACGGAAGCACCAGCGCGTGCAACTGCCGCAGGGCCGTCGGCATCTCCACCGACGGCATGCGCGGGTAAAAGGCGACCCGAGATGCCAACCCCATCGCCTGGACGCGGGCTTCCAGCTCGGCGCGGGTGGGGCCTTCGCCGATGTACACCAGCCGCCAGTCGCCCCCCATGGCGCTGACCGCGTCCAACAACAGGCCGACGCCTTTCTCCGGCACCATGCGCCCGATGAACCCGATGCGGAAGGGCGCGTCGGGCGCGTTCTCGGCGGGCGCGAAGCGGTCGGTGTCCACGCCGAATTGCGGGATGACGGCCACGGGCCCGGCGAATCCCTTGGCCCGCAGGACGGCCACCGCCTCCTGGTTCCCCGCGATGGCGTAGGAGGCATGGCGGTAGTTGTACGCCTCCATCCAGCGGAAGGGGGGCGGATATCGCCGCAGCAGGTTCTGCCACGTGAAGAACAGCGCCCTTGCCCCCGCCGCTTGCGAAAGGCGCATCGCGTGCCATGTGGCGAGGTTATACGGCTCCTCGTCAATGTGCACGATGTCGGGGCGGAAGGCGCGCACGTGGCGGGCCAGCGTCGGGTAGAAGTGCAGGTGATAGTTGCCGTTGAACGCGATGGGGATCGCCTCAAGGTCGTAGCCCTGGGTGTGCACGCGCTCCAGCGGCACGCGGCCGCCGCGGTCATTCCACGAAGGCGGCACCAGCACCTTCAGCGATACGTCGGGTTGGCGGGCCAGTTCCTCCAACTTTCGCTGGTAGATGCCCACCAGGCACGCTTTGGAGAGCATCAGCACGCGCATGGCGCACCTGCCTCAACTCACGCGGGGCACGCGCGCGAGAATCTCGGACACCACCTCGTAGTTGATGGTGCCCAGGCGCGCCGCCACCTCATCGGCGGTGATCTCCTCCGACCCCTGCCGCCCGATGAGCACCACCTCGTCGCCCTGGCGCACGTCGGGGATGTGGGTAACGTCTATCATGGTCTGATCCATGCACACGCGGCCCACGATGGGCGCACGCCGCCCCTTGACCAGCACCTCGCCCCAATGGGCGGGGGCGCGGCGGAATCCGTCGGCGTAGCCCACCGGAATCACCGCGATTTTGCGCCAGTCGGGCGTCCGGTACGTGCACCCGTAACTCACGCACGACCCAGGCGGCAGAAGTTTCACCTGCGCCACTTGGCACTTGAACGACAGAGCGCGGCGAAAATCCGGCGGGCAGGGCACCTCCGGCGAAGGGTTCAGCCCATACAGCGCAATGCCCGGCCGCACCAGGTTGAACCGCGATTCGGGTATGTTGAGCATGGCCGCGCTGTTGGCCGCGTGGATGTAGCGGAACGTGAACCCCGCTTCGCGCAGCGCGTCCAGCACGCGTTGGAACGTTGCCAGTTGCGCCCGCGCGTAGGACTGGTCGGCGGAGTCGGCGGTGGCGAAGTGGGTGAAGATGCCCTCCACCTCCACGTGAGGCAAATCGCGCAGGGCGCGCACGAAGGGCACCACCTCATCCGGCATCAGCCCCAGGCGGCCCATCCCCGTGTCCACCTTCACATGCACTCGCGCGCGGTCTCGCAAGTCCGCGGCGGCTCGGTTGATCGCCTGGGCAACGTCCCACGCGAACACCGTCACCCGCACGTCGTGGAGCACGGCCTCGCGGGCCTGCCAGGGCGGGGTAAAGCCGAGGACGAGGATCGGCGCCGTGATGCCCGCGCGCCGCAATTCCACCGCCTCCCCCAGGCACGCCACGCCGACGCACGTCGCGCCGTTGTTGAGGGCCGTGCGCGCCACCTTCACCGCGCCGTGGCCGTAGGCGTCGGCCTTTAGCACGGCCATGACCTCCACGCCAGGCCCGGCGATGTCCACCAGGCGGCGGACGTTGTGGGCGATGGCGTCCAGGTCAATCTCCACCCAGGTGGGGCGGCCCGGCCTCACCAGCCGAACGCGCTGCCAGGCCGAATTCTGGCGCACCAGGACGCGGCTCGCCGTCTCGGGCTTGGCCAGGAGCGCCGCCACCACCTGCTCCATGCGCAACTCCTGCGCGCCCTTCACCAGGACGACGCTGCCCGGACGCAGGGCCTTCTCCACTGCCGCCACCGCGTCGCCCGCCGTGTACGTTATCGCGACCGCATCCGCCGACAGCCCCGCCGCCTCGGCCTCCATCGCGATGAGCCGCGCCAACTCCCCCTGCGTTACCAGGTAGTCCACAATCCCCGCCGCCTTGCGCCCCACCTCGCGGTGGTAGGTTTCGGCATGATCGCCTAGTTGCAGCATGTCGCCCAGAACGGCGATGCGGGAGCCGCGCGGGAAGTCGGCCAGCGTGTCCAGCGCCGCCATCGCCGCCGCGGGGCTGGAGTTGTACGAGTCGTCCAGGATGAGGGAGTCCCGCTTGCCCGGCAGCGGGTTGAGGCGGCCCGGCTGCGGGTGGAAGTCGGCCAGGCGCGCGGCGATCTCGGCCAGGCCGATGCCGTACACAAGCCCCACCGACGCGGCGGCCAGGGCGGTGTACACGTGATGCCGACCCAGCAGCGGACAGCGAATCGGCACGCGTTGCCCGCGGGCCACCAGCGTGAACGCGATCCCATCCGGCGACGAGACAACCGCCTCGGCCCGCACATCGGCCTCCGCGCCAAGGCCGTAGGACAGCACGCGCCCCCGAGTGCGCCGGGCCATGTCGCGCACGCGCTCGTCGTCCCAGTTCAGGATGGCGTGCCCGTCCTCGGGCAGCGCCTCCACGAGACGACCCTTCTCAACGGCGATCTGTTCCAGCGAGCCGAGGTACTCAATGTGGGTGGGGTTGATGGTGGTAACCACGCCGACGCGCGGGCGGGTCAGGTCCGCCAGAAGGCGAATCTCGTCAAACCCGTCGCACGCCATCTCCAGCACCGCCATCTCGTGGGTCGGCTCCAGGCGGCCCAGCGCGATGGGCAGGCCGTAGCGCCCGTTGTAGTTGGCGTAGTTGCGGAAGACGCGAAACCGCGCGTTCAGGACATGGGCGATGGCCTCTTTCGTCGTCGTCTTGCCCGAACTGCCCGTGATGCCGACAACCTCGGTGCCGAACTTGCGCAGGATGTAGCGCGCCCAGTCCGTGAGCGCCTGCTGCGTGTTGTCAACGACCACAAGCGTTGTCTCAACGGCGCTGAGGTCAAACTCGCGCTCGGCGAGGACCCCCGCGGCGCCCTTGCGGCAGGCGTCCAGGATGTAGTCGTGCCCGTCGCCCGTCTCCGTCTTGACGGCGAGAAACAGTTCCCCTGGATGGAGCAGGCGGGTGTCGTAGCAGAAGTCGGCAAACTCGCGCTTGAAGACCGGGCCGTGCACACGCCCGCCCGTCGCCTGAAGCAAGTCATCCAGTTGGATCATGCGCGCCTCCGGGCTGTCCCTTCCCCGCTCACGCCCTGGCCACGATGTAGACGCCGACGAGGATGAGCGCAATCCCCACCCAGCGCATGGCGGGAATCGGCTCCTTGAGCAGGAGATGGGCCAGCAGCGGCGTGAACACATAGGTTGTCGCCACGAGCGGGTAGGCGAAACTCAAGTCAAGCCGCGAGAGGACGACGAGCCAGATGAGCGTGCCGACGATGTACAGCGCGATGCCGGCCAGGATGATGGGCGTGGTGAAGATGCGCACCAGCAATTGCACCGGCTGCGCCAGGGCCTGCGCGTCAATGCGGCCCACCTGGGTCATGCCCGTCTTCAGGCTCAACTGGCCGAACACGCCGATCAGCACCGAAACGAAGATAAGCGCAAGCGATTTCCACATGAGACGTTCACCCCTCACCGTAATGCGTGCCCCCATTCTATCGGCAGGGCGGGGGAACGTCAATTCGCCTGCCTGGCGCGGGACGTCATCCACGAATAACGCGAATCTGCGCGAATGCGACAGCAACGTGCGACGCACCTCGGAGGTGCGTCGCACGTTGTGTAGCGCGGCGGCTTTAGCCCCGCGCGGGGAGGGTTACGTGCGTCGCACGCTCGCCGAGTCGGTCTCATCTTGTGTTGGTGAACCGTAGGCGCACTCTCCTCGTGTGTCGTTGCGAGCGAAGCGAAGCAACCCCACGCCCCAGGGATTGCTTCGGGCGCTCCGCGCCCTCGCAATGACAAACCAACAGACTTTGGAACCGAATCCGTTCGCCCCTCGCGGTTGACGCAAGCCGCGCTCCGTTGCATAATCCCCATGAATATCCCACGACCGAGGCAAGCGATGTTTGCCGGAACTGTGCAGCGCGCCACAACCGCCGACGTGGCTGATGTGGAACGGCTGTTCGCCGAGGCGAGGCTCCGATTCCTCCGTCGGTGGCTGTCGGACTTGAGCGAGTGCGCCGACAACGGCCTGTTGTTCACGGCGTCCAGGCGCGGGCACGCCTGCGCGGTGCTGGCCTGCTCACAGCAGAACGCGGAAGTCTACAACATCTGCGGCGCGGCGTTTCAGCGGGACGAGGACGCGGAGGCGTTCCTGGCCCCCCTGCTCCAACTGGTCATCGCACGGTTGCGCGAACTCCACGCATCCCTGCTGACCTACGTCGGCACCGAAGACTGGCTGGCAAGGCGGCTTCTGTGGGCCGATTTCACCGTCGCCGAATCGGTGGTAACGCTGCTGAAAGCAGGCGCGGACGTGCCCGCCCCGGAGGTGCAAGGCCCCATACGCATTCGCCGTCCCGAGGAGCGGGACATTGAGGCCATCGCCCGCGTGGACAAGAGCGCCTTCCCCCCCGAGTGGCACTACGGCGAGACCGTTCTGCGGCGCGCCCTGCTCGGAACCGACGTGTTCCTGCTGGCCGAGGACGAGGGCATCATCGGGTACACCTACGGCGACGTTCAGGGCGGCTCCGCGCACCTGACCCGCCTCGCCATTCGCCCCGACCGCCAGGGCCACGGCGTGGGCGCGGCGCTTCTGGCCGAGGCCATGCGCCTGTTCCAGGAGCGAGGCGCGTGGTGGATCACCCTCAACACCCAGCGCAGCAACGCCGTCTCGCAGCGACTGTACCAGCGGTTCGGGTTTCAGCCCATCGGCCAGTCGGTTCCCCTGCTGGTGCACCGGATTCGGAGATAGACGCGACATGGCCCCCGTTGTGAAAGCCATCGCCTTTGACTACGGCGCGGTCTTCACCTACGAGTGGCGCACGCGCCGATTCCTGGCGGAACACGACCGCGCGCTCGGGCTGCGGCCGGGGACGCTGTTCCGGTACTTCTTCAGCGGCGAGACGTGGGAACTGGTGTCCACCGGCAAGATCAGCGAGGACGAGTACTTCCGGCGGCTACAGGCCGGATGGGAAGGGCCATGGCCCGCGGGATTGGAGGAACTGCGGCACGGCGGCGCCCCGCTGGAGGGCCTCAACGGGCGGGTTGTGCGGCTTGCCGCAGCCCTGCGCCGCCGCTACAAGGTCGGGCTGCTCAGCAACGCCACCGTTAGCCTGCGCGCCCTCCTGAGCGAACTGGCCCTGCTGGACCTGTTTGACTTCGTGGTCATCTCCGCCGAGGTGGGCCTTCGGAAACCCGACCCCGACATCTTCCGCTTGACCGCCATCATCGCCGAGGTGGACATCTCCGAATGCCTGCTGGTGGACGACAAGGAGCGCAACACCGCTGCCGCCATCGCCGCAGGCATGCAGGCCATACGCTTTCGCTCCGCCGCGCAACTTCAGCGGGAACTCCTGGCGCGGGGGCTGCTGGACGCGCCGGTATTCTGACACGCGGCGCGTCCTTCCCCCACGGGAACGTCATTCGTACCGTAGCGCGTCTATCGGGTTCAGCGCCGCGGCGCGGCTGGCCGGGTAGATGCCGAAAAACAGCCCCACTGCCGCCGAGAACCCCGTCGCCAGCAGGATGGTGGACGCCGTGATGACCGGCGTCAGCGACCCCGATAGCCGTCCCACCAACTGCGACCCCACCGCCCCCAACGCGATGCCGACGACCCCACCCGCCAGGCTCAACACCATCGCCTCAATCAGGAACTGCCACAGCACATCCCGCCGCCTCGCGCCCACGGCCTTGCGCAGGCCGATCTCCCGCGTGCGCTCCGTTACCGACACCAGCATGATGTTCATGATGCCGATTCCGCCCACCAGGAGCGAGATCGCCGCAATGGCCCCCAGGAAGATGGTCAGGATGGACGTGATTTCCCCGAAGATGTTGAGGATATCCTTCTGGTTGATGACCGTGAAATCGTCGTCGCTGGTGTACACGATATTGTGGCGGTCGCGCAGCAGTTGGGTAATCTGCTCCATCGCCGCTTCCATGCGGTTCTCGCTCACGGCCTGGGCGTAGATGGCCGAGACGATGTACTCGCCCGACGCCGAGCGCCGCTGCGTCAGTTTGGTGTGGAACGTGGTGAGCGGCACGAACACCGAGTCGTCCACCCCGCCGAACCCCGTGCCTCCCTTGCTGGCCAGCACGCCGATCACCCGAAACGAAATCCCCTTGATTTTGATGGTCTGGCCCACGGCGTAGCCATCGGGGAATAGCGCGTCGGCGGCGGATTTGCCCAGCACCGCCACGCGGGAGCCGCCGTTGAATTCCTCCTCGCTGAAGAACGTCCCTTCGGCCACCTTGTGGTTGCGCACCAGCGGGTAGTTCACGGTGGTGCCGCTGACCGATGTGCGGATGCCGCGGTCGCGGTACACCACGGTCGTGTTGGTGAAGGATTCCGCGGCCACGGCCTGCACGTCGGGCACGCGCTGGGGGTCTGCGATGGCCTGCGCGTCGCCGTAGGTGAGGGTGTTGACGGCGCTGGTCGCCATGGTGCTGCGCAGGTTGCCGCTGGACTGCGCCGACAGATTCCCCGGCACCACGAACAGCAGATTGGAGCCGATGCTCTGAATTTGCTCTTGCACCAAGACCTGCACGCCCTGGCCCACCGAAAGCAACGTAATCACCGCCGCGACACCGATGATGATGCCCAGCATAGTCAGCGCCGCGCGCAGTTTGTTGGCCGAAAGGCTCCTGAGGGCGATCTTCACGCTTTCCGCGATGTTCATCCCGCTCCTCCCGCGTCCAGGGCAAGTTTCATGTCGGCCACCGGCTCATCGCCCACGACTTTGCCATCCAGCAGGCGAACGATGCGCCGGGTGTGCCGCGCGATCTCCGGGTCGTGGGTTACGAACACCACGGTGATGCCGCGATCCCGATTCAGGCGCTGGAAGATGCCCACAATCTCGCGCCCCGATTTCGTGTCCAGGTTGCCAGTAGGCTCGTCGGCCAGGATGATGGACGGCTCGTTGACCAGCGCTCGCGCGATGGCGACCCGCTGCTGTTCGCCGCCCGACAGTTCGCTGGGCCGGTGATCCAGCCGATGCCCAAGCCCCACCGCCTCCAGCGCCTCCACCGCTCGCCTGCGCCGCTCCGCGCCCGAGACGCCCGCATACGTCAGTGGCAGTTCCACGTTCTGCAGCGCGCTGGTGCGCCGCAGCAGGTTGAAGTTCTGGAACACGAACCCGATTTTCTTGTTGCGGATGCTTGCCAATTGGTCATCGCTCAGGCGCGAGACGTCCACGCCCTCCAGGGCATAGTGGCCGCTGGTGGGCTGGTCCAGGCAGCCGATGATGTTCATCAGCGTGGATTTGCCCGACCCCGACGGCCCCATGATGGCCATGAGTTCGCCTCGGCGAATTTGCAAACTCACGCCGCACAACGCGGGCACCTCCACCGCGCCCATCTTGTATACCTTGCAGATATCGGTCATATCAATCAACACATTGTTGTCCATAGTACGCTGCCTTCCTGTGCTCGGCGTGGCCGAGAGACCTCACCCCTTGCGGCCCGATGGCCGCGGGCAAGGCGCCCTGTTGCCCATCATTGCGGGCCGAAGAGGCTCCGCAACTGCTGGCCGGACGACACGGTCGTGATGAGGACCGTCTCGCCCTCGGCTGGGCCCTCCAGGATTTCGGTGTACCGCTCGTCGCGGATGCCCGGCTTGATGTCCACACGCACCGCCTGCCCGCCGCGAAGCACCTCCACATACCGCTGGCCGGTCTTGCCGTCGGTGCGGATGGCGCGGTTGGGCAGAACCAGCGCGTTGTCCTTCTCGGCCACGATGATGTCCAGCGTCGCGCTCATCCCCGCGCGCAGCGGCGCGTCGGTGGGGTCAATGACCACGCGCACGTCATAGGTAACGACGCCCGTGGCCTGCGACCCGGCCAGGCCAATCCGCTCCACATGCCCCATAATCTCGGTATCCGGCAGCGCGTCCAGCGTGATGCGCGCCACCTGCCCCTCGCGCACCAGCGCCACGTCCATCTCGTCCACCGCCACCTGGATGTGGAAGGCCGATGTATCGGCGATGATGACCGCCGGCGTCCCTGCTGCCACCAGTTGGCCCTCGTCTATGGCCACCTTCTCCACCACGCCGTCAAAGGGCGCGCGGAGCACGGCCGAATCCAGCCTGCGCCGGGCCTGATCCACGGCCACCTGCGCCGAGTCCACCTGCGATTGGGCGACAGCCAGGTCTTCGGGCGTGGGCGTGCGTTTCAGCCGCTCCAGGTTGGCCCGCGCCTGGGCGATCTGCGCCTCCGCAGCCTTGAGCGCGCTCTCGGTGGGGCCGGCCGTCGCCAAGCGGTAGTTGGCCAGCGCCGTCTGGTAATCTATGGTGGCCTGCTGCAACTGGAGCGCCTGGGGCGAAGCGGCGGCATCTCCGCGCCACGCGATGCGGTCGTAGGCGGCCTGTGCTTGCTTCAGAATGGCCTCTGTCCGCTCCACGTTCGCCTTGGCAATGGCGACTTCGTCGGCCGTGGGGCCTTTCTTCAACTTCTCATACGACGCGATGGCGCTGGCAAGGCTCGCCTCTGCCGCGGCGATCTCCTCCGAACTGGGGCCGGCCTTGACCTGCTCATAGCGCGCCTGGGCCGCCCGCAGCGATGCCTCGGCGCTCCGCAGCGCGAATTCCAGGTCCGCGGAGTCCAGGCGCACTAGGGGCTGGCCCTCCTTGACGGCTTCCCCTTCTTCCACCAGCACCTCGGCCACACGGCCCGAAAGTTCAAACGAGAGCGTAGCGCGGCGGGCGGGGGCCACGTTTCCCGTAGCATTCACCACCTGGGTGATAGCGCCCCGCGCCACGGTTACCGTCTCGGTTTGGGCCGTAGCGTTCTGCCCACGGCCAACGACGCGCGCCAGAAACAACGCGCCGACTACTACCAGTACCACAGCGGCTACGATGATGATGGTCTTGCGCTTCATGTTGCCACTCCCTTGTTCATGCGACGCCTTGCCGACACGGCGGGATGGGGGCTTGCCCGTCTGGGCGCAATCCGTCCGGTCGTCGTTTCGCGTCGCTAGTATTTAGTGTTGCTAATTATATTCGCGTGCATGCCACCTGTCAAATTGTGGGCGGGCGCGATTTGGTTTCAAACTGTGTTGGTCTGTCCCGCGCGCCGCCTCCCCACTCTGTCATGCTGAGCCGAAGGCGAAGCATCTCGGTCAGCGAGATTCTTCGCGGCTTCGCCGCTCAGAATGACGGTGGATGCCAACAGACTTTGGAACCGACTCGCGGGCGCTGCCGGCGCGCTCTCCTCGCGCGCCATCGCGAGCGATGCAAGAATGGCGGCTGCCGAGCCACTTGGGAAGCGAAGCGCGGGCGCGTGGCATGTTGTCGGCGAGGCGATGGCGAGGCCCTAGGAGCGGCGGGGGCGCGCCAGGTCCTCGGTGTCCAGGATGAGGGTTACAGGCCCGTCGTTGTGAATCTCCACCAGCATGTGGGCCTGGAACCGCCCTTCCTCCACGCGGATGCCCAGGCCCCGCAACGCCTCGCAGAAGCGGGCCACCAGGGGTTCCGCTACGTCGGGCGGCGCGGCATCGGTGAAACTCGGGCGGCGGCCCTTCCGCGAGTCGCCGTACAGCGTGAATTGCGACACCACCAGCGCCGCCCCGCCCACATCCAAGAGCGACAGGTTGAACTTGCCGTCGGCGTCGCTGAAGATGCGAAGATTGGCCACCTTGTCGGCCAGTTTCGCGGCGTCCTCCGGCGTGTCCCCTCCTTTGACGCCCAACAGCACCACCAGCCCCGCGCCGATTTCGCCGGTCGTCTGGCCGTCAACCGTAACTCTGCCGTGCGTTACCCGTTGCACCACCGCGCGCATGAGGCCTCCCCGCTTTTCCTAGCGCGCCTCGCGGCCCACCAGTTGCCGCACATCGTCCAGCGCGCGATTCTCCATCTCCCGAATAATAGCCGCCAGCGCCTGCGAGGGCAAGTCGGGGGTGCGACAGACGGCGATGTCCAGCATCACGGCACTGGCCCCCGCGAGCACCGCTTGCACCGCCTGCTCGGGCGTGTGGATGCCGCCAAACGCCACCAGCGGACAAGGGCAGTCCCGCACGGTCTGGAGCGCGTGCAGCATCAGCGGGAAGACCCCCGCGCCGTGCGTATCGCCGCGCACCCAGCCATCCTCGGCGCTCCATGCGGTTCCGGGCGGCGGCGCGCCCACCACCAGCGTGTCGGCGATGCCCACCAGCGCCTCGGCGTAGGCCGCCGCGTCCCAGAGCGGAACCTGCACCAGGAGCGGCTTGTCGGTGGCGGCGCGGAGGCGGGCGGCGGTCTCGGCGGCCTCGTCGGGGGGCAGGGCATCGGCGCGCCATTCCAGCGCCGCCACCTCACGCACCTCCTCCAGGATCTCGGCGCACGCGGCCAACTCCGCGGGCGAGGCGCCGGCCACGTGGGCGATGACGGGCGGCCTGGCCCGTCGCCAGC
>JBBIHX010000007.1:42008-44583 GCA_037446815.1 Caldilineae bacterium | reverse complement strand
TCGCCTTCGCTTCAGCACAACAACGCACCTGTCATTCTGAGCGGCGAAGCCGCGAGGAATCTCGCTAGCCGAGATGCTTCGCCTTCGCTTCAGCACAACAACGCACCTGTCATTCTGAGCGGCGAAGCCGCGAGGAATCTCGCTAGCCGAGATGCTTCGCCTTCGCTTCAGCACAACAACGCACCTGTCATTCTGAGCGGCGAAGCCGCGAAGAATCTCGCCAACCGAGACGCTTCGCCGCCGTTCGCAAACACGCATCAAAGCGCGTCGGCATCCGGCGGATATTGACGCGCCGCCATACCAGAGGTATAATCGCCCTAGAACATTTTTTCTACGGAGGACAACCATGAGCGAAATCACCGTCGCCTGTGTGCAGATGTCGCCCCAATTGGGCGAGGTCGGCGAGAACCTGGTGCGTATGACGGAATTCATTGAGAAAATCCGCAGCGAGCACGACGTGGACCTCATCGTGTTCCCCGAACTGTGCACCACGGGGTACGAGTGCGGCGTCCGCTTCACCGAACTCGCCGAGCGCATCCCCGGCCCCACCACCAACCTCATGAGCCAGCGCGCCTCGGAGTTTGAAGTGCACCTCGCCTTCGGGATGGTCGTCAAGGAGAAGGTGGAGAGCATCGTATACAACGCCGCCCTCCTCATCGGCCCCGACGGCGAGATTCTCGGCGACTACCGCGCCCTGCACCCGAAAGGCGAACAGCGGCTGGCCTTCCGCCCGGGGTATCGGCTCCCCGTCTTTGGGACCGGCATCGGCGCCATTGGCCTCATGCTCGGCTGGGACCTGGCCTTTCCAGAGGTAGCCCGCTCGCTGGCGCTGGACGGCGCGGAACTCCTCATCGCGTTGGCCAACTGGGAGAAGCCCAATCAGGAGGAATGGAAGGCCTACGCCCTCGCGCGGGCTATGGAGAACGCCTCCTTCCTGGCGGCAGCCAACCGCGTGGGCGAAGAATACACCTACGCCTTCTTCGGCGAGAGCCTCATCCTCGGGCCGCGTGGCCACGTCCTCGCCATGATGGACGAGGAGGCCGAGGGGTATTGCATCGCCCGCATCAACCTGGACGATGTCCGCCGCACCCGCGAGGAACTCCAGATTATGCAGTGCCGACAGCCCCAAGCCTACCGCAGCATCGTAAGGAGGTACTGATATGCAGCGCATCATAGACCTACGGAGCGACACGGTAACCCATCCCACCCCAGCCATGCGCGAGGCCATGTACCGCGCCGAGGTAGGCGATGACGTCATGGGCGAAGACCCCACCGTCAACCGCCTGCAGGAGATGGCCGCCGAGCGCATGGGCAAGGAGGCCGCCCTGTTCGTCGCCAGCGGCACCATGGGCAACCTCATCTGCATCTTGGCCCAATGTGGGCGCGGCGACGAGGTCATCATGGGCGACAAAGCCCACACCTTCCTGTTTGAGGCAGGCGGCCCGTCGGTCTTGGGCGGCGTGCACGTCCGCACCGTGCGCAACCGCGACGACGGCACGGTGGACCCCGCCGAAGTGGAAGCCGCCGTGCGCCCCGACAACGTGCACTTCCCGCGCAGCCGTCTGGTCGTGCTTGAAAACACGCACAACCGATGCGGCGGCGCGGTGCTCACTCGCGCGCAGATGGACGCCGTCGTCGCCGTCGCGCGCAAGCACAACTTGAGCGCCCACCTGGACGGCGCCCGCATCTTCAACGCCGCCGTCGCGCTCGGCGTGGAGGCCCGCACGCTGGCCGAACCGTTTGACACCGTCAGTTTCTGCCTGTCCAAGGGGCTATCCGCGCCGGTTGGCTCCCTCGTCTGCGGCAGCCGGGACTTCGTGTACGAAGCAAAGCGCCTGCGCAAAGTCCTCGGCGGCGGGATGCGCCAGGCGGGCATCATTGCCGCGGCGGGCATCGTGGCGCTGGAGCAGATGGTGGATCGCCTCGCCGACGACCACGCCAATGCACGGCGACTGGCCGCGGGCCTCGCCGAGATGGGCGTGTTTGACATCCGCCTGGAGCGCGTGCAGAGCAACATCCTCATCTTCGGCCTCGCCACCGACCGATTCACGCCGCAGCAATTGGTGGCTCGATGCGCTCAGGAAGGGCTGAAGTTCCAGGCCATTGAGGGCGGCCAGTTCCGCATGGTTACCCACTACGGAATTGAGCCCGAGGATATTGACCGGGCGCTCATCATCCTCAAGGGTGCCATCGCGGACATCACCCGCTGAGCGCGCTCCCGCAATGACAACGCACCTGCCATCCTGAGCAGCGGAGGGCGAAGAATCTCCCTCCAGAGGCGCTTCGCCTTCGCCTCAATATGACTGTGCACCTGTCATTCTGAGCGGCGTAAGGGCGAAGAATCTCGCACCCAGAGACGCTTCGCCTTCGCCTCAAATTGACGGTGCACGTGTCATTCTGAGCGGCGAAGCCGCGAAGAATCTCGCACCCAGAGACGCTTCGCCTTCGCCTCAAATTGACGGTGCACGTGTCATTCTGAGCGGCGAAGCCGCGAAGAATCTCGCATTTCGAATGGAACCAGGCCGCTCCCGCACCCTCATTTGCGCCTGCGCACCGTTCCTGTATACTTATCTGC
>JBBIHX010000007.1:0-41908 GCA_037446815.1 Caldilineae bacterium | reverse complement strand
GGCCGCTCCCGCACCCTCATTTGCGCCTGCGCACCGTTCCTGTATACTTATCTGCACACAGAGAACGATGACCATCGCGAGGCTGGGGCCTCGGTAACACGTAAGGAGGTGAGGAACGATGTTCTTTCCAGGTCTCTACTTTGACCCGATGTATCTGATATTTGCCCTGCCCGCGCTGCTGCTGGGCCTGTACGCCCAGATGAAAATCCGCACGTCGTACTCCAAGTACCTGCGCGTGCCCAACGGCCGCGGCATCACCGGCCTCAACGCCGCGCGCTACCTGCTGGACAGCGCCGGCCTCTACGACGTGGAGATTGAGGGCACGCCCGGCGAACTCTCGGATCACTACGACCCGTCCAAGAGGAAACTGCGCCTGTCGCGCGGCGTCGCCAACTCCCCGTCGGTGGCGGCCCTGGGCATCGTCGCCCACGAGGTCGGCCATGCCGTGCAGCACGCCGAGGGATACGGCCCCTTGCGCGTGCGCTCGGCCATCGTCCCCATCGTCAACATCGGCACGTGGCTCGGCCCCATCCTGTTCATCATCGGCTTCCTGCTCCAGGCGTACGACCTGGCGGTGTTGGGAGTCATCGCCTTCGCGGGCGCGGCGGTCTTCTCGCTCATCACGCTTCCGGTGGAACTCAACGCCAGTGCGCGCGCCATGCAGATGCTCACCAAGGCGGGGCTGGTAACCCAGCAGGAGTCCAACGGAGCCAAGTCGGTGCTGTCGGCTGCCGCGCTGACCTATGTGGCTGCCGCCGCCCAGAGCATCTCCACCCTCCTGTACTACGTCTTCCTCCTGGGCGGGCTGCGCAGAAACGATTGAGCGCGCTGTGGAACTGCTCCTTGATCTCACGCTTCCCGAACTGGAGGCCCGCCTGAAGGAGTGGGGAGAACCGACCTACCGCGCCCGGCAGGTTTGGAACTGGGCCTACAAGCAAGGCGTGCTGCAATTCGCCCAGATGACCAACCTGCCGGTCGCGCTTCGCCAGCGCCTGGAAGCCGCATTCACCCTCGCTCCTTTTGAGCCTCTCGCCGAGCATCTATCGGAAGACGGCCAAACGCGCAAACTCGCCCTGCGCCTTGCCGACGGCGAAATCATTGAGACCGTCTGGATGCGGTACGAGACCCGCGAAAGCGTGTGCGTGTCCACGCAGGCGGGCTGCGCGATGGGGTGCGTGTTCTGCGCCACGGGCCAGGGCGGGCTGCGGCGCAACCTCACCGCCGGCGAAATCGTCGGCCAGGTGCTCGCCTTTGCGCGGCTTCTCGCGGCACAATCCACCCGCGTTACCAACGTCGTGTTCATGGGCATGGGCGAGCCCTTTGCCAACTACGACGCCGTCTGGAGGGCCGTGTCCATTCTCATGGACCCCGCTGGCCTGGGCTTGGGTGCGCGGCACATCGTCATCTCCACCGTCGGCCTCATCCCCGGCATCCGTCGGTTCGCTCAAGAGCGGTCCCAGGTGCGCCTGGCGATCTCGCTCCATGCGCCCGACGACGCCTTGCGCGACCAACTGGTTCCGATCAACCGCGCCTACCCCATCGGCCCGCTCATGGATGCCGTTCGCGATTATGTAAAGTTGACCGGCCGCCGCGTTACGTTTGAGTACGCCCTCATCGCCGGCCTCAACGACAAGCCCGAGCACGGCCATGCCCTGGCGGCGCTCCTGCGCGGCCTGCCGGCGCACGTCAACCTGATTCCCGTGAACCCGATTCCCAACTCCCCATGGCGGCCCAGCCCCCGCGAGCGCGTCCGCCAATTCCAGACCATCCTCACCGAGAACGGGATCGCCTGCACCGTTCGCCTGGGGCGCGGCACCGACATCCAGGCGGCGTGCGGCCAACTCAGGGCGCGCGCCGTCCAGGCACAGCCATAGCCCGCCGTCTGCCGTGGCCGGCCGCGTTCCGCACCGTGCAGCCGCACTGTGAACGTTTGCCGCAAGGACTCGGTTTTATCTTGTGTTGGTCTGTCCCGGACGCCGCCTCCCCACTCTGTCATGCTGAGCCGAAGGCGAAGCATCTCGGTCAGCGAGATTCTTCGCGGCTTCGCCGCTCAGAATGACGGTAGATGCCAGCAGACTTTGGAACCGACTCGCCGCAAGCGAATTCTTGCGTTTTCGCAGAAGAACGGGTAAGATAGCATTATGACCCGAATCTCCGCATCCATTCTATCCGCCGACTTCGCGCGGCTGGGCGAGCAAATCGCCGAGGCCGAGCATGGCGGCGCGGACTATATCCACGTGGACGTGATGGATGGGCAATTCGTGCCCAACATCACGGCGGGGCCTGTGCTGGTCAGCGCCGCGCGGCGCAGCACAGCCCTGCCCCTGGACGTCCACCTGATGATAGAGAAGCCGGAGCGATACCTGGAAGCCTTCCGCGAGGCCGGTGCGGACATCCTCACCGTCCACTACGAAGCGTGCCCGCACCTTCACCGCACGGTGCAACGCATCCGGGAACTGGGCGCGGCGCCGGGGGTATCGTTGAATCCCGCCACCCCCATCACCGTCTTGGAAGAGATTCTGGATCACGTGGACTTGGTGCTCATCATGACCGTCAACCCCGGGTTCGGGGGGCAGAAGTACATTGACACCATGACGGCCAAGATCGCGCGCCTGCGCCAGTGGCTGGATGGCCGAGACCGTCGGCCCGTGATTGAAGTGGACGGCGGGTTGAACCCGCAGACCGCGCCGCGTGTGGCCCAGGCCGGGGCCGACATCATCGTGGCGGGCGCGGCCATCTTCGCGGCAGACATCCCGATTGCCGCGGCCATACGCCGTCTTCGCGAAGCGATTGCCCTGAAGCAGGGTTAGAGGCAATAGAAAAGGCCAGCGCGGGGCTGGCCTTGCGTGGAACCTCGGGAAGCGTTACGCTTTCTGGAGCGTTTTCAGGCAGCGAGAGCAGATGCGAACGCGCTTCTTGCGGCCATCAATCACGATTGTGGCCATCTGAACGTTCACATCAAAACGGCGGTTGGTGCGCCGATTGGAATGGCTCACGTTGTGCCCAAACTGAGGCCCGCGCATGCACATTTCACATTTTGCCATAGAACCTGACCCCTTTCATAATGCAAGATCAAGAAATGCGTGCGGCGCACATTGCGCACCAAGCCATATTAGCACAGGTTCGCGTTTTCGGCAAAATGACGCGTTGCGTTTTGCAACCGGCCCGGAGCACACAGGCGCAGGAGTGAAGGATTCCTATGACAGAACAAACCAGACTGGGCAGAATTGAAGTGTCGCCGGCTGCCATCGCCAGCATCGCAAGCCAGGCGGTGCTCAAGTCCTACGGCGTCGTGGGGATGGCCCCGGCCAACGTCCGCGATGGCATCGTGGAAGTGCTCACCGGCGACCGAAGCAGGCGCGGCGTCCAGGTTCGGCTGGACGGCAACGAGATTCGCATCGACCTGTACGTCGTCATTGAGTACGGAACGCGCATCTCGGTCGTCGCCAACAACATCATGAGCGCCGTAAGGTTCAGCGTGGAAAAAGCCCTTGGCGTGCCCGTCAAGGAAGTCAACGTTCACGTTCAAGGATTGCGGGTCAGCAGCGCCGACTGACGCGCTCCCTGCGCCACCACCCTGCACGGAAAGCGAGGAACGGGAATTTGGCGTCGGAAACCCCAGACAGAACCCATACACCGAGAAGAAGAGATACCGTGCGCGTCTGCGACGGGGAAGGCCTGTTCAAAGCGTTGCGCGTAAGCGCCGCCTGGTTTGAGCAACACGTCCAGGCAGTGAATGCCCTGAACGTATTTCCGGTGCCCGACGGGGATACCGGCACGAACATGATGCTCACGCTCCAGTCGGCGATCAAGGAAGTGGGCGACAACCCCGGCGAGTCGGCCAGCGAGGTTATCCAGAAAGTCGCCCACGGCGCGCTCATGGGCGCTCGCGGCAATTCGGGCGTCATTCTGTCCCAGTTGCTCCGCGGCATGGCGCGCTACCTGCACAAGAAAGACTCGTTCACCGCCGCCGACCTTGCCGCCGCCATGCGCGAAGGCGCGGTTACAGCCTACAAAGGCGTGCTGAAGCCTGTAGAAGGCACCATCCTCACGGTCGCGCGCGAGGTCGCCGATGCCTGTGCCCGCGCTGTTGAGGATACCGACGACATCGTGGCGCTCCTGGAGACCGCCGTGGAGGAAGCGCGGCATTCCGTCAGCCGCACCCCCTCCCTCCTCGCCGTGCTCAAGGAAGCAGGCGTCGTGGACGCGGGCGGGCAGGGTCTCGCCATCATCCTGGAGGGCGCCCTCCGATTTGCGCGAGGTGAAACTGTGGAGATGCTTCCGATTTCTGTAGCCCATGCGGAACTGACCGTTCCCCATGCCGAAGCCGAATACGGCTATGACACCCAGTTCATCATCCACGGCCACAACCTGGATGTAGAGGCCGTCCGACAGAAAATCTCGGAGATGGGCGACTCCGTCATGGTTGTGGGCGACAGCACGACCATCAAGGTGCACGTCCACACCCCCACGCCCGGCACGCCCATCAACTACGGCGCCAGCCTCGGCTCCATCAGCCACGTCATCGTGGAAGACATGCAGGAGCAGTACCAGGAGTTCGTGCAGGCCCAGACCAAGCCCCCCGTCTCCGCCGAGGAAATCTGCAACATCGCCACGGTGGCCGTCGCGCCGGGGG
The DNA here is from genome assembly GCA_037446815.1 of Caldilineae bacterium. Taxonomy (GTDB): domain Bacteria; phylum Chloroflexota; class Anaerolineae; order DTLA01; family DTLA01; genus DTLA01. The sequence goes on along the minus strand of JBBIHX010000007.1, from coordinate 37,272 downwards.
CCGGCCTGCGCCGCGTCTTTGAGAGCCTGGGCGCCAGCGCCGTTGTCTCGGGCGGCCAGACCATGAACCCCAGCACCGAGGAACTGCTCAAGGCCATAGAGGGCGTCAAGGCCGACAACGTCATCGTGCTCCCCAACAACCGCAACGTTATCCTATCGGCGCAGCAGGCCAAAACCCTGTCTCGCAAGAATGTCTTCGTCATTCCCACCAAGACCATCCCGCAGGGAATCGCGTCGCTCTTGGCCTTCAACTACCAGGCCGACGCGGCCGCCAATGCTCAGATCATGGAGCAAGCCTTCGGGCGCGTTCAGACCGTGGAAGTTACGCGCGCGGTACGCTCGGCGCGCGTCAACGGCCTCGCCGTCCGAGAAGGCGACATCATCGGCCTGGTGAACGGCGACCTGAAATTCACCGGCGCCGACTACCATCAGGTCATCCTCAGCGCGCTGGAATCCCTGCCGCTGGACGAAAGCGAGATTCTTACGATATACTACGGTGAGGACGTGGGGGAAGCGGAAGCCCAGGCCCTGGCCGACAAGATCAAGGCGCAGTTCAGCCACCTGGAGGTAGAGATCATCAGCGGCGGGCAGCCGCACTATCCCTACATCCTTTCCCTGGAATAATGATCGCCTAACCAGTCTGTCGGAGAGGCACACCGCAGAGGAGGAGGAATGGCACGCCCGATTATCGTTACCGATAGCACCGCAGGACTCTCGCCGGCCGAATGCGAGCAGTACGGCATCCAGGTGGTGCCCCTGTACATTCGGTTCGGAGACCAGGTCTTTCGGGAAGGCGTGGACATTTCAAGCGAGCAGATGTTCACCCGCATGCGGCGCTCATCCACCGGGCCCGTTACGTCGCCCCCCACGGTGGAAGATTTCCGCCAGGTGTATCGGGCCGTCGCCCGCAAGACGGACCAAGTCCTATCCATCCACCTGTCCGCCAAACTGAGCCAGACCTTCGCATTCGCCCAGGCCGCCGCTGAAGCCCTCCTGGGTCGCACGCGTATCCACGTCGTGGATTCCCAAACCACGTCGGCCGGCCTGGCCGTCCTGGCCCGCGAAACCGCCAAGGCAGCCGCCTCCGGCATGACGCTGGATGAACTGATTCCCTACGTCCGCGGGCTCATCCCCCGCATCTACCTCGTCTTCTTCGTAGACACGCTGGACTACTTGGAGCGCGGCGGTCGCATCGGCAAAGCCGAGGCCCTCCTCGGCAGCATGCTCAACATCAAACCCTTGCTCATCCTTGAGGACGGCGAAATCCAGCCGTTGGAGAAGGTGCGGACGCGGGCCAAGGCCATTGAAAAACTCGCCGAATTCGTCTCCGAATTCAGCCGAATCAAGGAACTCTGGATTCTCCAGGAGCAGGAGAACGACGAGACCCACCAACTGCGCGAGTTGCTCCGAGAGTACTTTCCGTCCGTGGAGACGCCCGTCGTGCCCTATGGCCCCGTTCTCGCCAGCCACGTAGGCCCCGGAGCCATGGGCGTCGTCGTCTTTGAGGACATCTAGGGCTTCGGCCAGGAGCGAACCTTGGTCAGAATCGTAACCGACAGCACGTCGGACATCCCTCGGGAACTGGCGCGCGAGCACGGGATCCATGTCGTTCCGGCCATCGTCAACTTCGGCCTGGAGTCGTTCCGCGAAGGCGTGGACATCTCCACCGGCGAGTTCTTCGCCCGCCTGGTAGCCTCCCCCACCCTACCCACCACGTCGCAACCGTCGGTCGGCGAATTTATGGAGGCCTACGCGCAAGCCGGCCAAAGCGGGGAGCCGGTCCTCGGCATTCATCTCGGCTCCACCTTCAGCGGGCTTTTCGGCGCCGCGCAACTCGCGTCCGAATCCCTGGCCGAACGCAACGTCAGCGTTTACGACAGCGGCCTGTTGTCCATGGGCCTTGGCCTCATGGTGCTTGAGGCCGCCAAGGCAGCCCGCAAAGGCGCCACCCTGGAACAGTTGATTCACCTGCTGAATAGCCTGAAGCCGCGAACGCGGGTCATCGCGGTTTTGGACACGCTGGAATACCTGCGTCGCGGCGGCCGGCTCACCCGCATCAGCGCCACCCTTGGCCGACTCCTGAGCATCCGCCCTGTCATCCAGGTCTTTGACAACCGTCTGGAGCAGCTGGCCCGCACCCGCCATCGGGAGAACTCGCTCCATCGGTTGCTGGAAATCGCCCAGACGCACGCCCCCTTTGACCACCTCGTCGTGCTGCACACCGCGGCGGCCGAAGTCGCCGACTGGTTTGCGACGCGCCTCTCCCGCTTGAATTCCGGCGTGAAACCTGCTATCATAGAAGCGGGCTCCGTCATCGGGACGCACGCCGGCCCGGGCGCGGTAGGCTTCGCCTGCATCACGAAGCGCTGACGCGCCTGCGCCTTCTTACGCTCACTCTAACGACAGTCCGGAGACGCGGATGAATCCTGTTGCAGAGAAACTGTTGAGAATCCTTGACCTGGAGGAGCAGAGAGACTACAGGAACGACGCCGTCATCGGGGGATTGGACAAACTGGCCAGCCACTGGCTCAAGGAAGCCTCCGAAGCGTACCCGAGCGCCGACAAGCAGGCGCTCGTGCGCCAGATCGGAGACCTCATCACTGCCTACCCCACCCGCTCCACCGCGGAGGGGCGCGCAGAGGTCATCCGCGCCATCCGCAAGACCGTCGCGCGGCTGGAGGGCGAAGGAGCCGAGACCCCGCCCGCGCCCCCGCCCGCCTCGGCCCGCCCCGTTGCCAGGCCCGCGCCCCCCGCCCCTCCTCGCGAAGCGCCGCGTGGCGGGCTTGGCCTGGACGCGCCCGTTACAAGGCTCGTTGGCATCAACGCGGGCTACGCCGAGAAACTGGAGAAACTTGGCGTTCGCACCATCCGCGACCTCCTCATGCTGTTCCCGCGCCGCTACGACGACTACAGCGCCATTCGGCCCATCGGCACGTTGCGGCCCGGCGAGCAGGTTACCGTCCTCGGCCAAATCTGGGATGTGCAGAGCCGCAAATCGCAGCGCGGCATGCACATCACCACCGTTACCCTCGCCGACGGGTCGGGAACCATCCAGGCCACGTGGTTCAATCAGCCCTACCTGGACAAGCAGTTCCAGCAGGGCCGCAGCATCATCCTCAGCGGCAAGACGGATGTCTACCTGGGCCACCTGGTGATGCAGTCGCCCGAATGGGAACTGTCCAACGGCGAGGCCATCCACACAGCCCGTCTCGTGCCCATCTACCCCCTCACCGAAGGCATCAGTCCGCGCTGGTTGCGCCGCGTGCAAAAGCGCACCGTGGACTACTGGGCCTCGCGGCTGCCCGACCCGCTCCCCGAAGACGTGCGGCGCGACGCGAACCTCGTGGACCTGCCCACGGCCATCGCCCAAATTCATTTCCCCGACGACACGGCAAAGTTGGAACAGGCGCGGCGGCGGCTCTGCTTTGACGAGTTCCTCGTCATCCAGTTGGGCGTGCTCCGTCAGCGGCGCAAATGGCGTGAGCAGGCCGGGCGCCCCCTGCGCGTGAACCCGCAGACGGTGGAAGCCTTCGTCCGGTCGCTCCCCTTTGAACTCACGCAAGCGCAAAGGCGGGCAATGGATGAGATTCTGCGCGATATTGCGCAACCCCAGCCCATGAGCCGCCTGCTGCAGGGCGACGTGGGCTCCGGCAAGACGGTCGTGGCCCTCACCGGCATGCTCGTGGCGGCGCTGGACAACGGAGCGCAAGCAGCCCTCATGGCCCCCACCGAGATCTTGGCCGAGCAGCACTATCGCACCATCACGCGCATCCTGGAGGCCTCCGGCATCGGCAAGGACCGCCTGACCGTTCGTCTCCTCATCGGCAGCCTCAGCAACGGCGAGAAGGAGCGCGTGCGGCAGGAGATACAAGAGGGAACGGCGAACCTCATCATCGGCACCCACGCCCTGATTCAGGGCTCCGTCGCTTTTCAGGACCTGGCGTTCGTGGTTATAGACGAGCAGCACCGCTTCGGCGTCATGCAGCGGGCCACGCTCCGCGACAAAGGGTTCAACCCCCACATGCTAGTCATGAGCGCCACGCCCATCCCGCGCAGCCTCGCCCTCACCCTCTACGGCGACTTGGACATCTCGGTGATTGACGAGATGCCGCCCGGCCGCCAGCAGATCAAGACCTACTGGCTGCCCCAGCGCGACCGCGAAAGGGCCTACACCTTCCTCCGCAAGCAGATTGCGGAGGGACGCCAAGCCTTCATCATCTGCCCGCTCATAGAGGAATCCGAGGCGCTGGACGTCAAAGCCGCCGTGGAGGAGCACCGCCGGCTCCAGAGCGACGTGTTCCCCGACCTGCGGCTCGGGCTTCTCCACGGCAGAATGCGCGGCGACGAGAAGGACGAGGTCATGCGCCGATTCCGCGAGGGCGACTACCACATCCTGGTGTCCACCTCCGTCGTGGAGGTGGGAATTGACATTCCCAATGCCACGGTTATCATGGTGGAAGGCGCGGATCGGTTCGGATTGGCCCAGTTGCATCAGTTCCGAGGGCGCGTCGGTCGGGGCGAGCACCAATCCTACTGCATCCTCATCTCCGACTCGGCCACGCCCGAAAGCCAGGAACGCCTGCGTGCCATTGAGCAGATTCACGATGGGTTCAAACTGGCGGAGAAGGACCTGGAACTCCGAGGCCCAGGCGAGTTCTTCGGCACCCGCCAGAGCGGTTTGCCCGACCTGCGCCTCGCCAAGTTGAGCGACACACGCATCCTGGAGGAGGCGCGGCGCCAAGCCCTGCGCATCTTTGAACGGGACCCTGACCTGACCAGCCCGGAGCATGCACTGCTCGCCGAGCAAGTGCGCGAGTTCTGGCAACACAAAGGCGACCTGAGTTAGCACCGACGCGACGAAAGGAGAAGGCCATGAGCGTAGCCGTGTATCCGGGAACGTTTGACCCCGTCCACTATGGGCACATGGACATTGCGAAGCGCGCTGCCAAGATATTTGACCGGCTCATCATCGCGGTGTACGCCCGCCCCCTCAAGAACCTGCTGTTCTCCTCCGAGGAGCGGCTCGCCATGATGAGCCAGGCGCTCGGCGACGTGCCCAACATTGAATTGGACACATACGAGGGTCTTACGGTAGAATACCTTCGCCGTAGAAAAGCACAGGTTATCGTCCGAGGGCTGCGGGTAACGTATGACTTTGAGTTGGAGTATCAGATGGCCCTGACCAACAAGAAACTCGCGCCCGAAATTGAGACGGTGTGTTTGGTTACCAGCCTGGAGCACGCTTTCCTGAGTTCCAGCATCGTCAAGGAAGTGGCCATCGCCGGCGGTTGCATAGACCAGATGGTTCCGCCGCACGTGGCTAAAGCCCTCGTGGAGCGGTTGAGGACATTGGGGGCCGACGGCAGCGGGAAAATCCCGCTCGTCTCCCTCCGCGATTGAGTGGCGACGCCACACACTAGGACAGCAGGCCGACCCTGCTCGCGCAGAACGGAGGATCGCGATGGACATCCTGCACCTAATTGACCAACTGGAAGCCGCCGTCAACAATGGCTGGCACATCCCCCTTACCTCCGACGTCATCGTCAACGAAGAAGAGATGCTGCGAATCATAGATGAGATGCGCGCGCGCATCCCGCAGGAAGTGCAGCAGGCCAAGCGACTCCTCCAGGAGAAAGAGCGCGTCCTCGCCCAGGCGCGCGAGGAGCGCGAACGCATCGTCGCCCTGGCCGGCGAAGAGGCCGCCCGCCTTACCGAGGAGAGCGAGATCACCAAGGCGGCCATGGTGCGCGCCAACACCATCCTGGAACGCGCCAAGCGAGACGCCGAGAGCATCCGCAAGGGCGCCGACGACTACGTGGTAGAAGTGCTCGGCAAGCTCCAGCGCGAATTGGAGCAAATCCTGCGCACCGTCAACAACGGCATCATGGCCATCCAGCAGGGTGTTACCAAGGGCAGCGACGACGCGGAGACGCCGCCAGACCCACAGCGCGGCTAGGCGCCGGGCACTGCTCTTCCCCGCCATCCCCTGCCTTGGCGGGCACCCCGCCCGTCTTTCACTGCGTTCTCCGCTCCCCCACTCCATCCTCGCCCGCTGCGCGCTTTCGCGCACCATCTTGCCACAACCAGCAGCACGTTGCGCATTATTGCGCATTTGCAATCACCGACTGCGCAATATCGCGCATGATGACGCTCATTTGCTAGCATCATCTCCGAATTCACCCAAAATTCGCGCAAAAACCCCTTGACTTTTCGCTAAAAGTATGCTATAATACAAGCGTAGAGCAAGGAGGGTTCGCGCAATTGCGCAAATGCCTGCGCGATATTGAGCATAACCAATAACGCTCAATATGCGCGACGCGCAGGGCCCAATTGCCAACGAACCCCACTGCTGCCGGGAACGGGACTGCTGGCTTCCCACCGCGATGGCGACTTGCCCATCGTACCATCAGGCCCGCTCAACTTGGCGAGCGAGGCAGCACCCAGTCGCGGCGATTGCATCATTCCGAAGGAGGATCGCCATGACAAAAGAAGACAGGCAGGCCGCCATCCGCAAAGTGCTGGAGGAGGAGCCCTTCGTTACCGTCGCCGAACTGGCAACCCGCTTCAACACCTCCGAAAGCACCATCCGCCGAGACCTGGCGGAAATGGCCCAGCAGGGCGTCATCAAGCGCACGCACGGAGGAGCCGTGTCCCAGATCGCAGCACCGGAGGAGCCGCTACCTGCGGAGGAGCGCACACCCGAACCCGCGGCAGACCTGGCCAAAATCCAGGGGGAGGAACTGACCCGAATGGCTATCGCGGCCAGCAGGCTGGTAAACGAGGGCGAAACCATCATCATTGATTCCGGCCCGGGCACGCTCCAACTGGCCCGCCGCATCAAGGCCACCCGCCGGAACCTGACGGTGCTGACCAACAACCTGGAAGTCGCGCTGGAACTCAGCGAGTCCTTCGGCGTCAGCGCCATCCTCACCGGCGGCCTTGTGCGCGGCCTTCGCCAGGGCCTTGTCGGCTACGTCGCCGAACAAACGTTGAGGGGAATGCAGGTGGACAAACTGTTCCTGACTGCTCCGGGCATTGACCAGGAGCGCGGCCTCACCACCTCGCAACTGGAGGAAATCACCGTGAAGCAGGCCATGATCCAGGCGGCGCGAGAAGTCATCTTGCTGGCGCAACACAACCTGTTCGGCAAGGTAGCCCTGGTCTCCTTTGCCCCCCTCACCGCCGTCCACAAAGTGGTAACGGGCAGAGAGTTGCCGCCCGACATGATCTCCGCCATCGCGCGCCTGGGCATAGAGACCATCCTGGCCTGAACTCGCAGGAGGGTGCACCATGTCGCTGTACCTTGAGCAGAGGCTTGAAAGTCAACTGAAGATCACGCCGCAACTGATTATCGCCAACGAAGTGCTGGCCATGTCTTCGGCTGAACTGGAGCAGGCCGTTGCTCAAGAGGTGGAACAAAACCCCGTGCTAGAGGTGATTGAGCACGAGCAGTGCCCCTTGTGCGGCGCCCCTTTGCGCGGGTCCCAGTGCCCGTACTGCGCGGGCAGAAAGCCGCCCCGGGCCAACGACTGGGAACCAGAGGGCTGGAACTACCAGGATTACCGTTCCCCCGACTGGGACGACGAGGACGACGACCCAATCTCGCGGGTGCCGGGCACGACGAGCCTCGCCGAGTACCTGACCTGGCAAATACGCCCCGCCCTCGCGCAGGACGATCACCCCATCGCGGAGTACCTCATAGACAGCCTGGACAGCCACGGCTACCTCACCGTGTCGGCCGAGGACGTTGCGGCCAACCTCGGCGTAACCCGCGACCGCGTCCGGCGCGTGATCGTCGAACTCCAGCGTCTGGACCCGCCGGGCATCGGCGCCAGCGGCCCGCAGGAGGCGCTCCTCATCCAACTGCGCCGCCTGCACGAGGATGGCAAGCCCCGCCCCCTAGCCGAGGCCATCATCGCCGAATGGGAACTCTTCCTCAAACAGCAGGTGCGTGCGCTGGCGCGGCGGCTCGGGGTAACAGAAGAGGAAATCCGCGCCGAATACGAATTCATCAGAACTAATCTCAACGCCAAGCCCGCCCACGCGCACTGGGCCCTGGGCGAGGCCAAACCCGCCTCGGACACCGTCTACATCCGCCCCGACATCGCCATCCGGCGGCGGCCCGCGCCCGACACGGGCTTTGAGGTGGAGGTCCTCCCCGGCCGCTCGTTCACGCTCCGAATCTCTCCGGAGTACAAGCGGCTGGCCCAGGAATTGGAGAGCAAGGACGACCCATCCTGTGAAGAGGCCAAACAGCAACTGAAAGACTACATGTCCAGAGGCAAACTGTTCATTCGGTGCGTCAATCAGCGTTGGCAAACGCTGCAAATGATAGGGGATTGGCTGGTCAACTATCAAGCCGAGTTTCTGGAAAACGGCAATCGTTCCATCAAACCCATCACGCGGGCAGAACTGGCAGAACATATCGGAGTCCACGAATCCACCGTGAGCCGCGCCATCGCCAACAAGTACGCTCTTCTTCCCAACGGGCGCGTCATCCCTCTTGCCGATTTCTTTGACGAGTCCCTGGCCGTCAAAGACGTGCTGCTGGAAATCATCGCGCAAGAGAAGCGCCCCCTGAGCGACCAGGAACTGGCGAAGCGCCTGGCGCAGCGCGGCTATCCCATCGCGCGCCGCACGGTGGCCAAATACCGGCAGGAACTCGGCATCCTTCCTGCCCGACTCCGTGGCTCATGAGCGCGTCCAGGAGGGTTCACGAGACATGCGCAAACTCTGGCGGTTCGCCCTAATCCTTACGCTGATGCTACTCCTCGGCGGGCTGGCCTACCGGTTCGTGTGGAGCCCCACGCGCGCACAAAGCACCCCAAGCGCGCAGGAGGCGCAGCGCGCCTGGCTTCAAAAGCACGGTCAAATCGTCATCGCGTCGCAGCCCAACAACCCGCCCTTCTTCTTCCCCTCGGAGGCGGGCATCTACAACGGGTTTGATCAGGAACTCGTCGCGGGCCTGGCGCTGGCGCTCAATGCCGACATCCGGGTGATCCCCATGGCCGTGCAGGACGCCCGCGCCGCCCTGTCCGTCGGCGAGATTGACGGCATCATGGGCCAGGAACCTGGCCCGGAACTGGCCCCCTTCTACGCCTTCACCCAGCCCTACTTGAGCAACGCCCAGGCCATCTTCGTAACGGCGGACAGGTTGGATATCCACGGCCTCTCGGACCTGGCCAGCCGCACCGTAGCCGTCGTGAGCAACAGCCCGGCGGCCTACCTGGTGCAGTCCAACGCCGCCATCCAGGCCGTCCCCGTCCCCAGCATCCAAGACGGCCTGAATCGGCTCCTGGCCGGAGAGGTGGAAGCCTTCGTCGGCGACGAACTTTCCAGCCGCAACGTCATCCAGCGCAACAACCTGAGCGGCCTCGTCAAGGCTGTCGGAGAGCCCCTCCGCCGCCGCGGATACGCCATCGCCGTCCGCAAGAACAACACCGAACTCCTGGCCCTCCTCAATGCGGGGCTAACGGCTCTGGAAAGCAACAACGTCAAGGACAAGATCGTCCGCAAATGGTTCGGCGCCGTTCCCAGCGACGGCAACGCCCTGCCCGACAACTGGCTGCTCTTGGCTGGCGCAGGCGCGCTGGCCCTCTGCCTCTTGGCGGCGGTTACCTATGCGTGGTTTCGCTCCATGAGCCGCCAGATTCACGAACGCACCCACAAATTGCGCGAATCCGAGCAGCGCCAGCGCGTGCTCATTGAAAACGCCAACGACGCCATCTTCTCCATCCATCCCGCCGATACGGGCATCCTGGAGGTCAACCGCAAGGCCGAGCAATTCACAGGCTATCGGCGCGAGGCCCTCCTTCACATGCGCCTCAGCGACCTCTTCCCCGCCGACCTGCGCGAGCGCAGCGTTGGCAGGTTGCAGGAGGTGCTGCTCAACGGGTCGGGCACCTTTGACGACATGGTCTTCGTCCGGCAGGACGGCACCCGCATGGATGTGGACATCAGCGCCAGCGTCATAGAGTTTGACCGCCGCAAGGTGATTCAGATTCTCGCGCGCGACATCACCGAGCGCAAGGCAATGGAGCGTGAACTCCTGCGACGCAACCGCAACCTATCCGCGCTCAATGCCGTCTCCGCCACCGTCGGCCGGTCGCTGGAACTGGACGAAATCCTGGACGCGGCGCTGGACAAGGTGCTGGACGTCGTCGGGGCCGACATGGGCGCCATCTACCTGTTTGACGAGGACACCGGAAACCTGGTGCTGCGGGTCTATCGTGGCGAGCCGCCCGTCCTGGCCGTGCAGTCCCAGCCCTTCAACGAGCCGAACGGCGGCGCCACCATCACCGCCTCCAACGGCAACGTGGCCCAACTGGCCGGAGCCTGGTGGCCCCAGACCTCGCAACCGCACCTCGGCTCCTTTGTCAGCACCCAGTTGCGGGCAAAGGACAGGCTTCTCGGCGTGATGAACGTCGCCAGCCAGAAACAGCGGTGGTTCACGCAGGAGGATGTGGACCTGCTCACAGCCGTGGCGAACCAAATCAGCGTCGCCATTGAGAACGCCATGCTCTTCACAGAATTGCGCACCGCCATCGGCGACCTGTTCGTCATCAAGCAGTTCAACGAGAACGTGCTCCAGAGCATGACCAACGGCCTCATCACGGTGGACCTGTCCGGCCGCATCACATCCACCAACATCGCCGCCGCCAAGATCATCGGCTATCCGCGCGAGCACTTGCTGGGCAAGCCGGTGCATCAGGTGCTCGTCTCGTCCAACGGGCTGCAGGAGATCCTCTCCGAGACCCTGCACAAGGGCACGCCGTGCTCCAACTACGAAACGGTCATCACCCACCGCGACGGGCACGAAATCCCCATCGGCCTGAACACGTCCCCCCTTCGCGACAATCAGGGCGTCGTAACCGGCCTCCTGCTGGTCTTCAGCGACCTGAGCGAGATTAAGAAGATAGAGGAGGAGAAGCGCAAGTTGGATCGGCTGGCCGACCTGGGCGAGATGGCCGCCGTCCTGGCCCACGAACTCCGCAACCCGCTGGGCTCCATCAGCGCGGGCATCCAGCATCTCGCACGCAAGATCACCGACCCCGCCCAGCAGCGCGCCATCCAACTCATCCTGGAGGAAACCGAACGGGTCAATCGCCTGATAGAGAACGTGCTGATGATCTCGCGCCCGCCCACGCTGGACCTGGTTCCCGCGCAGGTCCCGGACATCGTGGAGAACGTTCTCGCTCGCTGGCATGGCAAGGCCGCCGAGAAGCGCATCCGCATCACCAAGAATTACGCCCCGGGCATCGGCTCCTGCCTGGTTGACCCCCTGCGGCTGGACCAGGCCCTGTCCAACCTCATCAGCAACGCGCTGGACGCCATGCCCAACGGCGGCGACCTGCGCATCAGCGTGCGCAAGGTGCGGCTTATCCCCGAGCCTGCCGCCGACAGACTACAGCAAGACGTGGCCATCGGGCCGGATGAGTGGATTCGCATTGAGGTGGCCGACACCGGCGTCGGCATCCCAGAGGACAAACTGCCTAAGATCTTTGAACCGTTCGTAACGACAAAGGCCAAAGGCACCGGCCTGGGCCTGGCCATCACCCGCCGCATCATCACCGACCACCGCGGCACCATCTCGGTGCGCAGCAAGGAAGGCGTCGGCACCGTGTTCACCGTTGACCTGCCGGTCGCCGCGTAGATTCTACTGTGAGGGGAGCAGAATGGCCGCGACGATACTCATCGTTGACGACGAACAAACGCTCAACCATTTCGTCCAGGAAGACCTCCGCGAGGCCGGATACGAAAGCCTCGGCGCGCTCACCGGACAAGAAGGGCTGGACATCATCCGCCGCCAGGAGGTGGACCTGGTCCTGCTGGACCAGCAACTGCCCGACATGCACGGTCTGGACGTGCTCAGGGTCATCCGCGAGGAGGAGCCCGACATCCCGGTCATCATCGTTACGGGCCACGGCGAGATAGACTGCGCCGTGCAGGCCATGAAACTGGGCGCCTACGACTACATGAAGAAGCCCTACAACCTGGACACGCTCCTCCTGGTGGCGGCCAAGGCACTGGAGGCCTCCGCCATGCGCAGGGAAATCCGCCGCCTGCGACGGGAAGCCCGCAACCGCTACGCGCTCACCTGGATCGTGGGCGAAACCCCGCAGATGAAAGCAATCGCGCAACTCCTGATGCGCGTCGCGCCGACAAACGCCAGCGTCCTGTTGCAGGGCGAAAGCGGCACGGGCAAGGAAGTCGTCGCCAACGCCATCCACCAGCAGAGCAACCGCGCGGAACAGGCCTTCGTCGCCCTGAACTGCGCCGCCATCCCCGACGCCCTGCTGGAAAGCGAACTCTTCGGCTACGAAGCCGGCGCCTTCACCGGAGCGCACAAGCAGAAAAAAGGCCTCATTGAGGCTGCCGATGGCGGTACGCTCTTCCTGGACGAAATCAGCGGCATGAAGCCCGAGATGCAGACGAAACTCCTGCGGGTACTGGAAACCCGCACTCTGAGACGAGTGGGCGGCACCCGCGACATCAGGGTGGACATCCGCATCATCGCCGCCTCCAACCAGGACCTGGTCAAGGCCATTCGCGAAGGCACGTTCCGCGAGGACCTCTACTACCGCCTCGGCGTCGTTACCGTGAACCTGCCCCCTCTGCGCGAGCGCATCGTGGACCTGCCCCTGTTCGTCGCCGCGTTCATAGACGACTTCAACAGGTCCACCGGCCGCAACATTGCCGGCGTCTCCGCCGAGGCGCTGAGCCTGCTGAAGGCATACTCGTGGCCCGGCAACATCCGCGAACTACGAAACGTCATTGAGCGCGCCATCATCCTATGCGACGGCGATGAGATTCGGCCCCAGCACCTCCCCGCCGAGATTGCCGCTTGCCAGCCCTGCGAGGCGCCCACGCCGGCAGGTGCCGACGGCGCGCCGTCCAACGGCCACGGCCTCAACCTCAAAGACGCCGTAGCCCATCTGGAGGAGGACCTGATTCGCAGGGCGCTAGCCCTCGCCGACGGCAACCAGACCCGCGCGGCAAACGCACTTGGGATCTCCCGCGACGAGTTGCGATACCGGATGCGCAAGTATCAACTGGAATAGGAGCCAGCCCCTTCCCCGGGCGCCGGCTACCGCAACTCGCCCTCTCTACGGTCTGACGGGCCATCCCCCACCCCGGATGGCCCGTCAGGTTTTCTGCCGCCCCTCTCGGATGGCATAGAACTTGCAACCCTCTGGGTGAAAGACGCGCAGTCGGCAACATGCGCGAATCCATTCACGTGCATGACCGAATTTCATGGATTCTTCCAGAAAGGGGCTTGCATATGATCACCAACTTGCAACTCGGAATGGCGATCACCCTCTTTGTCATCGGCGTCGCCGCATGCGCCGCCGGCCTCTGGACCATCTTGGCCCGCGACTATCAGCAGACCATGCGCACCCTGTCGGCCCAGTCGGCGAAAATCGGAACCCGGGCCGCTCTGGAAGACGGCATCGCGCCCATCATTGACTCGGCCGCCCGCCTGGTGGAAGCCGTGAGCCAACTCATTCGGACCGCGGTCGGCATCGGCGTATTCCTCTGCTGCGGCGGCATCGTCATCTGTCTTGTCGCGTTCTGGATGATCTCCAAAATCTAGAGGGGGTGAACCGTGGCTGCCAAACATTCCTCCAAGGGCGCTCCCGCCGGCGGACCTGCCACCGACTACCTGCAGGCCCTGCTGCGCGACGAGCGGTTGCTCCATGCCTGGCAATCCTATTTGCAGCCCACCTCGGCGATCCGAGCCGCCGCCCAGGGTCGCGCCGAAGACATCGCAAGTCTCATCGCGATGTGGCCGCTCACCCTCGTTCTCGGCGAGCCGCTCGCCGGCAAGAGCACGCTCCTGGCCTACCTGGCCCACGAAACGGCCAACCGCGTTCTCCTCGCCGCGCCGGATGAGGGCACAACGCTCCCCGTTCCCATCCTTGTGGACGCAGAGGCGTGCCCTTCCGACGCCTCGCCCGAAGGCATCGTCTCCCAGGCGCTGGAGAAATATGGCGTCAGCACTGCTGACGATGCAACCCGCCGGTGGCTAGACGGCGCATCGCTGCTATTCCTGGTAGACCAAGCGGATCGCATAGGCGCGGCGCCCTGCCCCAAATGGGTTCGCGAGATATGCGACGCCGCGACCCAAGCCAACGCCAGGGTCAAAGCCGTGTTCGCAGCCCGGCCCGAAGCCTGGCCTGGGGCCGCCTGGGGACTGCCCGACATCCCCGCCGTCCGTCTGGGCCCGCTGTCCGATGATGACATCACCGCCATCCTCTCGTCCAGGCTCACCGGCGAGCAGCGGCGGCGGGTCAACCGCATCTTGCGGCGAGACAGCGTCCTCTGGGACATGGTTCACCTGCCCCTGTTCCTGTCCATTGTGCTGGAACTCCTGGAGACCTTGACCCAGGTCCCGTGGTGGAACCTTGCCCAGATCGTCCTCGCGGCGCTGGCCCGCATCCTCGCCGACAAGGGCAATGCCTCCCCTTCGCCCGAGCAAGCACTGCGCGCCATGGGGCTGGCGGCCCTGGCAGAGCACATGGAGCGCCAGGGGCACGACGCCATCAGCGCGCATCAGGCCAACGAGATCCTGTTGCGCCACGCCACGGGCCAAAAGACCGGGGCGCTGGCTTCGGCCAAACAGATGGGCCTCCTGGTGGACGCGCCCGACTCCGGCGTGCGATTCCCGCATCGGGCGTTGCAGCGGTATCTGGCCGCCCTCGCCCTGCGCGACCATCTCAGCGAGTCGCAGGAAGTGGCCCTGGCGCGCGACAACCCCGCCCTCTGGGAGATGTACGTTTCGCTGCACCCCGAGCCGGAACGCGCCATCGCCCGGCTGCTCCAGGCGGGCAGCCCATCCCTTGCTCCCCTAGCTGCCCGTGCCTTCCGGCAGAGCCTGCCACCCGATCGGCTGGGCAAGGTCGTGCGCAGCCTCAAGGACGCGGGCATCCCCGCCGAGACCCTTCGCAGCCTCGGCGCGGCGCTGATGAACGCAGGCGAACCCGAGGCCGGCGCTTATCTGCTCCAGGCGTTGATGCCGCAAGAGCCTGCTGTCTCGGACGAAGATCGCGCGACGGACGCCATCGCCGACCTCCACCACCCCGAACGCTCCCTTGACGTCGGGCGCCTCGCCCGCCACCTGGAGCGCGGCACGCTCCTCCGACTCATGAACGAGCCCGACCGCGCCCAGTCCGAATTGCAACGCGCGCAGGATGAAGCATCGGCGCTGTATGCCGTCATCTGCGCCGAGCAAGGGCTCATCCACCTGGCCGAGGGCCGCGGCGAGGAAGCCCTGTCGCAATTCCGCCTGGCCCTCGCCCGCCAGCCCAACGCCCCTGAACACCACTATTGGGCAGGCGTTGCCCTCAATCGCCTGGGGAGGCCCGGCGAGGCCATTGAGCGCCTGCAGCGGGCGGGCTCCCTGCTACCCAACAACCCCGCCATCCTCGCCGAACTGGGCCGCGCCTACCAACAGCGCGGCTGGCTCGGAGAGGCGCTCGCGGCCTACCGGCAGGCCATCCAACTGGCCCCGGGCGATGGGCACTACCTGCGCCTGGCCGCGCTCGTTTTGGCCGAGCAGGGCATGCGGGATGAGGCCATCGCCCGCATGCAACAGGCCATCGCGCTCCAGCCCGACCGCGCTGAGTGGTACGACGAACTCGGCGCGCTCCTCGCCGATGCAGGCGACTGGCAAGGCGCCCGCGCCCGCTTCCAAGATGCCGTAGAACTCTCGTCCGGCGACGCTGAGTATCTGCGACACCTGGCCCAGGCCGAAGGCCATCTGGGCCGCCGCGGCCTGGCCGTTGAGCTGTACCGCCGCGCGTTGGAATCCCGCCCGGGTCAGGCCCAGTGGATGTCCGAACTCGGCGACCTGCTGGAGAAACAAGGCGAACTGGCCCAGGCCATCAACGCATACCGCCAGGCGTCGGTCATTGACCCAAGTGAGCCTCGCTACCGTCTTGCCACGGCCCGTTTATTCCAGAAGTTGGGGCAGTCGGATGATGCCATGAACGAGATACAGGCCATCTTGCGCGAGAACCCCAACGTCGCCGAGGCGCACCGAGCCGCCGGCGCCATCCATGAGGACAAGGGCAACCTGGAGGCCGCGCTAGAAGCCTATCGCACCGCGGCCCGCCTCGCGCCCACCGACGCCGACGCGCTGGTGGATGTAGCCCGCGTGGAGACGGCGCTCGGCCTCTTTGACGAGGCTCAGGCCACCCTGGACAAGGCCCTGGACATGAACCCCGAGGCCGGGGCCGCCTATCTGCAATTGGGCATCCTTCTGGAGAAGAACGACCACTTGGCCCAGGCCCGCGGCGTCTATGAGAAGGCCGCGCAACTCCTGCCAAAATCCATTGAGCCAACGCTTCGGCTCGGCTCTGTCCTGCACCGGCTCGGCGAGAGCGCCCGCGCCGCGACCCTGCTCTCGCAGGCTGTGGCTACCGCGCCCGGCGACCCCCGCGCCCAGTTCCAAATCGGCGAGGTGTACGCCGACATGGGCGACGTGGAGCGCGCCCTCGGCCACTATCGGCAGGCCAGCGCCCTCGCCCCCGCCGAGTGGCTCTACCGCCAGCGCATCGCGTCGGCCGCCGCCAAACTGGGCCGCCTGAACGAGGCGCGGGAAGAAGCCCTCGCCGCGCTCAAACTGGCCCCCAGCCAGCCGGAACTGCACGCCCAACTGGCCGAAATCCACGCCCTGGGCAACGATATCCCCAAGGCGGTGGATGCGCTCCAGAAAGCAGTCGCCCTGGCCCCTTCGGCGCTGCCGTACCGCATCCGCCTGGCCGACATGCAGAAACAGGCTGGCGACCTGGAAGGCGCGAAGTCCACGCTCACGCAGGCCCTCCAGATGGCGCCCGACCAAGCATCGGTGCACTACGAAATGGGCGTCCTGCACGAGTTGGACCGCAACTGGGCCGACGCCCTGCGCGAATTCGGGCAGGCCGCCGCGCTGGATTCCATGCAAGCCCGCTACCACGCGGCCATGGGCCGAGTCCTGCGCCAGGCCGGCGATACCAAAGCGGCCAAGTCCGCGTTCCAGCGCGCGCTAGAACTCTCGCCCAACTGCCCGGAAGCCCTCCTGGAGATGGCGGACATCCTCGGGCAGGAAGGCCAGGAGAAACTCGCTCTCGGCCATTGCAAGCGCGCCGTGGAACTCCGCCCCAACTGGGCGCAGGCGCAGACCCTCTACGGCCGACTGTGCCGTGTCCTGGGAATGCGGGATGAGGCCCGGCGGGCGCTGTCGGCAGCCCTGTCCGCAGACCCCTCCCTGGCCCAGGCGCACCACGAGATGGGCATCCTGTACCAGGAGCAGGGGCAGATGGATGCCGCCATCGCATCGCTCCGCAGAGCGGTGGAGTTGGCCCCCGAACGCCACGAATACCGCCGCTCGCTGGCCATTTCCCAGAGCCAGGTCGCCGAACCCGACGAGGCCATCGCTGTGCTGGAATCCGCTATCAGCCTCATGCCCGACGATCCCGCGCTCCACGCGCAACTAGGCGAGGCCTTCGGGCACAAGGGCTGGCTGGGCGAGGCCATCAAGCAGTACCGGCGCGCCCTGGAGATCGCGCCCGACAACGCCCACTACCACAGCCGCCTGGGAGCGCTCCTGGCGCAGAACGGGCAGGTCGGCGAAGCCTACGAGATGTTGCGTCGCGCGGCCACGCTGGAACCCGGCGACCCGTCCATCCTGTGCGACCTGGGCGACCTGTACGCCGCCCAGAACCTGGCCCAGGAAGCCGAACGCGCCTACACCCGCGCCGCCGAGGTCTGCGGCGACGACGCTCAGGCGCTCCAGCGCATCGGCCTCTCGCTCCACAAACTGGGCAAGGCCGAACAGGCCCTGCGCCTCCTGAAAGAAGCCGCACGCGACGGCGATGTTGCCAGCAGCCTCGCGCACCGCGCCGCAGGCTCCATCCTGGCCGAGCAAGGGCGGCTTGAGGAGGCCCTGGAGGAACTGGAGCACGCACTCCGCCTGGACCCGGGCGACTCGGTCAACTGGGGCATGTTGGCCCGCGTGCAGTGGCAAATGGGCCGCGCCCTGGATGCCGAGAAGAGCCTCCGCACCGCCATTGACCGAGACGGCACCATCGCCAGCCACTACGCGCTCCTGGGTCAAATCTACGAGAGCCAGGGCCGCATGGACGAGGCCCTGAAAGCGTACCAGAACGCGGCCACGCTGGAACCCGAAAACACCGAGGTTCAGCGCGGCCTCGCTGCCGCCCTCCGCAAGCAGGGGCGAACCTCCGACGCCATCCAGGCGCTCGCCCATGTGCTCCAGGCCGCGCCCGACGACGCCGCATCTCACGCCGAGATGGCCGAGTTGCACGAAGCGGCCGGCAACCTGGAGCAGGCCATCGCCGAATGGCAACGGGCCGCCGAACTGGCCCCGGCCAGCCAGGCCTACGCCCTGGCCCTGGGACGCGCGATGCTCCGCGCCCATCGGGCCGCCCAAGCCCTGCCCATCCTGGAGCAGGCCACCCGCTTGGACGCCGCCCAGCCAGAGGCCCACTACCTGTTGGGCCTGGCCCATGAGGCCATCGGCAACGACGGCGACGCCGCAGCAGCGCTCAAACGCGCGTACAAACTCGCCCCGTCGGAGCCGCGCTACATCCTTGCCCTGGCAGGTCGCGTCCGCCGCGATCTTGCCCAGGCACGCCACGAGCAGGCCCTGGGGCTCAAGCCGCGGCACGTGGACGGAGAGGCCCTATCCGAGAGCATGAGCGCCCTGACCGAACTGGCCGAGGCCCAGCTCGCCAACCCCGACGCGAGCGCCGAACTTGGACTGCTGCTGGCGGAAACCGGCCAGACCGACGAGGCTCTGTCCCTGCTCCAGCGGGCAGCGGCGCTGTCGCCCACTCACGCGCCCATCCGCCTGGCGCTCGGCATCCTCAAGCGTCGCTTGGGCCAGCCCGCGCAAGCCTACCAGGAACTGCGTGCGGCCGAAAGCATGGGCCTGGGCACAGACGAATTGCACTACCATCTGGGGATGGCCCTTCTTGAGCAGAGCGACCCGCACGAGGCCGCTGCCCACCTCTCGCGGGCGGCCCAAGAGCGGCCCCAAGAGGCAATCTATCACCATGCGCTGAGCCGGGCGCTACGCGCCGCCGGTCGCCCCGCAGAAGCACGCGAGGCCCTACAGGCCGCCTTGAGCCTGGCCGCCGACGTGGCCCCCTGGCAGGCAGAACTCGCTGAGATGCTCATCGCCGAAGCGCAGTACCAATCCGCCCTGGAATGCCTGCTCAAGGCCATCAAACTCCAGCCTGGCGCGACCGACTACTACCGCCTGGCCGCCAAGGCCTACGCCGGAATGGGCCGCCACTCGGCCGCCGCCGCCCTGCTGGAAAAAGCCGTGGCGCTGGAACCGAAAGCCGCCGACCTGGCAGCGCTCGGGGAAATGTACCTCAAGGCGAAGCAACCTAAACAGGCGCGCGCCGCCTTGCAAAAGGCCATTGAGGCCGCTCCTGACGAGCCTGCGTATTACCTCAGCCTGGCAGCGGTGCTGCAGGACGACGGAAAGCCCGAAGACGCCATCAACGTGCTCAAAGAGGCAATCACCCGAAAGGGCGACTACGCCCCTGCCCACGAGGCACTGGGCAATCTCTACGCCGCCGCGGGCCGGTGGAACGAAGCCCTCGGCCACTTCCGCCGCGCCCTCTCGCTGGAACCCAAAAACGCGCGCCACTGCCTCCACGTGGGCCTGGCCTTCAAGAACCTCGGCCAATACCACGAGGCCACGCAGTGCCTGGAAGCGGCCATCAATCTCGCGCCGGGAGAGGCCGAACCCTACGTGGCGCTGGGCGACATCTTCCGCGAGCAGGAGCGCGCCGACGAGGCCCTGCAGGCGTACCAACAGGCCATCGTCCTGAACCCGAAGCATGCCGAAGCCCATCGTCGCCTGGGCCTGCTCTGCGCCCAATTGGGATACAAGGAGAAGGCCACCGCCCACTTCCAGAAACTGGTGGACCTCCTGCCCTCCGACGCCGAAGCCCAGTATCTGCTGGGGACAGCCTACGAGCAGCAGGATCGCATTGAGGAGGCGCAGCGCGCCTACCAGCGCGCCATCCAAATCAACGCCCAGAACGCCGAATATTATGTCAAATCTGGCCTCCTGTACAAGCGCACAAAGGAGTACGGCAAGGCGGCCGAGATGTTCCGCCATGCCGTCCGCCTGGAGCCGGGCAACGCCGAAGCGTACAAGCAACTGGCCACGGTGAGCGCCCTGGGCTTCATCAGCAAAGAACCCAGCGCCGCCTAGGCCCACGTGGGCGGACTGGTGGATGCACCGCGCCCGCCGAGATGACCCTACCCTGTTCGGATACGGGAGTAGAGACGTGAAAGGCAAAGACATCTGCAACGCGGCCGAATCCTACATCAGACAAAACCAAGCGCGCGAGGCGCTAGAGCAAACCGAGGCGCTCGTGCGCCAGTACCCAGGGCACCTGCGCGGACTGTTCCTCGGAGCCGTCGCATGGCTGCGCCTCGGCGAGCCTCAACAGGCGCGCCTCCTGCTGGACACGGCCCTGGGCCTGGACCCCGAGAACGCCGAATGTCGCCTGGCCCTTGCCGAGGCGTTGCGCGCCATCGGAGAGTCCGAGCAATCCGCGCGCCAGTTTGTGCGCGCCTTCGCCCTTTGCCCGTCCGCCGCCGACCAGAGTCTAGTCCTGGGCGATCGGCTCCCATCCCTTCTGAACCTGAAATCCACCGGCGAGGCTTCTCCCCTCGGCAGGGCCACGCGCCTGAAACTGTCGGTCAACTGGGGCGGCGCGTTGCCCGAGTACCAGGCCATCACCCGCTCCGACCCATTCCTTCCCGAAGCGTGGCTAGGCCTTGCTGAGACGCTGTGGCGCTTGGAGCGGCTGGAGGAAGCCATGTCCGCGTTGGAGCAGATTGCCGCCGCGTGGCCCAACTTCGTCAAGGCCGCCCTTATCCGAGGCGACATCCTGATGCGCCAAGGGCAGACCGAGGCGGGCATGGCCTCGCTCCACGCCGCCCAGGCCCTGGACCCCAGCGGAATCGTGGCCGAGCGCACCTTCGGCGGGGAGGGCCACTACCGCCACCTGTGGGCCGCTCCGTCTGACCCGCCCGACGCGGCCCCCGCCGGCTCATCGCGGCACGCCGCCAAAGGCCGACGGTCCGCCGACGCCATCGCCGATGCGCCAGCCGCACCCGACAGCCCCACCCTGCAGGACATCCAGGTGGAGATGGTGCGGCTCACCGACCACCTGATGGGCGCTGCGGGACAGGACGCGCCAGAACGACCATCCGCCGTATCGGCCCTCGCCATCCTCACGTGCAAAGGCCCGCTGGAAGCCAAATTCGGCGCGGAGTTCGTCCAGCGCCTCGGCGAGGCTGTACAGCGCCTCGTCCAGGCCATCGGGCCGGGCGACAACCGCGCCATCCACTTCGTGGCGCTGGACGATCCCCAGCAGATGGCAGGGCTGGGCGGAACGGCTGTAGAAGACCCTGGCGACGCGGCGCAGGTCAAGGCCGCCGTGGATTCCCTCGCCGACGGCCTCACCATGCAGGGCCAGGACCTGCGCCACGTGCTCATCCTGGGCGGCGACGACATCGTGCCCTGCTGCCGCGTGCCCAACCCGACCGACGACCAGGACGAAGACATCTACACCGACGCGCCCTATGCCGCGCGCAACGGCTCGTCGCTGCTCCCCACGCGCGCCGTCGGCCGCCTGCCCGACTGCGACGATGCCGACGCGTTCCTGCGCCTCATCGCCCACGCCGCGAAGGCCCACGAGGAATCGCAGCGCGCCGCGACGGCCAAGGGCCTCAAAGCCATCGCCCGCATTTGGAAGCGGGATGCCGAGACCCCGCCTGCCGATGGCAGTTTTGGATACACCGCCAGCGTGTGGAAAGAGGCGTCGCGCGCCGTGTTTGAGGTCATCGGGCAGGCGCGCCACCTGCGCATGTCGCCCCCCATCTCGCGCGAGGAGTTCTCGGTCCTCACACAGAGCAAGCCACGCCTGGCCTACTTCAACCTGCACGGCGTGGAGGGCGAACCGTCCTGGTACGGCCAGCGCGACCCCGATTTCGCCGCCGACTTTCCGCTGTTCCCCGTCGCGCTGATGCCCGACGACATCGCAGAAGCGTGGGCAGCAGGGGCCACCGTCCTCACCGAGGCCTGCTACGGCGCGGACATCCTCGGGCGCACGCACAACGACTCCATCGCGCTGCGCTTCTTGCACGAGGGCGCGCGCGCCGTCGTGGGATCCACGCGCCTGGCCTACGGCTCGCTCACGCCGCCGCTCGCCGGTGCAGACCTGCTCGGCCGGCTCTTCTGGCTCGCCGTTACAGGCGGACTGCCCATCGGCCAGGCCCTCCAATGGGCCAAACTCTCGTTCGCCAACGACCTGATGAACCGCCAGGGCTACCTGGACAGCGAAGACCAGAAGACCCTCCTCACCTTCAACCTGTTCGGCGATCCCACCCTCGCCATAGAAGGGCAGAAACCCATCTGGGACAAACTGCCCCAATCGGCGACAGTGCGCAAATCGCTGGCCGTGTGCTGTCAGCACAGCGCGCACCAGGCGGCCACGGATGTGCCCGGCGACCTGATGCAGCAGGTGCAGTCGCAAATCAGCCATCGCCTGCCGTGGCTCGCGCCCAAGCAGGTGCGCGTAAGCCAGCAGGTGTTGTGCAACGGCCAATGCACCGGCAGTTGCCATTCGGGCGCGGTTGCCCATACGGCCGCCCCCGTCGCGAACCGATACGTCTTCACCGTCAGCGGAGCGCCCGAAGGCGACGGGCTGCGCGGCCCCTTCATCGCGAAAATCACGGTAGACCACAAAGGCACCATCCTGAAGATGGCCGTTTCCAAATAGCAGGAGGAGCACGTGGACATCAAAGCATACTGGCGACCCAAGGGAGACACAGGCATCGGCTTCCACTACTATCCGAACTTGTTCCACTACAGCAAGGCCGACCTGGACTTCTGGCTGCCCGAACTGAAGGCCATGGGCGCATCATGGTTGGTGCTGCTCTCGGACGTGAGCGACCCCATCCCGTCGTTCTTCATCAAGGCGCTGGTGCAAGCCGACATTGAGCCGCTCATCCGCGTGTACACCCCGACGGTTCGCCCCATAGACCAAAAGGCCCTGCGCTCGCTGCTGGAGACCTACAAGGCCCTCGGCGTGCACTATGCCCACGTCTACAACGAGCCCAACCTCACCAACGAGTGGGACTGGGCCGAATGGGCCAAGCCTGCGCTGGTGGACCGATTCATGGACATGCTCATCCCCTGCCTGGAGACGATGAAGGCCGCGGGCCTGTATCCCGTATTCACGCCGTTGAGTCCAGGCGGCAACTACTGGGACACGGTCTTCCTAAAGACCGCGCTGGACTACCTTGTGCTCAAGGGCAAGGAAGGCCTGTTTGACACCATGGCCGTCGCCATTCACAACTACGTGTCCAACAAGCCCCTAGACTGGGGCAAGGGCGGCCCTGCGCGCTGGCCCAACGCCCGCCCCTATTATTGCCCCGAAGGCAGCCAGGACCATGTGGGCTTCTACCTGTTTGAGTGGTACGATGCCATCATCCGGGCCCGTGTGGGTCGTTCGCTGCCCCTCATCTGCTACGAGAACGGGCCCATCGTCGGCGCGCATGACCACGCCAAGTACCCGCCCGTGGACGAAGCCGCTCACGCCCGCATCGCCGTGGACATGACCAAGATGCTCATGGACAACGTCGTGCCCGACTACCTGTTCAACAACGCCTTCTGGCTTCTCGCCAACAGCCACGGGAGCCAATTTGAAGCCCACGCTTGGTACAAGGAGAGCGGCCATCGGTTGCCGGCGGTTCAGGCCATGAAGGACCTGCCCAAGCACCCCCGCCAGAACGCGCAACCGCAGCCCGCTCCCGATCCAGGCACAACCCCGCGAGAGCATCCCATCTATCACTACGTCCTGTGCCCGGTTTGGGAGTGGGGCGTGTCCGAATGGTACTGGCGCATGCTGGCGAACTACGTCAAGGCCTTCAAGCCCGTGTGCGGCTTCAGCGTGGAAGAAGCATCCCTCGCCCGGTATGTAACCATCATCGGCAAGCCGCCCGGCGTGCCTTCCAGCGCCGAGGCGACGCTTCGCGCCGCGGGCTGCCGCGTGGAGCGAGTCGCGGGCGCCGACGCCGCCGAAACGCAGAAAATCCTGGACCAACTGGCGAGCCAGGGCCGCCGCTTCCTCAACTTTGAGGCAAGCGAGGCGCCCTCGCCCCACGGAGGGGACACGCCATGAAACGCCATGCCTTGCGTGCCGCGTGTCTTTTCGGGATCATCGCGCTCGTGCTGTCCATCGCCGGGTGCGCAGAGGTGGGACTGCAAAATGCGGAACCGCAGGCGTTGAGCGCGAGCACATGGACGCAGTCCACGGTGTCGGACTTCAAACGCGGCACCTTGCAGCGCATTCAGATTGAACGCCAGGGGGACGGCGAACTGACCCTCGCCCGCAACGCCGAAGGCCGCTACGAAAGCGCGGGCGTGTACACGTCTCCGCCCTACGCCCCGGCCGTCGCGCCGTTCTCGGTGGCAGTGTGGCGCTGGGAGGCCGAGATTCCCCCCAGCACCAGCCTGACCCTCGCCGTCCGCACCAGCGCCGACGGCAAGGAGTGGACCGAGTGGCAGGAACTGCTGCCCGACGAGGATGTGCGCTCCGCCGCCGAAGACTGGCCCGGCCATATGGTATACGCCCAGAGCGCGCGGTTCATCCAGTACCGATTGCTGTTCGCGTCTGCCGACGGCCAGGCGACGCCCGTTGTCTCCGCCGTAACCTGGACCTTCGCCGACACGCAGCCCGGCCCCACCGTGCAGGAAGCCATGCAGATGGTCCTGCCCCAGGGCGAAGGCCCGGGCGTGCAGCGTCCTGCCATCATCCCGCGGCGAGGGTGGGGCGCCGACGAGACCCTGATGACATGGGAACCGAAGTACGTGAAGCCCGTGAAGATCATCATCCACCACACGGCCACCCCCAACGACCCCAAGCAGGACCCCGCCGCCACCGTCCGCGCCGTGTACTACTACCACGCCATAACCCGCGGCTGGGGCGACATCGGCTACAACTACCTCATTGACCGCCTCGGCAACATCTACGAGGGGCGCAAGGGGGGCGAAGGCGTCGTCGGCGGCCACGACTACGGCTTCAACGAGGGTTCTGTCGGCATCTCGCTCATCGGCGACTTCCAGACCGAGCCGCCCACCGAGGCCATGATGAACGCCCTGGCCCGCCTGGTCGCCTGGGTGTGCGACCGCTACGGCATTGACCCGACCGGGCGCAGCATCTTCCGCGACCTGGACCTGCCCAACATCGCCGGGCACCGCGAAACCAAGTCCACCACGTGCCCGGGCGACCAGGTGCAGAGCCGCCTCCCCGCGCTCCGCGAGCAAGTCGCCGAAATCATCCATCGGCAGGCGCCGTCGGTGCGCTTCGTATCGCCGACAGCCGACCGCGCCCTATCCGGCGTTCAGACGATAGAGGTCCAGGGCGGCGTGGCGACATCGGACGTTACCCTTTACATAGACGGCAAGCCGGTCAAGCGCAAGATCGGGACATCGCTTCAGCACGAGTGGGACACCACGGCGGCCACAGACGGCGATCACCTGCTCAAGGCCGTGGCCCACAACGCCCGCGGCGAAGAAGCGGCCCAGTCCCTGATGGTGTTGGTGGACAACACGCCACCCCAGGCCACGCTCCTCATCAACAACGGTGCGCCGTATGCCACGCAGGCCACCATCACCCTGACCGTTGAGGCGCTGGACGTGGGCAGCGGCGTTGAGGCCATGCAGATAGGCCTGGGCGATGACCCAAGCAGCGCGCCCGCGCAGCCCTACGTGCGCGAGTTGACCCTGCCCCTGCCCGAAATCCCGGGCCCGCGCACGTACTCTGTGCGCGTAACGGACAAGGCGGGCCTCTCGTCCCAGCCATCGGTTGCGCAAATCTTCTACGATCCCAACCCGCCCGGCGCGTGGACCGACGCGGTGCAATCCAACATGGGCGAGATCGCCGTGCGCGTGCGCGACGACGAAAGCGGCCTGGATCCCGCCAGCGCCTTCGCCGCCTGGTCGCCCGACGGCGGGGCCACGTGGAGCGTCTGGCAGGACGCCATCGTAACGCCCGAAGGCCCAGAGGCCGCCCTCTACGCCCGCATACCCGGCGAGGCAACGCTGGTGCGCTTCCGCATCTCCGACCTCGCCGGCAACCTGGCCGAAAGCCCGGCGTACCCGCTCCCCTGCGAGGCGTGCCCGCCCAAACCGACCCCGGAGCCGACGCCGGAGCCATCGCCTGCGCCCGCCCCGACCGCGCCGGACATCGTCGTCAGCGGGCTGGAAGTCTTCCCGCCGCAACCGCAGTCGGGCGAACCCATCCTGCTCCGTGTAACCGTCCGCAATCAAGGCGATGGCCCTGCGCCGGGCTTCTGGGTGCAACTGTACATAGACCCGAGGGTCAAACCTTATGTCAACTCCATCGCCAGTGCCCTGGGCGTCGGCATCCTGTGGTACGTCCCCGACCTGGCCCCAGGCGAGGAAGTTATCCTGTCTTCCGCGGATCCGTACCCGCAGTACGGCAACTTCGCGGGGAATCTGGCAAGCGGTATGCACAGCATCTACGTGCTGGCAGATGCTTACCATACCGAAGGCGACACCGGCCTTGTGGCCGAGTCGGACGAGCAGAACAACCTACTCGGCCCGGTGGCCCTGGAGGTCAAAGGTTCGGGGCCATTCCACTGGTCAAGCCTGGAAGAATGGCTAAGCCGCTGGCTCAACTGGAATCCCTAACGCACACGGAGGCGGCCATGGCAGACAAACCGACCTATCCCATTCGCATCAAAGTCATCGGCGTCGGAGGCGCAGGCGTCAACGCAATCAGCCGCATGATCCAGATTGGCATCCCAGGCGTGGAGTTTATCGCCGCCAACACCGACGCCCAATCGCTGGCATCATCCGAACCCTGCACGCGCATCCAACTGGGCAAGACCCTCACGCGGGGCCTGGGCGCGGGCGGCAATCCGGACATCGGATTCCAAGCCGCGCTGGAATCCCAGAACGACCTGCGCCAACATCTGGCCGGCGCGCACATGATTTTCATCGCGGCGGGCATGGGCGGCGGCACGGGCACCGGCGCGGCCCCCATCGTCGCCCGCATCGCGCGGGAGACACAAGCCCTCACCGTCGCCATCGTTACCCGCCCATTCTCGTTTGAGGGCACCCGCAGGCAGCGGGCCGCCGAGCGAGGCATCGCAAGCCTGCGCGAGCACGTGGACACCCTCATCGTCGTGCCCAACGACCGCCTCCTGCAACTCGTGTCCCAGCACATGACCCTGGACGTCGCCTTCCGCGTGGCGGACGACGTGCTGCGCCAGGCGGTACAGGGCATCGCGGAACTGGTAACCCAGCCGGGCATCATCAACCTGGACTTCGCGGACGTCCGCGCCATCATGACCATCGGCGGCCAGGCCCTCATGTCCATAGGCCAGGGGCGCGGCCCCAAGCGCGTCGCCGACGCCGTCCATGCGGCGCTCAAGTGCCCCCTCGTCAGCCTGGACTCCATCCAGGGGTGCACCGGCGTGCTGGTCAACATCACCGGCGGCGATGACCTCTCGCTGGCCGAAGTGGGCGAGGCCGCCGAAATCATCGCCTCCCATGCCAGCCCGGACGCCAACATCAAGGTCGGCACCACCATAGACCCCGCGATGAAAGGCCGCGTGCAGGTTACCCTGGTGGCAACCGGCATTGGCGTCGCCGAACCCCAGGTTATCCAGGTCGCGGGAGCCGAAATCCCCGTCCGCGCAACGTCGGGCCGCCTGCCCCAACCCAGAATCACCACACCGGCCGATGAGGGCGCCCAACCCGCCGAGGCGCCGTCCCCTCCGCCGGAATCGGCGCAGGCCCCTGCCGACGGCGCGCCCGAGGAATGGCCATCCTACACCACGCGGTGGGATCCCAACAGCCTGGATGTGCCCGCATTTCTGAGACGGCGGCTCCAATCGGCGCGCTTCAGCGATGTTGCGCATACGTGAGTTGACAGGCCATACCGAGACCCAGTATCATGTATGAGTCAGATTATGTTGACCGATAAGGCACAGGGCGGAACTGATATGCAGCGACTGTGGTGGCGATGGCTCCTTGTGGCGATCTTGCTCGCCGGCGCGTGTCTGCCCGCGTGCGTGCCCGATGCGCGCGCCCAGGGCCGCGTGCCGTGGAGCGTGTACACCGTCGGCTGGGGCGACACCCTGGACGCTATCGCCAGCATCTACAGCACCAGCGCCGCGGCCATCGCTCAGGCTAACGGCATTCCGGCGGACGCAACCTTGTCCGTGGGCCAACAGATCTTGGTCCCCGGCCCCGCCCTGCGCGTCGCCGCCCCCGCCCACTGGCCCACCCACATTGTCCGCGCGGGCGACACCTTGGCCTCGGTGGCCTGCAAATACAAGGCATCGCCCTGGCATATCCTCGTGGCCAATCACCTGAAGGCCAACGCCCCGTTGCGGCCGGGGGCCAGGCTGCTCATTCCCACGAAACCCTACCGCACGGCGACCGTCCTGCCCTCGCCCACGCGCAAGCCCGGACAGCAACCATTCCGCTATGCCGCCAATGTGCAGTTGCTCGGCCAGGAACATCGCGCCATCCTGCAGGGCATCCGTGGCATCGGGTTCGGCTGGCTACGTCAGGAAGTCCGCTGGGCCGCCGTTGAATGGCCCGCCGGCCAATACCACTGGAGCGAACTGGACCGCCTGGTGGCCGACGCATCGGCGGAAGGCGTCCGCATCCTGCTGCAAGTGGGTGGATTCCCGCCCGAAGACGTGCCACGCCAGCGCGATGCCCTAACCCTCACCCCCGACGAGATGCAGCGCTACGCCGACCTGCTGGGCCGCATGGCCGCTCGCTACCGAGGGCAGGTGCAGGCATACGAAATCTGGGACCCGCCCAATGCGGCGCCCATCTGGGGTGGCAACGGCGTCATGGCCGCGTCGGAGTACACGCAACTCCTTCGGCTCGCCAATGCCGCGGTAAAAGCCGCCGACTCGCAGGCCATCGTCGTAACAGCGGCGCTCATGCCCACCGGCAGCCACGACCCGCGTGAGGCCATCCAGCCCCACGTGTACCTGGACGAGATGTACCAGGCCGGAGCCAAAGGGCACTTTGACGCCGTCGGCGCGCAATCCTGGGGCTACAACAACCCGCCCGCCGACGACCCCACCCGCAGCACCGCCGACAGCACCACGTTCAAGGGCGACTGGTCCCTTTACCTCCGAAGTTTTGAACTCCTGTACCCCGTCATGCAGAAGCATGGCGACGGGGCCAAACAAATCTGGCTGGTAAAGTTCGGCTGGCCCTCCAGCACCACGCCCATCGCAGGGCGCGAATACGCCGCCGACAACACCGAGCAAGAACAGGCCCTCTACCTCGTAGAAGCCTATGCCCTCGGGCGCGCACGGCCCTACGTGGGCATGATGGCCTTCTGGAACTTCAACTTCGCGCCACAGGTCGCCGCCGACGACATCCGCGCGGCCTACAGCATCATCAACTCCGACAACACCGCGCGGCTGGCCATGGAGACCCTGGCGATGATGCCCAAATAGCATGGAGAAGAAGCGATGCCTGGAACGTACAAATGCCCCAAGGGGGGCAAGCACGAGTGGGTCGTGAAGGTCAGCAAGGAGGGGGTGCGCTACAAGCAGTGCAAGAAGTGCGGACAAAAGCGCCCCTTCTGAAGATAGGTTTCGGACGGTGATCGGAGATGGACATCGCATCGTACCCAAGACCGGCAGGGGACACGGGAATCGGCTTCCACTGGTTCCCGGACACGCAGCACTACGACCGGGCCTGGCTCAAGCGCTTCGGGCCGCTGCTCAAGGCGCTGGGCGCCAGTTGGCTCACCGTGATGAGCGGCATCGGCGACCCCGTGCCCGAGCCGTTCATCACGGGACTCCGCGACCGGGCCATTGAGCCTGTCGTGCACCTGTGGACGCCCTTCGTCTCCGCCGTGCCCGAAGCGGACCTGCGGAAAGCGGTCTCATCCCTGGCGGCCATGGGCGTGCGCTACGTGTTCATCTACGACCGCCCTAATCGCATGGGCCAATGGGCCAAATGGCCGGGCGACAGCGCCCCCGACGCGTTCATGGACATCGCGCTGCCCGCGTTGGAAACACTGGCGCGCGAAGAAACGCTCATCCCGCTGTTTTCGCCGCTGGACCCCGTCGGCGACTACCACGACTTGCTGTTCTTGGATCGTTGCCTGGAAATCGTGGCGGCCAAGGCCAGCGCGAACCTGAAAGACAAACTCGGCATCGCCATCCACAACTTCACCGGCAACAAGCCGCTCACCTGGGGACATGGCGGAAGCCGAGCGTGGCCCGCGACGCGCCCCGGCCGCTGCCCCGAAGGGAGCGAAGACCACACGGGCTACTGCCTGCATGAGTGGTATCAGGAGATCGCGCTGCGGCGGCTGGGACGCGCCGTGCTGATGGTGGCCGCGGCCAACGGCCCCATCGTCGGCGACCGTGGGCACCCTGCCCATCCCCCTGTGGATGCCGCCCGCCATGCCGCCCTTGCGAAGGATATGGCACAGGGCCTCATGTCCGGCGCCGCGCCCTACTACCTGGCAAACGCCGAGTTCTGGCTTCTCTCGGCCGAGGACGGCGATCCATTCGCCTCGCACCGCTGGTACAAACCCGACGGCACGCCCGTGCTCCGCGAGACCGTCCAAGCCCTCAGCGACCTCCCCAAGCGCGCTCGGGTCGGCCTGCAGGTCCCGGCAACCGTCTCCGTGCTCATGGAAGACGGCACCGCCGTCGTCATGGACCTTGAGGAGTACGCCAAGGGGTGCGTGCCCAAAGAGATTCCGGCGAGCAGCCCCATGGAGGCGCTCAAGGCGCAGGCCATCGCCGCCCGCACCTTCGCCGCGCGGGCCGCTCGCCAGCCGCGACACGGCTCCGCTGCGGTGTGCACCACCTCACACTGCCAGAACTGGTCGCCGAAACACAGCGCGCGCTCCGACAGAGCCGTGGACGAAACGCGCGGCGTTGTCCTGGCCTTTGGCGATGAACTCATCGGCGCGTACTATTTCGCCCATTGCGACGGCCACACGCGCAACAGCGAAGACGTGTGGCGCGCCGCCCTTCCCTATTGCAGGAGCGTCCCCTGCATTTGCGGCAACGTGAAGATGTACGGGCACGGCGTGGGCATGTGCCAGGAAGGGGCCATCCGCATGGCCCAGCAAGGCGCTTTAGCCCACGAGATTCTCGCCCACTATTACAAAGGCGTGCGCGTTCAGCGGGCAGACGGCACCCCGTTTGCGGAGTAGAACCTATGAGACCTCAATTCACCAACCCATTCAGGAATCGGAAATTCGCCGTAGCCATCCTCGTGCTCGTCGGCTTGCTGGCCGTCGGGTTGCTGGCCGTCGCCGGCGTGGCGCTCGTCAACAAGATGCAGACCGCCGTCCCTCCCACTGTCGTTGCCACGCCCACCTTCACCGCGGCGCCGACGCACACCCGCATGCCCACGGCCACGCGGGAGCCCACCCCTCGCCCGACGGCTACGCTGGTGCCGGTGGCAACGGCCACGGCGACCGTCGCGCCGCTGCCGACCGGCGCTCCCACGGTTCCAGCCCAGCCCACGAGCGGCCCGACCGCAGGCGAGGAGATTCCCAACACGGGTGGCTCCATGCTGCCCCTGGCTGCGGCCAGCGCTGCGTTTGCAGTCCTGCTCATCGCCGCGCGCAAGGGCAGGCGGCAAGAGGAGTAATGTGCGCACGGGCATCGTCATAAGACAAACTCGCCCACATGTGCTATAATAGGTCAACCACCTCACCTACTCATAGGAGGCACAACATGAATGCGCGAACCAGGGCCATCCTCGTGGCGGCCGGTTGTGTGCTGGCCGCCAGCCTCATGCTCGTCGGCTGCACAAGGCCCAAGCCCAGCCCGTCGCCTGCGCCGCAGGGCACGCCGACCCAGGCCGTGACGGCTACCGCAACCGCCCTTCCCAGCGCGGCAACGGCCATCCCAACGCCCGTGAGCACGTCTGCGGCCATGCAAGCCACGGCAACGCCCACGCCGGAGCCATTCCTGCCGACGGAACCCACGGCCACGCCCGCGCCGCAGGAACCCGAACCAACGCCGGAACCCGGATCGTCCACCTACACCGTCCAGCCCGGCGACACGCTCTACGGCATCGCGGCGCGCTTTGGCACCACGGTGAACGAACTGGCTGCCCTCAACAACCTGTCGCCCGACGCCCTCTTGCTGGCGGGCCAGACGCTCATGGTCCCGGCCACGGCCACCAACCCGCCCAACGTGCACATCGTGCAGGCAGGCGAGAACCTGTACCGCATCGCGCTGCGCTACGGCATCACGTGGCAGGAATTGGCCCAACTCAACGGCATCACTGACCCCACGACCCTGCGCGCGGGCCAGCGACTCGTCCTGCCCGCCGGCACTACCGGCGCGCCGCCATCCGCGCCCACGGGCACCAGGACGCACGTAGTCCAGTCCGGCGACACGCTCTACGGCATCGCAGCGCGCTACGGCGTTACTGTCCAGGCCCTCGCCCAGGCCAACGGCCTCACCCTGTACAGCCTCATCTACGCCGGGCAGACGCTGATCATCCCGTAGACGCCCTGCATTGGCCATTCCCGGGCGGCCCCCGCCCTTGCGCGAGGGCCGCTTCTCCTGTTTTCGGCCAGCCTAGCAGCACCAACTGCAGCGCAGAAGGCGCAGCGAACGCAGAGTGTCTCTTGTGCCCCTCCGCGTCCTCGGTGTCCTCCGCGGTGAATGTCAGCCACTCGCCCATGTTGGCCGCGGACGCGACCTGTGGTATACTACCGCCGCCTTTCCCAAGGCTCCCGTGCGCAGACGCGCGGGGCACATCCCAGCATCAACTTCGGCCAACAGCGAGGAGAGCATGCCCATCAAGTTCGGAACCGACGGCTGGCGAGCCGTCATCAGCGACGAGTTCACCTTCGCCAATGTGCGCCACGTGGCTCAGGCCATTGCCGATCACATCCTAGAGGACACACCCAACAGCGAGCCGAACACGCCCCCTCTCATCATCGTCGGATTTGACACCCGCTTTCTCTCGGACCGGTACGCGGCAGAAGTGGCCCGCGTCCTCGCCGGCAACGGCCTCCGCGTGTACCTGAGCAAATCGGACTGCCCCACGCCCGCCGTGTCCCATGCGATTCGTCACCTGAAGGCCACGGGCGGCGTCATGGTAACGGCCAGCCACAACCCGCCGCGCTACAACGGCATCAAATATAAGGCTTCCTTCGGCGGGTCTGCCATGCCCGCGGAGACCGCCCAGATTGAGGCCCATTTGCAGGCCAACTTCGCCTCGGGCCGCCAGCCGCTTCTCGCCGACTGGGCCATTGAGCGCGGCTCCCTCGCACCTCAGCCCAACGGCGCCGAAATCACCCGCTTTGACCCCATGCCCGACTACCTGGCGCACGTGCGCTCGCTCATCAACCTGGAAGCCATCGCCCGCTCCGGCCTGCGCGTCCTCATAGACCCTATGTACGGCGCGGGCAGGGGATACATCCGCGCTCTGCTCGCCGAGGCAGGCCTCGTGGCCGACGAAATCCACGGCGACATGAACCCGGGCTTCGGCGGCATCCACCCCGAGCCTATCGGCCGCAACCTGGGCGACCTGATGCGCGCCGTCCGCAACGGCTACGACATCGGCCTTGCCACCGACGGCGACGCCGACCGAATCGGCGCGGTAGACCACCTGGGCAACTTCGTGGACCCGCATACTATTATTGCCCTGGCCCTGCGCCACCTGGTGGAACAGCGGGGACAGTGCGGCTGCGTCGTCAAGACCGTCTCCACCAGCGAGATGGTGGCCCGCCTGGCCCGCCGCTACGGCCTCCCCCTGTACGAGACGCCCGTGGGCTTCAACTACATCTGCGACCACATGCTGGACAAGGACGTCCTCATCGGCGGCGAGGAGAGTGGCGGCATCAGCATCAAGGGCCACCTGCCCGTCGGCGACGGCATCCTCATGGGCTTGCTCCTCCTGGAAATCGTGGCAACCAGCGGCAAATCCCTGCGCGATCTCGCCGATGACCTCCAGCGCACCGTCGGCCCGTTCCACTACGCCCGCAACGACCTGCGCACCAGGCCCTTCGTCAAGGCGGAACTCGTGCGCGCGCTCAAGGCCACCGCTCCCGAGCGCTTGGCGGGCGTCCCCGTGCGCGAGGTGGACGACAGCGACGGCATCAAATACCGCCTGGCGGACGACTCCTGGCTCCTCATCCGACCTTCGGGCACGGAGCCGGTGCTGCGCATCTACGCCGAAGCGCCCACTCCTGACATGGTGCAGGCGCTGCTGGCCGAGGGCGGGCGCATGGCCCAGGCAAGCATGTAGGCCGCTTTGCCGCATCGCGTTCCGAGCCATTCTTCCCCGCAACCGCGTGTGGGTTTCGCCGCGCCATCTCCGCAGCCCGCAACCGGGGGCGCGGTTCCGCGTTTTACACAGGGAGGGAGTGCATGCTTTCCTGCCGCCACGGGAGCATCCGCGCCCAAGCCCGTTGGCGCCTATTGTCATTCTGAGCGGCGAAGCCGCGAAGAATCTCGCCGACCGAGGCGTTTCGCCTTCGGTTCAACATGACACAACAACACCGTCATTCTCTGAGCGGCGAAGCCGCGAAGAATCTCGCGCTTGCCAAGGCGCGGCGCCCGGGACGAACCGACTCAGTCGCGACCGACTCCCGCGGATTCGGTTCCAAAGTCTGTTGGTATTTGTCATTGCGAGGGCGCGGAGCGCCCGAAGCAATCCCTGGGGCGTGAGGTTGCTTCGCTTCGCTCGCAACGACACACGAGGAGAGTGTCCATGCGTTTCACCAACACAAGATGAAACCGACGCTCCCGCGAGGCCCGTTTGCCAAACCGGGCCTGTAGACATACAATCCAATTGGACATACGCCAAGCCAGGAGACCAGGGATGACCACACACCCACGATCCGCCGACGGCGAGGACCGCCGCTTGCTTCTCAGATTCGCAGCCGTAATCGTCGCGCTCATTGCCATCGCGTTGCTCTCCCACGCGCAGCAGTCCTGGGCAAGCCCGCCCGCCGCGCCGCTGAGTCAGACCATTCCCGCGCAGGTGCGGTTCAACGGCCCCCCTTACGAATGGTCTGTGCAGGTAGGTTCGGTGCTCACCCTGGAGGTCTGGGTAGACCCGGCGGGGCCGGGCGCCTACACGCAGCAAATCGCCTTCACGCTGAGTTTTGACCCCAGATACCTCACGGTCGTGGATGCGGCGGGCAACCCGACCAGCCAGATCACGCCCAATACGGCGATTCTGAACAAGGTGAACCTCAACTCTGCCAACAATGGCACGGGGCTGATCCAGTACAACGCAGAAGACACCACGCCCTGCAACGACGAAAACAAGTTGTCTATCAAAGTCGCCACCGTCCGCTTCAAAGGCAAGGCAGCCACGTCCGGCACCGCCCTCGCATTCACCAGCGCCGGCGTCAGTGGGCCGGGCTTCACATGCCCCGCCCCGTACTTCTCCTACTCTACCGTTGTGCGCAACGGCAACGTTATCGTTACCGCTAGCCCGGCCACATCCACGCCCACGCGCACCCGTACGCCCACCCGCACGCCAACCGTTACGCCCACGCCCACCATCACCAACACGCCGACGAAAACTCCCACGCCGACCCGCACGCCGACGCCCATTCCCACGCCCATGCCCGGCCGCGGCCAGATTCTCGGCGTCGCCTACTGGGACATCAACCGCAACGACCGCCGCGAACCCTACGAGCCGCCCCTCGGGGGCGTAGGCTTCTCCTTGCGCGACGCCTACGGCGCACAACTGGCCACGACAACCTCGCGCGCCGACGGCTACTACGAATTCCCGGCCCTGTACCCGGGCGTCTATCAGGTCGTGCAGGTCGGCACGCCGTCGGGCTGGCTGGGCATCTCGGCGCCGTGGTTCGGCGTGGTAACCGCCGACGAGACGTATCTCGTCAACTTCGCCAATATCCTGCTGCGCCAGCAGAACCGCTACCTTCCCCTCATCATGCGCAATGCGAGCGGCGCGCGCATCACCCCCAACCCGACCGCGCGCGACGCCCGCGTCGCCGACATCGCCCTGCCCGACGCGCCCCGCGCCATATCCAGCGCCCGAGGCGTCCTCTCGTCTCAGGGCATCTCCTTGCCCGTCCGTGCCGGCCCGTTGCCTGCGGCCACCATCGTGGCCACTGTGCCCGTGCTGAACAACGCTTACGACGTGGAGGTCGCGGGCAACTACGCCTACGTCGCCGATGGCCTGGCCCACCTGACAGTCCTGAACGTCTCCAACCCCCTCAGCCCCACCATCATCGGACGCGCAGGCGAGGGCTCCGGCGAGGCCCACGACGTGGCGCTCCTGGGCAACAAACTTGTCATGGGCGAGAAGTTCTACGGCGCAAATGACGGCACGCTCCGCTTCTACGACGTCACCAACCCCGCCGCGCCAACTGTGCTGTACACGACCATCACCCCCGGATTCGCCAAGGGCGTGGACGCCGTGGGAGCCTACGCCTACGTGGCCGACGAATGGGAGGGGATGCACGTGGTGCAGGCCACCGCGCCCTACACCATCGTGGGCACGGCGACCGGCGGGTGCAACTTCTCCGAGCGCGTCTGGTCCGACGGCACCTACGCCTACGTGGCGGGCGGCTCGTGCGGGCTTCGCATCATCAACGTCTCCAACCCCACCAACCCGCAAGTGCTGTCCACGCTGCCGTTCAGCCCGGTCGGCTACCAGTGGGATGTGTGGGTCAACGGCAACTACGCCTACCTGGCGGGAGACGCTGCCGGACTTCGCATCGTGAACATCGCCAACCGCAACGCGCCCGCGCACGTTACCACTGTGGACACCGACGGCGCCGCCCAGGCCGTCTACGCCGAGGGCAACTACGTGTACGTCGGCGACGGGCCAGCGGGCGTGAAAGTCTACGACGTAACCAACCCCGCCGCGCCCGTGCTCGTGGCCTCGGTGGACACGCCGGGCAACGTCTGGGGAATCTTCCACAAGGACGGGTACGTGTACGCCGCTGCCGAATCGGCGGGCATCGTGGTCATCCAGTTGTCATCGCCCACGCCCACCCCAACCCCCACGCCGACGCCCACCCCCACGAACAGCGGCTCGCCTACGCCCACCCACACGCGCGGCTCGCCCACGCCCACCAAGACCCATACCGCCGCCCGCACGCCCACGGCCACCTGCACGCCCACGCCGGCCCCCCGCTTCCGCGTGGGGTTTGGCATTGACACGTCTATCGGCTCCATTGAAGAGAACTAC
>JBBIHX010000006.1:40247-55979 GCA_037446815.1 Caldilineae bacterium | reverse complement strand
GCTCGTTGTGGACGGCGACGGGGATGGCTTGCCTTCGCCCGGGGACACGATTGAGTATGAGATTCTGGTGCAGAACAACCTTTCGTTGCCGTTGGTCATGACGTTCACGGATCAGATTCCGGATGGCACGCTGCTGGTTCCCGGCAGTCTCTCCGTTGAGCCGGTGGGCGAGGTTGTGAGCGAGATACCCATCGTCTGCCGCGCCGAGTTGGATCCATACCAGGGCGTAACGATTCGGTTCCGCGTCGTCATTCTGGAGGGCGTGGATCGGATTTGCAACAGGGGCCTGGTTGCCGTTCGCTGCCAGGAGGAGCAGTGCGTCTGCGACGAACTGACCGACGACCCCGACACGCCGCTGGACGACGCGACGTGCACCGACGTATACCCGTCGCCGCCGCCATCGCCAACGCCGACGCCTTCGCGGACTCCAACACCCACAGCCACGCACACGCCAACGCCGACGTCTACACCGACGCCTGGCCCGGGCTGGCAGGGGCTGTTCTGGAAGAGGGCGGCGTTGGTGAACGACGCCGACCTCAACGGCGTGGCATCGCCCGGGGATACAGTGCGGTACACGCTGACGTTGATTAACAACCTGCCGACGGCAACCTACGGGTTGCTGGTTGTGGACGCCCTCCCGCCGCAGTTAGAGTACATCGTGGGGAGTCTGTCCCTGTCCCACGGCGTCGTACTGACCTACAACCCGCTGCAGGTCTACATAGACACGCTGAACGCCGGAGCGACGGCAGTGATCACCCTTGACCTGCGGGTGCGGCCGTCGGGGCAGGGGAATGCGGTGAACCAGGCAATCCTGTACGTCGGTTCGCTGGTGAGCGCCAGCGATGACCCAGACACACCAGCACCCGGCGACGCCACGATTGTCGTCATCGTCTGGCCTGGGCCAACGGCGACGCCGACTCTCACGCCGACGTTCACGCCTGTGCCTACGGTTACCGGTTTGCCAACGAGCACGCCGACACACACCCACACGCCAACGCGGACGCGCACCCCCACGTCCACGCCCCAGGCGACTGCCACGGCAACACGGACGCCTACGGCGACGCCGACGCGGACTGCGACGGCCACGCCGAGGCCGGTTGCGCGCCGGGCGTTCCTTCCGTTGGTTTCGCGCGGGCTGTGGTGGAGTGGAGCGGATGAGGAGCGCTTTCTCGTGCCGCAGGGGTGGTGATTCCGGGCGCAGTACCCCGGGGTCGTAGGACGGGCAAAGCCCCCGCAAACGTGTCGCGGGGGCTTCCTGTTGCGCGGGAGACCAGTGCGAACGCGCCAGGCGCGTGCCGAATGCCGCACAACGGCCAGGGCGGGCTAGGGTAGGCGTTACTGGGTGCGGCCTCGCAGCGTGAGAAGGCCGTCTTCCTGTTTGACCTCGGTGATTGTGAACGCGCCGAGGTTTACGGTCTTGGGTCTGGACGGATCCACATACCACAGCGCATTGTTCACCATGCCCTCGGCCATGGCGTACCAGTTCGCACCTCCGCCTATTTCTGCGAAACTTTTCGGGTCCAGCGGTTCGCGTGGCATGTCGCCCGGGGCAGTTGGGGCGGGCGTGATGCGTAGCCGAGGCTCGCCGTTGATGACCTCAAAGCAGAGATAGCACAGAATCCAGGTTTTCATGTCGTTGAGTTGGAAGCGGGGGATGCCAGACTTGAGGACGATGTTGCCGCGCACTTCGGCGTCAATGACGAGCGCACGGCCGGTGGCGACCAGGCGTGCGTTGATGACGATGTCGTCGGGGTGGATGTGGGCCTCGGGCCAGTAGATTTCGGGATCCTTTGCGTCCTTTGTAGCCAGAGCGATGAGTTCACTCAGTTCCGCGTCGGTCAATGTCAGCACGAACTCCTGATTCCTGGCGGTTGGGAGCCGCTCAAGGAGCGTGAGCATGGGCGTGCGCGTGGGGGTGGGCGTCGGCTCCGGCGTTGACGTGGGCGGCGGGGGAGTGGGGCTCGGCGCGGGGGTACGCGTGGGTGTTGGCGTGGGCGCGGGGCGTGTGGGCGCGGCGGTCGTCGGCCGAACAGGGGTCGCCGCAGGCGAAGTGGCCTGCGCACATGCGCCTAGCATCAGGCACAGGAGGAGCAGGCCGATTGCCGTTGCTCGTGAACAGGATATTCCCATGGCAACCTCGCTTTCTTTCGCGGCGTGTGGTTGCGCGGCGGTGCGTGCCCCAGCACGCCGTGAATTCTTGCACAATGTTGACAAACGATAGAGAGTGTGGTAAAATACGACTAGAGAAGTCTGATTTCTACAACTTCTCACCTATAGCCCTCCTCAGGCAGAAGCGGCAACTCGGTTCCCCCGACCGAGTTGCCGCTTCATTTGCGAGGGCTATGACTTGCCTTTGGCTAGTTTGGCGCGCTCTTCCTCCACGAGCACGCGGCGAAGGATTTTGCCCACCATGGTCTTGGGGAGTTCCTTGCGGAATTCCACGATGCGGGGGACTTTGTACTTGGCCAAGTTCTGGCGGCAGAACTCAATGATTTCCTGCTCGGTTGCCGTCTCGCCCTCCTTGAGCACGATGTAGGCCTTCACCACTTCGCCCAGATACTCATCGGGGACGCCCGCGACGACGGCTTCTTTGACCTTGGGATGTTGGTACAGGACTTCCTCAACGTCGCGCGGATAGATGTTGAACCCGCCGGCGATGATCATATCCTTCTTGCGGTCAACAATCTGGAAGTATCCGTCGGCATCGCGGCGGGCGATGTCCCCAGTGTAGAGCCAGCCTTCGCGAAGGACCAGCGCCGTTTCGTCGGGGCGGTTCCAATATCCCTTCATCACTTGCGGGCCTTTGATGATGAGTTCGCCAGCCTCGCCTGGGGGCAACTCTTGCGTGCCGGTTTCCAGGTCAACGATTTTCGCATCGGTGTCGGGGAAGGGCACGCCGATGGTGCCAATGCGGCAGTCGCCGAAGACGGGGTTGCCGTGGGTAACGGGCGAGGCTTCGCTAAGGCCGTAGCCTTCCACGAGCCGTCCACCGGTCAGTTGTTGGAACTTCTGTTGTACTTCCACGGGCAGACCTGCTGCGCCGCTGATGCAAGCCCGGATGGAGCGCAGGTTGTAGTCCTTTATGTCAGGGTAGTTGTTGATGGCTACGTACATGGTGGGCACGCCCGGAAAGATGGTGGGTTGGTGCTTGTTGATGGCCTCCAGGACATCTTTGAGTTTGAACTGCGGGAGAAGGATGACGGGCGAGGCCATGTAGATACCTGCGTTCATGCACGTGGTCATTCCGTAACTATGGAAGAGTGGCAACGCGGCGAGGAATCGCTCCTGTCCCCGGCGACCTGAGCACCATACCGAGCACTGGACAGCATTGGCCACCAAGTT
The DNA here is from genome assembly GCA_037446815.1 of Caldilineae bacterium. Taxonomy (GTDB): domain Bacteria; phylum Chloroflexota; class Anaerolineae; order DTLA01; family DTLA01; genus DTLA01. The sequence continues at coordinate 52,637 of JBBIHX010000006.1, read as the reverse complement.
TCTGTGGCTCAGTTCGGCTGCCTTGGGTACTCCCGTGGTGCCGCCGGTGTACAGAAGGCAGGCGGTGTCTTGAGGCTCTACCTGGACGGGCTCAGGTCTTGCTGGCGCGCTGCGGAGGAAATCCTGGAACCAAAACGTATCGGCATCTTTGGAGATGTCTACGGCATGTCCCTCCTTTTTCTCCTTCAAAAGCGTGAAAAGGAGGCGAAGGACGGGAGGGAAGTACTCTTTGATGCTGGCTACGATGACACGCTTCAGCGGCGTGCGGTCGCGAAGGGCTTTGACGACCGGATACAACTTGCTCAGGGCGACGATGGTCTCGGAGCCGGAGTCGTTGAGTTGGTGTTCCAACTCGCGGGCGACGTAGAGCGGGTTGCAGGGGACGACGATCCCACCTGCCCGCAGGGTGCCGTAGTAGGCGATGATGAACTGGGGACAGTTGGGTAGGTAGATCGCCACGCGGTCGCCTTTCTTGACGCCGAGTCGTTGCAGCCCAGCCGCGAAACGGTTGGCCAGGGCGTCCAACTCCTGGTAGGTGAGTGTGGCGTCAAAGAATATGGTAGCGGGGCTTTGGGGGTAGTCGCGCGCGGCATCCGCAAGGTTCTGGTGGAGCGGGATGTCAGGGTAGGGGATGCTCGCGGGGACTCCAGGTTCATAGAACTTTAGCCAGGGTCTTTCCATTCGGTCTCCTCCTTGTGCTGTGGGGGCCGGTCATTGGCCCTCGGCGGATAAAACTGACCTGCCGCAGCAGCGGCCGAGATGCCGGTTTCTAGAACGAGACCAGGGATGTAAGCCCGCGGTGAGGGTGCTTCGCAGGTACAGTATAGCGTGTCATGTGCGAGAATGTCAAGAGGTGGTTGAATCTTCGGTCTGCAGTCGGTGCAGGGCGACCGCCGCAGCCTGCTGGGCCGCCGCCTGCTTGCTGGGTCCGGTGCCGACGCCAACGACGCGCCCGTTGACGAGAACGTGAACGGTGAAGGCTTTCGCGTGGTCCGGGCCTTCTTCGGATACGGTGTCGTAGGTTGGGGTAAGGTGGTAACGCGCCTGCACCCATTCCTGGAGCAGGCTCTTGGGGTCGCGGATGGACTGATCCCGCAGCGCGCGGTGGAGTTCCGGTTCCATGAGCGGACGAAAGGTGGCGCGCACACCCTCCAGGCCAGCATCCAAATACACGGCTCCGACAAGGGCCTCAAACGCGGCGCACAGGTTGTGCGGGCGGGAACGGCCGCCGCTTTCGGCCTCGCCCTTGCCGAGGAGGAGGTGCTCGCCCAGGTTGATGCGCTGCGCCAGACGAGCTAGCGTGTCCTCGCGCACCAGTCGCGCGCGGAGGTTGGTCATGTCCCCTTCGGCCAGTGTCGGAAACTCCCGAAAGAGCCACTCTGCGACGACAAAATCCAGCACGGCGTCGCCGAGATATTCCAGACGCTCGTTGTCCTGGAGCCCGGCGTCGCGATTTTCGTTGACATAAGATGAGTGCGTCAGCGCCTGTTGAAGCAGCGCCGGCTGGTGAAACCGGTAATGTAGGGTCTGTTCAAGAGGGTGGGGGAGTGGGTGTTCCATGGGCTCAACCTCTCGCGTGTATTCGTGCTGATGTGCATGCGCTGGTCGTCAGTATATCACGCGGGCGGATGATGGGCAAGAACGAGGCCGTGCTGGGACTCGGTTCCAAACTGTGTTGGTCTGTCCCGCGCGCCGCCTCCCCACTCTGTCATGCTGAGCCGAAGGCGAAGCATCTCGGTCAGCGAGATTCTTCGCGGCTTCGCCGCTCAGAATGACAGTAGACAGACTTTGGAACCGACTCGCCGTGCTGGCCTGAGCCGTAGGCGAGGCCTATCGGCTACCGAGATTCTTCGCGGCTTCGCCGCTCAGAATGACAGTGGACATAACGTAGTTCGGAACCGAATCGCCGGCGGCGCCGACTTTGCAGGGTGTGGGGTGTTGCGGTATACTCTCGGCGTTCGGAGTGTCTGCTGTCCAATTGCGGATCGGGAGGTAGACTTCATGAGCACTTCGGAAACCTGTACCGTAGTATCCCCAGCCCAGATTTGGTGCGCCTCTGACACCCTATCGCCTCGCATCAGACGGCTGCGCGATGAGTATTGGTCCTTCTACACACGCGATTTCACCAATGAGGTGCGCGCCTACACGACGGGAACGCCCTGGGATGTCGTGTATTCCATCTGGAACTGGACGAATGTGCCCGAGGTTGCGATGTTCCAGCGGGGGTACCGTAGTTACCTGTTGGCCGCGGCAACGCCCGTAGCGCTCCCCGCTGGATTCTGGGAGGAACCCTTGGTGGTGCGGCGGGCACTGTTCTTTAGGGAAGTGCTGCGCCAACACCTGCCGGTGCAGATACGGGAAGGCGAACTCATCGTTGGCTCGCATTTCAACACGGCCCTGTCGCGGTGTCTGAAGCGCGACGAGGCGAAAAAGCGCGATCGCGAAGAAGAGGCGTTCTTCCGCGAGTGGGAGAAACTGAACAGCACAGGCGTGGGCAACTGTGGCGCAGTGCCCGGGCATCTGATTCCGAACTACCCCAAAGCGTTGCGCATGGGCTGGAAAGGCATTCGGGATGAGGCGCAGGCGATTGCCGATGACCCCGCCAGCACGCCCGAGCAGCGAGATTTGGCGCGGGCGGTGGTCATTTGCGCAGAGGCGGTGCCGGAGTTCATGGAGCGGTACGCGAGGGAGGCCGAGCGCCTTGCCCAGGATGAGGCCGACGCGAACCGCCGGTCAGAGTTGCTGGAGATAGCGCGCATCTGCCGCAAAGTGCCCTGGTTGCCCGCAGAGACATTCCCAGAGGCCCTGCAGGCGCTGTGGACGACTCACATGCTGCTCATGGCCGCGGAGAGCTATCCAGGGCCTGGCGTGTCGCCCGGGCGGGTGGATCAGTACCTGTACCCCTACTACGAGGCCGACATCCAATCGGGCAGGCTGACCCGCGAGCAGGCCAAGGAGTGGCTGGAGTGCTGGTGGATCAAGCACAACTATGTGTATGACTACCAGGGCTGGGTGGGGACGAATCAGGGCATCAACTCCTCTTTCGGGCAGTTGATTACGCTTGCGGGGATGAACGCGGACGGGAGCGACGCTTCCAACGATCTCACGTACCTCATGCTGGATGTGATAGAGGAGATCAACCTGTTGGAGCCGAAGCCGAACGTGCGTGTTCATGCGCGGACTCCCGATCGGCTGCTGAATCGTCTCGTGGAAATGCTGTCCAAGACGCAGGGCTCAGCGTTTCTCATCAACTTTGACGAGAACTCCATGGCGGGACTGCGATGGCAGGGGCTGCCCGAGGACCGATTATGGGACTACGCGCCGGTGGGGTGTCTGGAGAACACGCTGCAAGGGTGTGACCGCTCGGGCACGGTGGACGTGAACTTGAACCTAGCGAAGGCCGTGGAACTCGCGCTGAACGACGGGCGAGACATGGCCAGGGGGAAGCAGATCGGGCCGAAGACTGGGGATGCGCGCGACTTTCGTACCTTTGACGAATTCTACGCCGCATTCCGAACGCAACTGAAGCACCTGGTAGAGTGGATTATTCGGGTCAATGACATGGCCGATGCCGGGCGGGCGCGTTGGGAGCCGGTGCCGTACATGAGCGCATTGGTGGATGGCTGCCTGCAGAGCGGAAAGGACAGCAATGCCGGCGGCGCGGAGTTCAACTTCCTCACGGTAGAAGGCGTTGCCCTGGCGACCGCAGCCGATAGCCTGGCGGCTGTGAAGAAACTGGTCTTTGAGGACAAGCAGGTTCGCATGGGGGACCTACTCGCGGCTGTCAGGGCCAACTTTGAAGGGCACGAATCCCTGCGGCAGATGCTGCTGAGCAAGGCGCCCAAGTATGGGAACGATGATCCCTATGTTGACGATGTTGCGCGTGAAGTGAGTCGTTTCTGGACAGAGGAAGCATTCAAGCATGTATCGCCAACGGGGAAGCGCTATCGGGGCGGTTATCTGTCGTGGAACTACTGGATTGCCTATGCCCCGACTACAGCGGCGACGCCGGATGGACGCAAGCGAGGCCAGTACCTCTCCAACGCCGTTTGTCCTGTCAACGGGGCTGACCGCAAGGGGCCGACGGCGGTGATCAAGAGCGTCGGCCATCTTGGGTTGGAGACGGCACCCAACGGAGCAAGCCACACGATGAGTTTCAGCCCGTCGCTGTTGAGGAGCGCGGAGCAGAGGCAGAAACTGGCCGCACTCTTGCGGGCCTACGGCAAGGTCGGGGGCACGTGTCTGCAAATCAACGTCATCAGCCCCGAGACCCTGCGCGAGGCGCAGAAGCATCCCGACGAGTACCGCAATCTCCTGGTGCGTGTTACCGGCTACAACGCGTACTTCGTGGGGTTGGGCAAGGAGATTCAGGACGAAATCATCGCAAGGGAGAGCCACGCACTGTAGGAGCCTTGGAGATTGGCGGGAAAGGTTATGGCAATCACCGGTGTTACGTTCAACATTCAGCAGTTCAGCACCGAGGACGGGCCGGGAATCCGCACCACGGTGTTCATGAAGGGGTGCCCGCTGCGATGCGTTTGGTGTCATAACCCGGAAGGGCTGCGGAGCCAGCCCGACTTGGTGTGGCACGACACGCGCTGCATCGCGGCGCAGGACTGTCTTCGCGCGTGCCCGGAGGCGGCGCTGCAGTTGACGCCGCAGGGCATGCGGATTGACCGACAGCGGTGCACGGTGTGCGGCCTCTGCGTGCAGGCTTGTCCTGCCTCGGCGCTGGAAGTCATCGGGCAACGATGGACCGCGGAAGGGCTGATGGCCGAAATCCTCAAGGACAAGGTGTTCTACGAAACGTCGGGCGGCGGCGTAACCTTCAGCGGCGGCGAACCGATGATGCAGGCCGCGTTCGTAACTGACATGGCACGGCGCTGCAAGGAGGAGGACATTCACGTGGCGCTGGACACGAGCGGCGTCATGCCGTGGGAGGTTTATGGGAGGATACTGCCATTCGTGGACCTGGTGCTGTTGGACTTGAAGATCATGGACACGGCGCGCCATAAGGCTGCAACGGGCATGAGCAATGAGAATGTGCTTGCCAACGCACGCCATCTTGCGGCCATGGGCAAGCCTATGTGGGTTCGCACTCCGGTCATACCCGGCTACACCGATGATGCGGATAACATCACCGCCATAGGGGAGTTCATCCGCGGGCATTTGTCCAACGTGGAGCGTTGGGATTTGCTCGCATACACGAACCTGGGCAAACCCAAGTACCACCGGCTGGATTTGCACTATGCCTTGGATTCCGTGCCTCTCATGACGCGGCAAGAGATGGAAGCCGTCTGGCACATGGCGGTAGCGCATGTGCCCGTGGCCCAGTGGTCTGGCGCAACTCGCGATTAGTGGAGGGAGAAATGAGCATTTTGGAGCGCACTCCAGGGCTGCTAGACGCCCTGCGGGGAGAGATGACGCCGAAGTTCCTTGCCACTCGGAGCGCGGCAGGTGTACCCAATGTCGTGCCCGTGGTCTCCATACTGCCCTCGGAGGACGAGACGGACACGCTGTTCTTCGGCAATTTTCTGTTGCGGAAAAGCATACAGAACCTGCAAGAGGATGCGCGCGTATGTGTGCTGGTCATCACGCCAGAATTGAAGGGGTGGGTCCTCCTGGCGGATTTTGTGGAGTTCCAGCGCACAGGGCCCTACGTGGAGCGCCAGATGAACAGTTCGCTGCTTCGGTACAATGCCTATACGGGCGTGCGGAACGCGGGCATCCTCCGCGTGAAGTCGCTCCTGGGTGAGTTTGCCATTGGTCGGATGAACGTGGCGGCGGACTATCTGCGCACAAGGCTTGCGGCCGCGCGGGCGCGCAATGGCGTGGGGGACACCATTGTTGTGCCCATGCCGGTGCGCGCGGAATTCGCGAAGATGGTGGCGGTGAAAGTGTTGGCGTGGATCGGCGGGGATGGATACCCGCGCATTGCACCTGCGCTATCTCTACAGCCTGCCGGGCCGGGCAAAATGGTGCACCGAGCCGTCCAGGGTCCGCTTGGGTGGCCTGCGGATGGCGACCCGGTGGCCTGCAACATCTTGACATTTGAAGCCATCTCGTATCAATTGAAGGGGCGCTGGCAGAAACGCGGAGGGGTCGGCATAGTTAGCGTGCAGGAGGTGTACGCGGGCGGGCCGCCTCTTCCAGGCGGACGCATCGCATAGTCATTACGGCGGGAGGCAAGGATGACGACGCGAATTCTTGTACTGAACGGGGTGAACCTGAACCTGCTAGGCACGCGCCAGCCCGAGATCTATGGCCGCGATACGCTGCAAGACATCCAGCGGCGGTTGGAGGAGCATTTCGCCGGCAGGGATGTGGAACTGCGGTTTCACCAAGCCAACTGTGAGGGCGAGATCGCTGAGCACATTCACCAGGCGCGCACGTGGGCGGATGGCATCGTGCTCAACCCTGGGGCATACTCGCATTACAGCATCGCCATTCGTGACGCGATTTCCAGCGTGAACCTTCCGGTGGTGGAAGTTCACCTGTCAAACATCCACGCGCGGGAGAGTTTTCGCCACAACCTGGTGATTGCGCCGGTCTGCGTTGGGAGCATTGTGGGCTTTGGGTGGCGCAGTTACCTGTGGGGGATTGAGGCGCTCATTGCCCATCTATCCCGCTGAGCGGATTTGTGGGAGTGCCGGTATGGCTGATATTCCCGAAGAGGATGTGGCCATGCTCGTGTTGCTCGGCCCGGTGTCGTCGCGGTATCCGCTCGTGGCCGAACGGCTGACGATTGGCCGCGATGATGGGAATGACATTGTGATCCCGGATCGCCGCGTGTCCAGGCGTCACGCCGAGATTGTCAGGGTTGGCTCGGAGTTCGTTCTGCGGGATTGCGAAAGCAAGAACGGTACGTTCGTCAATGGCGAGAGGGTCGTCCAGGAGCGGCGATTGCATGACGGGGATGAGATTCAGGTTGCCTTGTGCTGCCAAATGGTGTTCGTGGGCCCTGGTGCGACAACGCCGCTGTCCATCGGCGAGGCCACCGCGCAAGCGGCGAGGGATGCACATCTTCTGTCTTTGGATGCCGCATCGCGGCGCGTGTGGGTAAGGGGCGAGGAGGTGAACCCACCGCTGTCCCCCGCGCAATTTCGGCTCTTGCACCTCCTGTGGACGGCGCGCGGGCGGGTCGTAAGCCGTGAGGAGATCGTTACGGCGGTCTGGGCGGAAGACAGCGCCGAGGGGGTCAGCGAGCAAGCCATTGATGCGCTAGTACGGCGATTGAAGGAGCGGCTTGCCCCGTATGGGGCAGGCGGCGTGATTGTAACGGTTCGCGGCCACGGGTTCCGCTTGGAGGGCGTGGCGTAACATGGCTGCCGACACGCAATGGGTGGGTCTGGACATCGGCTCGCTTACGGTTAAGATCGTGGTGCTGAATGATGAGGGCAGCCGCATCTTCGCGAAGGTGGTGCCGTCGGGACGCTCGGGCGTCCAGGCGGCATCCGCGTTGTTGGGGGAGATTCCCGAGGCCCCTCGGTTTGTGGTCGTTACCGGTTACGGGCGCGTCTGCATGGATGGCGCAGACATGGAGGTCTCGGAAATCACGTGCCACGCGCGGGGCGCAGCGCATCTGTTTGCGGATGTCCGCACCGTGATTGATGTGGGCGGCCAGGACAGCAAAGTGCTGCGCGTGGAGCAGGGCGGTCGGGTGGTGCAGTTCGCGATGAACGACCGATGCGCGGCGGGCACGGGGCGCTTTCTGGAAGTTATGGCCCGCACGCTGGATGTTTCGGTGTCAGACCTGGACGATTTGGCGGGGCAGGCGAGAAAGCCGGTGCCCATCAGCAGCACCTGCACCGTGTTCGCCGAGTCGGAGGTGGTCGGGCATCTGTCCGCGGGGCGGAGGATGGAGGATGTTGTGGCGGGCCTTCTGGACGCGATCGCAGCGCGGGTGGCCGGGCTGGCGCGGCAGGTGGGAATCCAACCGCGTGTTGTGATGACGGGTGGTGTGGCGCTGAATCGGGGGGTTGTGGCGCGCCTGGAGGGTTTGCTGGGCATGCCGATTAGCGTGCCGACGGACTGTCAACTGGTTGGCGCCCTCGGCGCGGCCCTGCTAGGGCGGGAGCGCGGGCAACAAGGGAGCAAGGGCTAGGAGAAGACACAATTTGCTAATGCCATGGACTTCGCGTAGTCATAGAAGCCCCAAGGTTGGCGGCTGGGAAAGGTGCCGAAACGAGAGATTGCGCTATGCGAAGTCTTATGGCAAGTCGCGGCTTGTTGGGTGCCTGTGTAGGGTGGAAACTTGCGCCGCGGTGCTAATGGGCTGAGCCGAAGGAGCAGGACTACGTTTCGCGTCCCAGCAGCGATTCTGCCAACCGACGCAAACTCTCCCGAGGGCGCGGCAGCAGCCCCGGGGCCAAAAGGGCAGTAAGAGCCTGCTGCGTGTATTCTTCAGCCAACTGCGTGCAATACTCCTTGGCCTGCCCGGCCTCCAACGCTGCGAGCACGCGCCGCAGATCGCTATCGGACACCCGATCTGACCGGAATACCTGCCGGATCGCCTCGGCGGCGCTCCTCAACTGGGGTGGGGCGTCGGGCTGCTGGCCAGTCTCCAGCACGTATACTATGGGCAGCGTCTTCTTGCGGTTCAGGATGTCATCCCCGGCCGGTTTCCCCGTAACAGCAGGTTCGCCCCAAATGCCGAGGATGTCATCCGCTATCTGGAACGCCATCCCCAAATTGTAACCGAAATCATGCAGGGCTTTCATGACGCCCGCTTCATCTGTGGCGATCATGGCGCCCATTTCGCAAGCGCACGCCATGAGGGCAGCCGTCTTGCCGCGAATCATCCAGAAGTAGTCATCAAGCGAGACCGAGTCGGTCCTCTCAAACTGCATGTCCAGAAACTGCCCCTCGGTGAGCGCAATGCAGGCCGCGTCCAGCACGTGAAACACGCTAGCAACGCGCAGCGCAGGGATGCCCGCGTCCAACAATCGCCCGAGGTGCAGACGAGCAAGCGCGAACAATCCATCTCCCACGTTGATGGCATGCGCATCTCCCCACAGACGCCAGACAGTCTCGCGATGTCGTCGGAACTCGCTGCGATCCTCTATGTCATCATGGACAAGCGAGAAACTGTGAACCAACTCCACGGCCACGGCGGCCGGCAGAGCCTGCTTCACATCTCCACCCGCGGATTCACACGAGAGGAGCGTCAGAAGGGGGCGCAACCGCTTGCCGCCCTTGTAGGACGGGTTCTCTCGGAGGTTGCGGTCCACCCAGCCCAGATGGTATTGCATCATGCCGTAGAACGGCGCTAGGGCAGGGTGCGGCACGGCAAGCGCATCGCGCAGCGCAGCGTCCACCAGGTTGAGCAGTTGCGCGTGATTGGGCCCCTCGCTCAATGTGTCATCCCCCTTCGTGGTATAGGCGGTCCGTGGCACGCAGAGACGGGACATCCTTCGCGCCGATGCAGAACATCGCCAGGCGCAGGCCAGAAAGCACCCGGACGACCTCGTCGCGCAGAGCCTGTTCCGAGGTTACGGCAGCCTTGAGGAAAGGCAGGGCAATACCGCCGATATCTGCGCCGAGCGCCAGGGCCTTGGCAAGGTCTATCCCCGTTCGGAGGCCCCCACTTCCGATAAGAGGCACCTCGGGGCACTCCCTGCGCACCTGGCGGATGGCCTCGGCGGTAGGGATGCCCCAGTCGCGGAAGTCCTTGGCCACCTCACGCTGCACGTCATCCGGAGCCATGCGAAACCCCTCTATCTCGCTCCAGGACGTTCCGCCCGCGCCGGCGACATCAATCGCGGACACGCCGCAATCCACGAGGCGCCGAGCAACGTCGCCGGAAATGCCCCAGCCCACCTCTTTGACGATGACTGGCACGGGGACATCACGCACAACTGTTTCTATCGCCTTGAGCAAGCCTGCGAATCGCGTGTTGCCTGCAGGCTGGAAGGCCTCCTGCAAAGGGTTGAGATGAAGCACCAGGGCATCGGCCTCGGTCATCTCCACGGCGCGCATGCATTCATCGGGGCCATAGCCGTAGTTCAGTTGCACCGCACCTAGATTGCACAGCAAGAACACATCCGGCGCCCATCGGCGAACCTGGAACGTCGCAGCGAGGCGCGCGTCTTCAATCGCTGCACGAACCGAACCAAGCGCCAGGGCGAGCCCGAATTCCTGGGCAACACATGCCAGTCGCTGGTTGATCTCGCCCGCTGCCGGGGTGCCTCCGGTCATGCTGGAGATGAGCAGGGGAGCAGCAAGATCGTGGCCCAAGAAAGAGCAGGCCGTGGACACCTCATCCAGGTCTATTTCGGGCAAGGCCTGATGCAGGAATCGGTATCGCTCAAAGCCAGACTTTACATAACCAGGAGAAACCGTCTCTTCAAGAGCGATCCTCAGATGCTCCGCTTTTCTCTGCTCGTGAATGTCTCTGGACAGCGCAACTTACTCCGTAACAAGGTGTTTCTGCTGACGAGTATATTAGTCGCGAAATCCGTGCTTGTCAATGCAGGGGTGAGTGTGGTACAATGCCCCGCGACCGGTACGGAACTGCAACTCTCTACACTTAAGGAGGCGGTGAGATGACCATCTTTGAGCGCGTCAAGAAGATCATTGTAGAGCAGCTAGGCGTCCCAGAGGAGAAGGTAGTCCCAGAGGCTCGGTTCCGGGAGGACCTCGGCGCAGACTCCCTGGACCTGGTGGAACTCATCATGGCTTTTGAGGATGAGTTCGGCGGACGAATCTCCGACGACGACGCCCGCAAGATCCAGACGGTGGGAGATGCGGTCGCATTCCTGGAGCAGCACGGCGCTCAGTAGCGCGGCCTGCACGGTACAACCGAAAACGCTACCATAAGGGTCAGGCTGCCTGACCCTTTTCTCGTTTTCTCGCCGCAGGAGGCGCGCCTCGGACTTGCCACGCCACATCTGAGGTGGTATCATTCTTCGCTAGATAGGAGGTGAAACTATCGCGAATCTACGTTTGTACGAGGTTGTGGAACCGAAAGAGCAAGGCTTCCTGGTTGGCGCACAACTGAAGGCCCAGAGAGACGACTGGGACATTAGCGACTGCCTGGACGAGTTAGAACTCCTGGCGAACACCGCAGGCATAGAAGTTGTCGGACGCACCTATCAGTACCTGGACGCCATCAACCCGGCAACCTATATCGGAGGTGGCAAGGTTGACGAAATACGCTCCCTGCGCGAGACTTTGGGCTATAACGTCGTCATCTTTGACGATGAACTTTCACCCCGACAACTGCGCGAGTTGGAAGAGGCTCTGGACGTCAAGATTCTGGATCGCACATCCCTCATCCTGGACATCTTCGCGGCGCGGGCTCGCACTCACGAGGGGCGGCTCCAAGTGGCACTGGCCCAGTATCAGTACCGCTTGCCGCGGCTGACACGCGCCTGGACCCACCTGGCGCGCCAGGTAGGAGGCTCGGCCGGGCGGGGCGGGATCGGCGGCGTGGGGCTTCGCGGGCCCGGCGAAACGCAGTTGGAGGTAGACCGTCGCGAGATTCAGCGCCGCATCACGCAACTCAAAAGCGAACTGGACGCCGTGAGGACGCATCGCGAGCAGTACCGCAGGCGGCGCGAACACGCGAACTTGCCGGTGGTCGCCCTCGTAGGCTACACCAATGCAGGCAAGTCCACTCTGCTCAACACCCTGGCCGGAACGGATTTGCTTGCGGAGGACAAACTCTTTGCAACCCTTGACCCCACAACTCGGCGCATTGAACTCCCCGGAGGGCAAACCGTGCTTCTCACCGACACCGTGGGATTTATCCGCAAACTCCCCACGACGGTTATAGCGGCGTTCCGGGCGACGTTGGAAGAGATCTCCGAGGCTGACTTACTCTTGCACGTCGTGGACATATCACACAAGAATGTCCAGGAGCACCTGCGTGAAGTGGAGACCACCCTGCGGGAGATCGGAGCGCATCAAATCCCCGTGCTGACGGCCCTGAACAAGATTGACCGGCTCAACGATCCGGGGATTGCACGGGCCCTTCGCGCTGAGTACCCGAACGCAATTCCCATCTCCGCGATCACGGGGCAAGGTATAGGAGAGTTGCTGCAAGCCATCGGGCGCATGCTGGCTCAGGAGTGGGTTATCGTAGAGGCCAATATCCCGTATACGGAGGGCGACATTGTCGCACTGTTTCACGAGCGCGGCGTGGTAGAACACGAGGAGCACCGCACCACCGGTACGCACATCGTGGGGCGAATACCCAGGTGGCTCCTTGCGTCCATCAGACCTTACCTGTGACGATCCCAGCGACTGGAGAACACATGCCATGAAGGTTATGCTGAGATTCTTTGACTGGCTCGCCAATCATAAGGGCGTCCCGGTGCTCGTAGCCATCGGGCTGATTACGCTGAATTTTCTGCTCGTGCTTGTGAACCCGGAAGGGTGGGGGGCTCG
>JBBIHX010000006.1:20124-40147 GCA_037446815.1 Caldilineae bacterium | reverse complement strand
TATTATGTCTACAAACCGCTCTCTAGGTGGCATTTACTTGACATAATGATACTGGATCGTCCTAGAAAACAACTTCTCATCAAGAGACGCACCCCTCTCGGATTCACCGCGTGATGCACTATTCACCAATCTCACGCAGCAAGCTTGTTGTCGCAAGTCCCTGTTATCGCAAGGCACTGTAGCATCGCATGGTAACGCTATGTCCCGTGTTACAGCGCGTAGCGTGCGTGAGCCGCAGCGCCATGCCCCAAGTTGCCAGCCATGAGATCGCCGCAGCGATGCCATCGTAGGAACGTCCGACCCTCTGGTTACACAACTGCTCTCTCCGGGACGCACGGGTTTGGTGCTCCACGCTTCCTATGGTACAATGCCCATGTTCGCCCTAACATAAACCATTATCCGACAGACACAACGCGATGCATCACGCGGTTGTGTTATGTAAAGTTACGGCAGCACCCGCCCCCATGGAAGATACCAAGACTGTTGCGACAAACCGAAAAGCCTACCACGACTACTTCATAGAGGAAACGTTTGAGGCAGGCATTGCCCTCACCGGCACGGAGATCAAGTCTGTGCGTGCGGGTCGCGTCAACCTGCGCGACAGTTTCGCCCAAATCAAGGACGGCGAACTCTGGCTGCAGAATGCCCACATCAGCCCCTATGAACACGGCAACCGCGCCAACCATGACCCGAAGCGCCCGCGCAAATTGCTCATGCACAAACGCGAAATCCTGCGCCTTCAGAGCAAGGCCCAAGAGCGCGGGTACACCCTCGTGCCCCTTCGCATGTACATCAAAGCCAGACGCGCCAAGGTGGAAATCGCCCTGGCGAAAGGCAAGAAACTGTACGACAAGCGGGACTCCATCGCGAAGCGGGACTCAGAACGCGCCATTCGCCGCGCCCTCAAAGGCCGAGGCGAGGAATTCTAGCGCAACCCTAACGCGCATATAGGTGCTGTAGCAGGACTCTCCCAACGATCTCCAAACTCGGCGGCGCGACCTTGTCCGCCGTATCTGCCGTGGTGTGCCAGTAGGCGTAGTCAAAGTCAATGAGGTCTACTGCAGGCACGCCGCGCCGCACGAACGGAACGTGGTCATCCATGAGGGTATACCGCACCTCTGGGACGAACCAGTCCCCGTATCCAAGTTGGCGGGCGACCTCCCATATCTCCGCCATAAGTCGTGGATCCGAGTTGCCCTCGTAGAAAATCCGGAGGTCGCTATCGCCGACCATATCCACGAGAATCATCGCCGACAGCGTCGGGGCCAATCGGTCCGCCACAATCTCGGCGCCTACCGAGAAAGGCCAGCCCTCTATGCCCCCTCTGTCTTCGCCGTCAAAGAACGCCAGCACCACATCGTAGCGGCTACGCGCAGGGTCATACACACGCGCCAACTCCAAAAGAACCGCAACGCCGCTTGCCCCGTCATTCGCTCCCAGAATAGGCTCGTTGCGCCGAGCCGCAACCGGATCGCGATCCGCCACAGGTCGCGTATCGTAGTGCGCGCCGATGAGAATCTTCCCGGCGGTCGCTTCCTTGCGCTCGGCCGGTTCTGCCAGGATGTTCAGGATCGTAGTCCCTCGGAACTCCCCCACCACCCTCGTCGGGCGCCAACCCACCGAGGCCAGATAGGATTCAATGTACTCGGCTGTCTTGACAAGTGATTCGCTACCCACGGGCCGCGGCCCCAGCGCCACCTGCGCCCGGACGTGGTTGTAGGCCCTCGCCCCATCAAACTGGGCATTCGGGTGAACCCCGGTCCTACCCTGACACGCCACGCTCACCAGCACAAGCCACGCAAGACCCCAAACCAGTCCCACAGACTTCGCATAGCACTTGACCCGTTTCAAGAACAATCCGCCGTGGAGCCTAATTCTGCCTCGGCTATGACTATGCGAAGTCATCTACTCAACCCTCTGAGGCTCGACGGTAACCGCGCAGACATCCTCGCCGCTGGCTGCAAGATACGCCTGCAGCGACGCCAGCGCCCTCGCCGCGTATTCGCGGTAGCGCAGGCGCTTCCCCATCGCGCCCTCCAGCGGCGGCAGCAATCCGAAGTTCGCCTTCATCGGCTGGAACTCCTGTGCAGCGGGAGTGGAGATGTAGCGCAGCAACGCCCCCACCATCGTGTCGGGAGGGAACTCCAACAACGGCTCACCCCGCACGTATCGCGCAGCGTTCATCCCCGCCACAAGGCCGGAGGCCGTAGACCCCACGTATCCCTCGGTTCCCGTGATTTGACCCGCGAAGAACAAATCCCCCCTCACCCTGCTCTGCAGCGTCGCCTTCAACACCGCCGGCGAATTCAGAAAGGTATTCCGATGCATCTGCCCATAGCGCACAAACCGCGCATGCTCAAGCCCCGGGATCATCCGGAACACCCGCTCCTGCTCGGGCCAGCGCAGGTTCGTCTGGAACCCGACGATGTTGTACAACGTGGCTGCCAGATCGTCCTGGCGCAATTGCACCACCGCATAGGGCCTCCGCCCCGTGCGCGGATCCTTCAGCCCTACCGGTCGGAGCGGGCCGAACGCCAGCGCGTCATGCCCCCGACGCGCGATTTCCTCTACAGGCAAGCAGGCTTCAAAGAACCGCTTGTCCGCAGCCTCAAAATCCCGCAGGGGGATGGTCTCCGCCGACACCAGGGCCTCCACGAAACGGTCGTACTCCTCTTTCGTCATGGGGCAGTTGATGTAATCGTCATCCCCGCGCCCATACCGCGAGGCCGCAAAGGCCACCGACATGTCAATAGAATCCGCTGCTACAATGGGCGCCATCGCGTCAAAGAAACTCAACTGCGCCGCGCCCACAACCTCGGCGATCCGGCGCGCCAACGCATCGCTCGTGAGCGGGCCTGTCGCGGTGATGGTTACCCCCTGCGGTATCTCCCGCACTTCCTCGCGCACCACTTCTACCAGACGGTGCGTTTGCACAGCCTCGGTAACCCTGGCGGAGAACTCCTCCCTGCCAACGGCCAGCGCGCCGCCGGCGGGCACCGCCGTCTCCCGCGCGCAGCGGATGATGAGGGAGCCCAGCATCTCCAGTTCGCGCTTGAGCAACCCCAGGGCGCGATCCGGCAGGTCCGACCCCAGCGAGTTGCTACACACCAACTCGGCGAACTTGTCCGTGCGATGCGCGGGGGTCATGACTGTGGGGCGCATCTCATAGAGGCGCACCCTGATGCCGCGACGGGCGAGTTGCCACGCCGCCTCTGACCCCGCGAGGCCCGCACCCACCACAGTAACCACATCTGGTCTCATTGACCCAACCTCCCAAACAAGTATACCATGCACGCCCGCTCGGGACAAGGTTGACAGGCCCGTATCCCCATGGTACACTCACGGCACGCTTCACCGAAATCCCACCGCGGAGGAAGGGCATGACTCGGCAGTACGTCATTATCGGCAACGGCATCGCCGGCGTAAGCGCAGCGGCCACGCTGGCGGAGAATGATCCAGGCGCGCACATCAGCGTCTACACCGATGAGAAATATCCCTACTATCGCCGCCCATGGCTTCCCGACTTCCTAGCCGGAAGATACAGCCAGGAAGAACTCTACCCCTACTCCGAATCGTGGTACACGAAGCGCGGCATTGAAGTGCACCTGGACGCGGGCGTGAGGCAGATTCTGCCGGCGCGCAAGGCGATCGCATTGGAGTCGGGCGAAGAAGTTCCGTACGATGCCCTGCTGTTGGCCTGCGGCGGATACTCGTTCGTTCCGCCCATCGCCAACGCCGCTGTTAGAGGATGTTTCACCCTCCGTACCCTTGATGACGCAGTCGCCATCCGTAACTATGCGAAAGACAAACGGGCCGCAGTTGTTATCGGAGGCGGGTTACTCGGCCTAGAGAGCGCGCGCGGCCTCAGTGCTTTGGGCCTTCACGTAACCGTCATTGAGGTGTTCCCGCGCCTCCTCCCCCGCCAACTGGATGCCGAAGGTGCCGCGATTCTTACACAACTGATTGAGCGGATGGGCATCTCGGTCATCACAGGCGCCACCGTTGAAGCCATCGTTGGTGCCGAGAGTGCCGAGGGCGTGCAACTCAAAGAAGGGAGGACCATCCCCTGCGACATGGCCCTGTTTTCTGCCGGCATTCGCCCCAAACTTCAGTTGGCGAAGGATGCCGGTCTGACCGTGAATCGCGGGGTCCTGGCCAACGAATACATGCAGACCAGCGACCCGCACATCTATGTTGCGGGCGACGTCGCCGAGTTCCGCGAGCGCATCTACGGCATCATACCTGCAGCCATAGAACAGGCGCGGGTCGCCGCTGCGAACATGGTTCAGCCCCAGAGCCAAACCTACACAGGGACGACTCCTATCAATACGCTCAAGGTCATGGGCGTAGACCTGACCTCCATTGGCCTCGTGAACCCAGAGGAACCGGGCTACACCGCCTATCGCCGCGAAGACCCAGCGCAAGGTTTGTACAAGAAACTCGTCTTCAAGGATGGGAACCTGGTAGGGGCGATCCTGCTGGGAGACCGAAAGAGCGTAACCATCATGACCCGGCTTGTGAACCGCGCGGCCCCGGTGGAGTCCGCCGCGGAACAGATGCTCCGCGATGACTTTGACCTGAAGTCTCTATTGTAAACCCGGCCCTGCACATGCCTATGCGAACACTACCCCAGTTGGCGGCGAGCACCTTCGTGCACTGCCTGGAGGTGCTCCCGCCTAGAGGGCATAACCCCTCCCGTATCGTAGAACGATTGCAGGCCCTCCCGCCCAACGTGGTTCACTTCCTCAACATCGCCGACTCGCCCATGGCGCGACCGCGCATGAGTCCGACCATACTGGCATCCGTTCTCCGCGCAACGACGGGCCTGGACGCCATCGTACATCTCACCGTGCGGGATCGGAACCGAATCGCTCTGGAATCCGACATCCTGGGGGCAAAGGCCGTCGGCATCCGCCATCACCTCGCGGTGTCGGGAGATCCAGTCCAGTTTTCGGACCGGGCGGCTGCGAAACCGGTGAAGGACATGTCGGTGCCGGACCTCATCCGGCTGTGCGTGGAGATGGGCCAGGTTGTGGGAGCCGTCTTTGACCCTCTGCCCGGCGTGCGTACTGCCGAGTTGCGGAAACTGGAGCGCAAGATTGCGGCAGGCGCGGCCTTTATCATCACCCAGCCCATATTCAGCCCCGACGTGCTGGCCGACATGAGCCCGCTGATGACCGCACACGCGGTGCCGGTGATCGTGGGCGTCCTACCGCTCTATTCAGCCGCTCACGCCAACTACCTGCACAACAACGTGCCGGGCATCAGCATCCAAGAGTCCATTCGGCGACGCATGGTGAACGCCGATGACGCCGTGCGCGAGGGCATATCCATTGCGCGCGGCCTGGTGCTGGCGGCGCGACAGTTGCGTTTCCACGGAGTGTGCGTCATGCCGCCCTTCGGCCACTACGAACTTGCGGGCCCCATCCTGACGCCGTCGGAGTCCCCAGCGGACAGGAACGGGGACTCATCCTAACCGTATCTTTTCGCTTCCCGACCAGTTTTCCTTTACAGAGTTCGCGGTACCATTTTCCTATTGAAGACTGGCTAAGGCGAAGTTATACTGTCAGTGAATCTGGCAGATTGCAGGCCGTGCTTGCCTGCGCAATATCATGTTGGTTGAGGAGCCCTCCTATGATGGCACAAAAACGATCCAGACTTGGACTTGTCCTCGCGCTTTTCCTGATGCTGTCCGTCATCCTCCCCGTCGCAGCCGATCAGCCTCCCCGGTTGCCGTCGGCGTTCTACGGCACGGTAACCCAGAATGGGCAGAACGTTCCTAACGGTACCCTTCTGTCCGCCTGGATCAACGGGGTCAAATATGCCGAGACCACCACCTTCATGACCACCATCAACTCTCAGCAAGTCTCGGTGTACACCATCACCGTGCCCGGCGACGACCCGTCCACGCCCGGCACCATAGAGGGTGGCAACGAGGGGGATACCATCGTGTTCAAGGTCGGTGGCGCCCTAACGGACCAAACCGGCACCTGGCACGAGGGCACAGACGTGGAGATCAATCTGACGGTGAACCTACCACCGTCGGCGGTTTCTGTGAGTCCCTCGGGCTACACAAGTATGCCGGACTTCTTCCGCTCCTTTCAGGCCGTGTACGAAGATCCCAACGGCTCTGGAGACTTGCGCGATGTGTATTTCATGTGGAACACGAGCGCCACTGACAATATCCAGCAGTGCCGGTACAGTGTGCTTGAACGCAAGCTTTACATACGGAATGACACGAATACAGATTGGGTAGGCGGTTTCGCGCCTGGCACGGACGTGCAACTCTCCAACACAAACCTTACCCTGGATGTCTCTCAGACCACTGTCGTTACGACGACCACGCAAGTTCGCGTGAACTGGGGACTCATCCCCAAACAGCCCGCGACTTCGGTCAACTGGAAGGCATACCTCAAGGCAGTGGACTCCCTTTCCCAGTCCACAGGCTGGGTGAATCTGGGAACGTGGCGCGTCAACATGTTCCCGAACGTGGGTGGCCTCACGCCGGCATCGGGCACGGTGGCGGTAAACACGCCCCAGACATTCACAATTACCTACTCTGACGAAGACGGCGCGAACACGCTCAAGACTGCCTTCATTCGTGCCACGATGCAGACATCACCGTACACAGAGCATTTCAGAGCATACTACCAGGTGAGCACTGGCAAGGTGTACGTCTACAACGGCAGTTCCTGGATAGGCGGTTTGGTGATAGGAACGCCCGGAACCATAGAAACGCCATATGCGATCCTCAACGTTGGCGCATCCTCGGCATCCCAGACTGCGAAAGTCTTGACGGTCAACTGGAACATTACGTTCAAGCCGGGAACCGAAGGCGTCAAGGACATCTGGGGATACGTGTATGACAATCAGAACTTCCAGGATGGCTTTGTTCTTATCGGACAGTGGACCGTCGGATCAGGCAGCGCGATGTCCCTGCCACAGGGGGTCGGCCCCGAGCCAGAAGCGCCCATCCCGCTGGATGCAGGCCCCGACTTCAGGCCCATCTACCGAACACCGGACATGGATCCCGACTCCCCTCTGAGTGGGATGGTCGCTCCTGACAAACTACCATCGTACACCAACGTCGCCCTGGTCCCGACCGATGATGACGAGGGGAGCCCGACCTCCATGCCTCCACGCAGGCCAGGTGTGAATCGGCTTCCCTCTCCGAATGCGATGCCCACCATCGGGACGTTCGCTCCGGCTCAGGGTAACCGGGCACCCGGCTGGGGATGGAACTTCCGCGCGCAGGTCAGCGACCCATCTGGATACGCTCACCTATCCCAAATCTACGTCCTCTTTAGCATGACGGGCTCTACGCAAAATGCCATTTACGTGCGCTACGACCAGGATACGAACCGCGTCTACCTCCGCGATTCTGACGACACCGTATGGCTTGGGGGCTACACCCCTGGGACCAGTGTCAAGATTTCCAACAAGAACGGCACCCTGGACGTATCCAAGACACGGGCAGCGCCCTATTCAGGGAACTACCTGGACTTGTATCCCGAGATCATCTTCAAAGGATTGGGCCAGAGCCAACACTACCGCATTTTCGTGAGAGCCACCGATGACGCGGGCAACGACACAGGCTGGGTAGAAAAGGGCTGGCATAGGGTCAACATGTGGCCGGGAACCGGTGGAGTAACGCCCTCCAGCAACGTCCAGGCCGTTGGGACACCCTACTCGTACACGGTTACGTATACCGATCCCGAGGGTTGGGCGGGTATCAAGTACGTGTTCCTAAACATTGCATCCACTCCTGCTGGGACAACCCAGTCACTCTATGGATACTATCATGTATCAGCCAACCAGATCAGGATCAAGAACGACTCAGGTGCGTGGATTGGGCCAATCACGCCTGGTGCGGCCCAAGACCTGGAGAACAGCTGGGTCATAGTGCACGGGCAGGGCTGCTCGGTGAGCAAGATCGGCGACCAAATCAGTGTAACCTGGAACCTGGAATTCAAGTCGCCCATGGCCAACACCACCAAGAACGTTTACCTGTACGCGCAAGATGTGTTTGACTGGATTGATTCCTGGCGTTACGCGGGTTCCATCCAAATCACCCCCTAAACCCGACGTCCAAAAACATGTAACCGGCGAGAGCCAGGCTCCATGAGCACTGGCTCTCGCCTTTGTTGCTTGATACCGTGCGACGGTTCCGCGATTCGGTTTCAAACTGCGTTGGTGAACCGTAGACGCACTCTCCTCGTGTGTCATTGCGAACGAAGTGAAGCAATCCCACACCCCGGGGATTGCTTCGGGCGCTCCGCGCCCTTGCAATGACAAAATACCAACAGAATTTGGAGCCGAGTCGGTTCCGCCAGAATCTTGACAGCCGATGCGCCACCCATACAATAGGCACTACTGGCCCGACAAGGTGCGCAGAGGGCCTCGCCATCGCGTGCCGTATGCCGAATGTTCAGTTGCGAGAAGATTGCCGCGCGGCTGGAACACGCACCCAGCACCGTAAATTTCGGAGGCAACCGGACATGAATCTTCGCTTTGCGTCGCTCAAGAAGGTGATTCCCCCGCGTGTAAAGAAAGTTCTTGTACGCCTGTACAGAGCCTTTCGGCGGTGGCCCATCTACCGCGCAGTTCGCCACAGGCCGCTGAGCCGCGACAGGCTCCTAGAGTATTGGAAGTCCCCGTGGGACGGACGCAATGCACCAGAAACCTACTTGGAAGGGCAGGAAAGAAGCGAATTGCTACTGCGCCTTGTCCGTCAACATACTGACACCGACGCATCCGTGCTTGAAATCGGCTGCAACGTGGGCCGGAACCTACATCGCCTCTTCTCCGCAGGATTCACGAATCTCACGGGCATTGAGATCAGCGAGGATGCGCTTCGCCTGCTAAAGGCGACGTTTCCGGAGATGGCGCAACATATACGAACTTACAATGTTGCAGCCGAAGATGTACTTCCGCATATGCCCACAGACTCGTTTGACCTCGTCTTTACGATGGCCGTGCTTGAGCACATACACTCTGATAGCGAGTGGGTGTTTCGTGAGATTGTCCGCGTTACCAAACAGACACTCATCACAGTAGAGGACGAAGAGCACATCTCATGGAGGCATTTCCCAAGGAACTATCGGCGAGTTTTCCAGTCGCTCGGTCTGGAGCAAGTCTACGAGGAGGATTGCTCCAAAGTCCCGGGCTTGGGTCCGGGATTTGTAGCCAGGGTTTTCCAGAAAAGAGGCTAGGCCGAACTCACCGCCACCACATCCCTGACAACATCCGCAAATGCCACCGGCACCCCCAGCGCCTGCTCCAGCCACTGCGGCGAGCGGTCATCCAGGGTCAGCGCGCCCTCGTGATCCAGCATCGCCCTGGGCAACACAACGCACTCCCCTAGCCGATGCCCTCGGAGCGCCGCCACCACATCCGCCGCCGTCAGCAGGCCCGCGACGGTAACCATCTCCCCGAAGAAGCAGTTGGGAACAGAAACGACATCCACCCGCACGTCCAATTCGTCGCCTAGCCATTTGGCAACCCGCTGGAGCACGGGCGCGAACAGGCTTCCCGTAACCCATGTCATGGCCCGCGGCAAGGACTCTTTGCCCTTCGCCAGCCTACGCCGCACCTTGTCCCAGTCGTCCAGAAACACCCGCACGAGTCCCACGCCGTTCTCAATCTGCGGGAAGCCGTCATACTCCAATGCTCTCGGCACTCCTACGCCGGACAGGAGGTAGAACTCGTCCGACGGATACACGAAGTTCACCCCCCATTCGCGCCTGAACTGCTCTCGCCACGGCTTCATCTGCGCGAGAAGTGCCCTCGCCTCATCGGGCGCATACCGGCGTATCGGCGCGCGCTGAAACTGGGTCAAACCCACCGGCACTAGGGAGACTGACGCCACCGAAGGATACAGGGCCGCCAGGTCTGCGACCGTCCGCTCCAGCACCGCCCCGTCGTTCACGCCGGGAACCAGCACCACCTGCGTGTGAACCTCCACGCCGAGAGCGGCCAGGCGTCCCAGTTGCTCGCGAATGTCCGGGAGGCGAGTCCGGCCGAGCAGCCTGGCGCGGATCGCTGCATCCGTTGCATGGACGGAGACGTACAGAGGGCTCAACCCCTGAGTCCCGATGCGCTCCCAGTCGGCCTCCGTGAGGTTTGTGAGCGTAACAAAACTGCCCGTCAGGAAGGATAGGCGGTAATCGTCATCGCGCAAGTACAGGCTCTTGCGCAACCCTGGGGGCATCTGTGCAACGAAGCAGAACTCGCAGCGGTTACGACACGTGCGGATGCCGTCAAAGAGGGGGGTCTCAAACTCCAGGCCCAGTTCCTCGCCGTAGTCGCGCCTACCCCTAACCGTATGAACGCGCCCGTCGCGCAAGAAATCAAACGTCAGTTCCTCTTCCGAGCAGTAGAACTGTACGTCAATCACATCGCGCACCTGCACACCGTTCACGGCCATCAAGCAATCGCCGGGCGCCAATCCCATACGCCCGGCAACGCTATTCGGCTCAACGCCCACGATCCGACCGCAAACCGCCTGTGTGCTCATGCCGCCGTGTGCTGCCTCAGCACATCCTGCTCGGTGTCATACTCAACATACCGCGTTGTGGCCTCGGCGAGATTGCTGTAGACCCCGCGATACCGCTCCGGCAGCATCGCCGCGAGGATGTACATGGCCTCGGCCGTCATCTGGCGAATCGCATCGCGGTCTATCTTGCCCGACATCTCGTACCGGAAACGAAACGGCTTCCCCACCACCATGTGCAATTCTGCACGCCTCAGGCGCAGCAGGCTTGGGATCACCTGCTCCTGACCCCAGATCGCCACCGGAACGATGGGAGACTTCGTGCGGACCGCGAGGAGCGCCATGCCGTCCTTTGCTTTTCCCAGCCCCCTCCCCCTGCTCCGGGTCCCCTCCGGGGAGATGAGAAGCACCCGCTCGCTCTCCAGCACCCACGTCGCCCGCGTCAGCGCGCGCCGGTCCACTTCGCCGCGGTTGACCGGAAACGCGCCGTACAGCCGCATGAACGGCCCCAGAAGCCACGACCGCAGATTCTCAACTTTGGTCAGCACCTCCACCTCACGAGGCCAAAAGGCCGCCGCCAGCGGCGCGTCCAGGAAGTTGACGTGGTTGAACATGAGGATTTGGCGGCCTTGAAGGGGAACGTTTTCAAGCCCCTGCACGTCTAGTCGCGTCAGGAGCCGAAACGCAAGCCGAAGCAGCCAGTTCAGGGCGCGCCTAGTCCACATCCGCTTCGCTCTCCTCGCAATCCTGATTCTCCACCAGCGCCAGCACTCGCTCCAGGACTTGCTCCACCGTCAAATCGGTCGTGTCCAGATAGATGGCGTCGTCGGCCTTGGTCAGCGGAGCGATCGCACGCTCGCTGTCGTACTTGTCGCGCCGGAGGATGGCAGAAAGCACGTCTTCGTATTTCGCATTCGCGCCACGGGCGTGGAGTTCCAGCATCCGTCGTCGGGCGCGCTCCTCCGGTGTGGCATCCATGAATATCTTAAGATCCGCCTCCGGCAGCACCACAGTACCGATGTCGCGGCCCACCATGACGATGCGCCCCTGTCGCCCGATTCGGCGCTGCTGCGCGGTCAGCGCTGCGCGAACGCCGGGGTAAGCAGAGACCGGCGAAACCGCCGCGTCCACCTGAGGGCTGCGAATCTCCCAGGTAATATCCTGCCCATCCGCCCGAATAGTGTACTGACGGCCATCGTCAACATCGGGCCGCTCAACGCTTATCACCACCTCCTCGGCAAGCCGAGTCGTCGCCTCCTCGTCCGATACAGCAATGCCGCGGGAAAGGGCAACCCACGTTACCGCGCGGTACATCACTCCGGAATCAAAAAACACGTATCCCAGGCGTTCTGCTAGAAGTCCTCCTATCGTGCTTTTCCCTGAAGCAGAGGTCCCATCAATCGCGATGATAGACGGTGTCGGCACTTTCACTCCCCACAACACAGATTTCGGTTACACGTTGCGGCTCCCGGCACGGGGGCCGCGCTTCGGGCGGCTCTGGGCCGCACTGCCGTTGCGAGGGCCGCCGTTCCTTGCCGCCGCCTGCAGCGCCTGCACCTCTCGGGGCGTCAGCGGTCGCCACTCGCCCGGGGCCAATCTGCCCAAGCGAATGGGGCCGATCCGCACGCGGATGAGGGTGCGCACCGGATGTCCCAGCGCCGCCGCCACACGCCGTATCTGGCGCTTCTTGCCCTCCTGCATGATCACTTGCAGCCACGTATCGCTACCCTCGGCTCTCAGCACTTTCACCTGCGCCGGGCGCGTCTTCTCGCCGTCCAGCACAATCCCCCGGCACCACGCGCGGATGACATCTTCCGAGGGGCGCCCAGCCACCCGCACATGGTACTCGCGCTCGTGCCCGTAGCGCGGATGCAGCAGACGGTTCGCCAAATCCCCGTCGTTCGTCAACAGAACCAGCCCCTCGCTTGTCAGGTCCAACCTGCCCACGGCGAAAAGGTGTCCTGTGTGCGGCACCAGGTCCAGCACGGTCGTGCGCCCGCGGGCGTCTTCGGTATCCGACAGCACGCCGCGGGGCTTGTTCAGCGCCAGGTACACCCGTGCCTCGGGCAGCCGAACACGCTCGCCATCCACGGTAATGACCTGGCGAGCAGGGTCCGCCTTCTGCCCAAGCACAGCCACGACACCGTCCACGCGAACGCGGCCCTCCACGATAAGTTCCTCGCACCCGCGACGAGACCCGTAGCCGGCCTGGGCTAGGATTTTCTGAATGCGCTCGTGCGGCATGTGAATCCGTTCCACCGATAACAGGGTCCGTTTCCATTGTAGCCACACAGGGCCTTACGGTCAACTCTCCGCGCAATGAGACACGATTTCAACAGACTGCTGGCGCTTACGGCCATGTTGAGCCGAAGGCGAAGCATGACAAACCTCGCCTTCGCCTTTGACGCCCCCGCCGGGAGGCACTATAATCCCTTACGCAACGCGCCACAGGAGCAAGACAATGCGGAGGCTCACGGCCAACCGAGAGGCGGTACGCTACACCACGGTTCGCCGCCGCGCGGAACGACTGCTGAACCTGCTGCGTGGTTACAAGGAAGTAACCATCCTAACGCACAACGACCCCGACCCCGACAGCATCTCGTCGGCTTGGGGGCTTGCCTGGCTCTTGGAATCCACGCTGCGTATCCGAGCCAGCATCCGGTACGGCGGCATGATCGGAAGGGCCGAAAACCGCGCCATGGTGGAACTCCTGCAGATTCCGCTCAAGCCGGCCACACCTTCTGAACTTCAGACGGCGCAGCCCATCCTTCTCGTGGATACGCAGCCCGGCATGGGGAACAACCTTCTGCCCGCGTCCGTGGTCCCCATCGCCGTGATTGACCACCACCCGCCTGTCGCCAATTCCATCCGCGCCCCGTTCCGGGACGTGCAGACCCGCATCGCGGCGACGGCGACGCTGGTTACCCGCTACCTCTGGGCCATGTCCGTGGAGCCGCACCCCGCGCTGGCCACTGCCCTGTTCTACGGCATCAAGAGCGACACGCTGGGCCTCAGCCGAGAAGCGAGCCGCGCCGATGCGGTCGCCTACCTGTACCTGCACGAGCGTGCCGACCTGCCCATCCTTGGCGCGATAGAACGAGCGCAATTGTCGCGCGGCTATTTCACCGTGATGGAACGCGCGCTGCGGCGTGCGCGGGTGTACGGCAATATCGTCATCACGACGCTGGGCGTGGTCCAGCACCCCGACATGGCGGCGGAAGTGGCCGATCTCCTGGCCCGCTTGCAAGGGGCCGTCTGGGTCCTCAGCGTCGCCATCTCGGGCGATGAGGTCATCTTGTCCCTACGCGCAAGCGACCCAAGCCTCAATGCGGGCAAGGTCATCCAGCGACTCGTGGAGGGGAATGGTAGCGCCGGCGGACACGGACAGGCCGCGGGCGGACGCCTTCGCCTCAACGGGAGCCCGACGTCCGCTCAGAATCGCATCGCCAGGCGTTTCGCTGAAATCATGGGCTTCTCCTTCTCCGAGGGCGAGCCGCTCATCGGGCGGTAACCGGCGGGGAATAGGCCCACGATTGACAACAGCCGCGACGGCGGTATAATGCGGACGCAACCGCTGCGGCGCAGACGCCCGCACACGGAAAGGGGGAATTACCATGAACCTGTTCAACCGCGTCATCGTTGTGCTGCTCCTTATTGCGCTTATCCTGGTCAGCGCCGCGGTGATCGTCCTGCCGAAGCAAGCGCTCTCTGTGGCCGGTGAATTCGTCGGGGCATTGGATTCGTACATCTCCACGTTCCAGGGCTGGGTGCTCATGACCATCGCCCTGCTGGGTCTAATCGCCCTCAGCCTGGTTCTGCTGTGGCTTGAGGTGCGCCGCCCCGTCTCCAAGACGGTCCGCGTGGAGAAAATCAGCGGCGGCGAGGCCCGAGTGGCCGTGGAGTCCGTAGCCCGACGACTGCAGTACAACCTGGACCAGTTGCCGCAGATTCTGTCCGTCAAGCCGCACGTGTCCGCGAGGGGCAAACGGGTGGATATCACGCTGGATATTGAGACAACGAACGATGTCAACATCCCGGCCAAGACGGAGGAACTGAGCCAAATCACTCGCGCGGTCATAGAGGAGCAGATGGGCCTGCGGCTCGGCAAGATGATTGTATCCGTCCGACACGCGGCGATGCCTTCGCCGGCAGGGCGCGCGCCGGTCCCAACTCCGATGCCACCTGCGGCCGGGCCTGAACCGCTCACTCCAGCGGCCCCGCCGCCGGAATCGCAGCCGCCGCAACCCTAGCGCCCAAGCCACCCGCCGACCCGAAGGTATCCGTCGGCGATTTCCAGCGAGTCCAATCGGACGTAGGGGCCTGTGTCCGTAATCGTGTCGGTGATGATGCGGCTTGCCAGATTCCTGGCCCAGCGAGGGAGCGCCATGCGACCCACGCAGGCCTCTTCCACCGAGACCTGCAGCGTCTCGCCGTCAAGCCATACCCTCGCGTGCACCTGCAACCGAAGCGAAAAGAGGAACACGCGGGTAAGGACGCCGCTGAAGTGCACCCGTTCCGGTGAAAACCAAACAACCGCATCTCGGATCGGTATCCCCGGCCAGCGCAAGGCCGAGTACGCGATCCACGACGTGAGTTCTTGCGATGTCGTCTGCAAGACAAACCGACGTGTCTGACCTTGCAAGTAGGGCAGCAACCGCGCATCCAACGACTGCGCCAGTTCTTCGGAATATTGGATTTGAGGCGGTGGCCCGCACCTGGCGACGGCATCGGCTTGGGGCCTGCACCCGACAAGGGCCACAGCCAACGCCAACAGCACGACGGTCAGTCTTCGCACGGCGACTCGCTCCATGACAACCGATGACCCATCATATCACGGAGGCATGACCCTGACAAACCCAGAGACACTCCCCGCGATGCAAGACACTGCGCCTGACCTCTCGGCGCTCATTGAAAGCCTGCTCTTCGTTGCAGATCGCCCGACGGGAATTGACGCCATCGCTCAAATCCTCGGGGCGGACACGCAGGCTGTTGAACAGGCGCTCGCCGCCCTGGAGCAGCGCCTGTCCGAGCGCGGCATTCGCCTTCAGCGCAAGGGGACGCAAGTGCAACTCGTGTCCATGCCCGAGGCCGCCCCCTATATTCAGAAGTTCCTGGGGCTGGAACTGAGCGGCAGGCTCACCCAACCCGCCCTGGAGACCCTGGCCATCATCGCGTACCGCCAGCCCATCACACGCGCGGCGCTGGAAGCCATTCGCGGCGTCAACTGCGATGGCGTCCTGCGCACGCTGGTCTCCAGGGGGCTGGTGGAAGAAGTAGGCAGGTTGGAGCAGGTGGGCAGGCCCATTCTCTACGGTACGACCTTTGAATTCCTCCAGTACTTCGGCCTCAAATCCCTGGACGACCTCCCGCCGCTGGACCTGCCCGAGCCGCACCTTGAGGATCCTAAGGCCGCAGCCGACACCGCGGACGCCCCCACGGTGTGAGTGTGGAGTCGCGGGGGAACACCCTCACTGCGTGTTCCCCCGTATGCGCAGAATGCTACTTCTTGGCGGGCCACCAGTTCCGTTCGCGCAGCAGGCGCGCGATGCCCGGCACCAGAATCCCGCGAATCACGAAGGTATCCAGGAGCACGCCAAAGGCCACGCTCGCGCCCACCTGGAACAACATCGTCATCGGCGACAACATCATCGTGGCGAACGTCCCCGCCAGCACGATGCCGCACGAGGTGATGATGGCGCCCGTTCGGGACGTGGCCGCGACCAGGCCCTCCACAAACTCGGCCGACGCGGTTTCTTCGCGCACGCGCGACATGAGGAAGATATTGTAGTCAGCGCCAAGCGCCACCAGCAAGACCAGCACAATCGTGGGAATGAGCAGGTTCACCCCCTCCTGCCCCATCAGCATCTGGAACACAAACACGGTCAGGCCCAGGGTAGATCCATAACTCAACAGCACGGTCAACACCAGGTACGCCGGTGCCACGATGGCGCGCAACAGGGCAATCATGACCACGAAGACGCCGATGGCAATCAGAACCAGCACCTTGACGAAGTCTTCGTTGGACACCTGGCGGATGTCGGCGAAAGCCGCAGAACTCCCCGTTATGTAAACTTCCCTGCCGATCTCCGTCCCAACCTGAGATGCTGCCTTCCGCACCTCCAGGCTCAAGTTCAGCGCCTCGTTGGAGTACGGCTCGGGCGCCAGGATGACGTACATCCGCGTCGCCGACCCGTCGGCCGATACAAACGCCTTTTCCAGCGATTGCGCCTCGGGGATCAGCGCCAACAGCGCCGTGGGATACAGGTATGCCGTCCTGCCCTCAAACCCGCGCCGCAATTCGCCCAGATTTCCCGCCAGCGACTTCACCGTGGTAACCAGCGCCGCGGCATCTTGCGTAGCCGTGCCCGCAAGCAAACCTGAACTCGCGAACTGCCCCGTGGGCACGTAGCGCGCATCGGGCGCCTTGGCTTCAAACGCCGCGCGCAATTCCAGCAGCGCAAGCCCGAACTCCTCCACCTTGTTCGCCAAGTCCGCTGGCCGCATCATCCCCGCCGGCATGTTCTTGGGCACAAAACTGGCCTTCGGGTCGCGCGCCACGAAAGCGTCCGAGAGAACGCGCAGGGCCTCCGCCATGCCGGTAACGTCGGACTTCAGAGCCGCCAACGCGCTCGGCAAATCACTCATCGGAACCTGGCCACCCTGGAGTTTGGCCGCCATCTCTGCCATCTTGGCAAAATGCTCGCCAGCCGCCGCGAAGGAAGGCTCGGCCGCAACCCAGGGGTACCGTTCCGCCAACTCGGCCAGGTAACTCTGCAGCGCCGCCAATTGGCCTGCGGCATCCACCTTCATCAGCGAAGCCGGATTCTCCAGTTGCTTGGCCAGCATGTCCATCCCGTCGGCAATAATGCCAATCTGCCCCGAGACGAACAGTCCCTTCTGCACCTGTGCCCAAACCGATGCGATCTGCTCCAGGCTAGCCAGCGCCTTTGTGTAACTTGCCTCATCCTTGGCAAACGGGAACGCGGCGCCCAAATCGGTCAAATAATCCTTCAAAGCCTGCAGGGTGCCCGCATACTGCCCAAGCGCATCCGGCGCGGCAGTTATCATCGGGCTGCGCAACCCGACCGCCAGCGTGCCCACCTGCTCCGCGATGGTCTCCAGTTGCCCCGTTACCAGCAGTTGCTGCTGCAACCGCGCCATCTGGCCCTGCAAAGCCCGCGCATCAGCCACAGCACCGCTGTATGCGGGAGTGGCTTTGACCTCCGGGTAGGCGTCGCCAAGTTGTTGCAGGTAGGCGTTCAAAGCCGTTACAAGCGCAACGGGGTCAGCGGGAGTAGCAGGGGCCGATTGGCCACCCGCGAACGCCGCGGTCGCACGGCTTAGCCCCTCCGAGAGAAGGCCCAGTTGCCCGTCCACCGTGAACAAGCCCGCCTGCTCGGCATCTCCGGTGGGCGTGAGCAGACTCCTCACCCGCACCACGCCAGGGATTTGCCGCAGCCGCTCTGCAAGCGTAGCCACGGCCGCCAACTCATCGCGAACGTCCCCATCCTGCGTAAGCAGCATAACGTGCGTCGGGAAGATTTCGCCCGAGTCAAAGTGCCCTTTCAGCGTTTCAAAACCTTTCACCGAATCCATGTCCGCCGGTATGTCCGCCAAAATGTCAAAACTGCGGACCATCTTGGGCAACGCTGCGTATGGGACAAGCAGTGCCACAATCACCACGGGAACCACCCACCGGGCATTGCGGCTGACCCCATGGGCCAAGCCATGCCAGAACCCCCGCTCGCGGTGCTCAACCTCATTCGCAAACGGCCAGAACAGCCGCGTCCCCATCACCGACAGCAGAGCGGGTGTCAGCGTCAGGCCCGCCAGTAGCGTGATGAAGATGCATACCGCGAGCCCGGTCCCCAGCGTCCGGGACAGCCCAAATCGCGCCACATTTAGGAACAAGAACGCAAGGATGACCACCGTCGCGCTGGCCGCGATGACCGCGCCGATCTTCTCCATCGTCCGCATACCGGCCTCAAATCGCGTGCTCTGGCGATGCAA
The DNA here is from genome assembly GCA_037446815.1 of Caldilineae bacterium. Lineage (GTDB taxonomy): Bacteria > Chloroflexota > Anaerolineae > DTLA01 > DTLA01 > DTLA01. Next base: position 21,645 of record JBBIHX010000006.1, on the reverse strand, counting down.
TTCCTCGCGGAAGCGCGAAACGATGAACAGACAGTAGTCCGTCCCCACGCCGAAGATGACAACGACCGCAAAAATCTCCATTTGCGTGGACATCTTCACACCCGCGCGGGCCAGGAAACCCAGCACCCCCGTGGAAACCAGATAGGCCATGCCAATCGTCGCCAGGGGAACCACCGCTGCCACGGGAGAGCGATAGATCACCAGCAGGATCACCACGACCAGCGCGATCGTCGCCCACGTCGTCCGATCCAGGCTGCGCTTCACCGTCTCCAGCGTGTCGCGGGCTACCGACGCCGACCCGGCCGTGTACACTTCAAGCCCAGATGGGTGATCCTGCAAGTGCGCGCGAATACGATTCACCGCCTCGTGAGTAGGTGCCGAGGATACGGCTGTGGAGAATTCCACACTCATGAGCATGGCGGTGCCGTCGCTGCTCTTCAGCATCGGCGCCAGTTCCGGGTTGGAGAACACCGACACGACCCTGGAGACCTCATCGGGAGCATCGGCAGATGCAAGCCAATCCTCCACGCTGCGCGCATACGCCATGTCATCATCGGTAAGGCCGGTAGCGCGGAAGAACACAATGGTGTCCCCAACCGCTGAGTCTGTGGGGAACTTCTCGGCAATCACCTGCCCCGCCTTCACCGACGGCGCGCCCGACGGCAGAAACGACTCCTGGTCGGTGATTCCCACCTTCTGCAGCGGCGGCGCCCACACCGCCATAACCACGGCCAAGAGCACCCAAATGCCGATCACAACCCAGCGTTGCCGGAAAGCAAAACTAGCCAGCATCCTGTACATCTTCTCACCTCCTTGAGTCTGCTATCCGAGTCTGCTCCCGGGGAAGCAAGCCCCTCAGCGCCATGTCCACCGTGTGCACGATGTCTTCGTCCCGTATGGGAAGGTCGGGCCGCAGCAGCGTGCGCGTTACAAACACATTCATCATGCCCGCCAGCGACAGCGCGGCCCGTGTCGCATCCACCGGCCGGAACTCGCCGCGTGCGATGCCCTCCTGAATCACAGCGACGAAGGGACGCAAGATGTCCTCGCTGCGCTTGGCAGCCACGCCCGGTACCTCGCGCTCAATCGCGCCCACATCGCGGAGAAGTAACTGGATGAGCGACAGGCGTTGCTGGAGGGATTCCAGGTAGCATCGCACAAGGCGAGCCAGGCGATCGGCCGCCTCGCCTGAGCCCCCGCCAGCCTCGTCTAGAGCCAGCACCAGTCGCTCCAGTTCGCGATCTAGCACCTCCAGGTACAGGTGCTTCTTGTCGCGGAAGTAGTGGTAGATAGCGGGTTTGGTGATGCCGCACTCAGCGGCGATCTCGCGCATGGAGATCTCTCGGTAGCCGCGCGCGGCGAACAGTTCTCCGGCCTTCTGCAGGATGCGTATCTTCGTGCCTTCCATACGCCGTCCCCGCCTTGAAATGTTTACCGACCGGTAAGTAAGGCAACTGTATTGTATTCTGGCAACCGACAACCGTCAAGTCGGCGCCCCACACAACGTGCAACGCACCTGCG
>JBBIHX010000006.1:0-20024 GCA_037446815.1 Caldilineae bacterium | reverse complement strand
CATAGACCCCTGCGGTCAAGAGTTGGCAAGACGCGCAAGAGCATATATAATGCCCTCGTGATCACGTCAGGAGGCAAGCGTATGGAGCCCGTACCTATCGGAGTCATCGGCGGAAGCGGCGTCTACGAAATGGAAGGCCTCACCAACGTTGAGGAGGTTCGCATCAAGACCCCGTTCGGAGACCCCAGCGACGCGATCATCGTCGGCACGCTGGAAGGGGTGCGTGTTGCGTTCCTGCCCCGGCACGGTCGCGGCCATTACATCTCCCCATCCGAACTGCCCGCGCGCGCCAACATCTACGCGCTCAAGAGCCTGGGCGTCCAGCGAATCATCGCCATCAGCGCCTGCGGGAGTATGAAGCAGGAAATCGCTCCGCTCCACATCGTCATCCCAGACCAAATCTTTGACCGCACAAAAGCGAGGCCCAGCACCTTCTTCGGCGACGGCGTCGTCGTCCACATCGGCTTTGCCGAGCCGTTCTGCCCCGACATGCGCGAGAAACTCTACGTTGCCGCGCTCAAGGCCGGCGCCACCGTCCACAGGGACGGGACGATGGTCGTAATGGAGGGGCCGCAGTTCTCCACCAAGGCCGAGTCTCGCATCTACCGCTCCTGGGGGGTGGACGTCATCGGCATGACCGCGCTCCCCGAGGCGAAACTGGCGCGCGAGGCCGAGATCTGCTACGCCACCCTCGCTCTCGTTACCGACTACGACGTGTGGCACGAATCCGAGGAGCCTGTAACCGTGGAGATGATCGTGCAGAACCTCCAACGCAATGTGGAGATGGCCAAGAAAATCATCCGATTGGCCGTGCCCACGCTGGGCGCGCCTGAAACGTGCCCCTGCCCCCACGCTCTGGAGAACGCCATCATCACCAACCCGGCCAAGATTCCGGCCGAGACTCGCCAGAAACTCGCCCTGTTCCTGGACAAGTACCTGAAGTAGCGCAGGCGCCATCCCAATCGCGCCGACGAACCAGGCAGCACGACCTACGCACACAAACAGAGAGGCCCTTCCCCGACGGAAGGGCCTCTGCGCTACCTTTCGCCACCGGAGCGTCAGAAATCCACGTACTCCTTGCGCACGATCTGCTCGGGCGTCACGCCCATGATCTCCAGCATCTCGCCGATAAGCCCAGCCTTCACCAAAGCATCCTTGGCCGACCAGGTGCGGCTCTTGACTTCAAGGAAGAGATCTTCATACACGGGCTTGAAAAGGCGATCCGCGTTCACCTCAAATTCCACGCCCTTGTACAGAATCCGCCAACGCCTGCGCTCCTTGTTGACTTCCTTGATGCGGTCAGGCTGGAAGTATTCCCGATAGAAGCGTAGGGAACGGTCGGCGACGGCGCTGAAGCGAGAGCGCGATAGGATGACCGAGTTCTCGTAGGTGCGCTCCACCGTGGGCCCTCGCAACGTCAGCCCGTAACGCGGCACAAGCGACCCATCCGGCTGAATCATGTTGTCCTCGCGATACCGCACGTGGCCCTTGGCCCTGTCGTCAAACAGGAAGTACGTGTCGTACTGACGACGCACGCTCTCCCGGATGACGCTGACATCCTTGTGGCCCAGCAGATGGCGCAGCGCGCTCTCATCGGGCATGCGAATCTTGACCTGCACCTCAAAGGTCTCCTGTTGCTCCACGCCGCCGATTGCGACGATCTTGTCCACCAGGTTCTCCTCGCGCGCGGCCAGGAATCGGCCTATGCGCTCCGCGATGGTCTCCGCCTCCGCCTGCACCGTGGCCACATCCACAGTCAGCAACTCGCCATCTCGCATCAGGAACCGCCCCGCCACGGCCACATCCCGCACGTCGGAACTCTTCGCCGCGTACACCAACTGCGAATACGCGTTGCTGTCCGACAACGCGAACTTCGGCGTCTCGTGCACCCCGCCCAGGCTCACCACAACGACATCCGCCCACTTCCCCGGCTCCAGCGACCCAATCTCCGAATCCAGGTACAGAGTCCGCGCGCCCTCTATGGTGGCCATCTCCACAGCCGTGAGGGCCGGCACCGCGGTGGGGTCGCCGGAAACGCCCTTGGGCAGCAACGCAGCCAGCCGCATCTCCTCAAACATGTCCAAGTCGTTGTTGCTGGCGCAGCCGTCGGTGCCCAGCCCCACGGCAACCCCGGCCTGCCGCAGCGCGGTAACCCGCGCAACCCCGCTGGCCAGTTTCAGGTTGCTCGTGGGGTTGTGCGCGACGCCGATGTGTCGCTCTGCCAGCAGGCGCATCTCCGCATCCGCGAGGTGAACCCCGTGCGCCACCAGCATCTTGCCCACGAGAAGCCCTTGTTTCTGCATCCACACCACGGGCAGCTCGCCCAGTTTCTCCATCAGTTCCCGCACTTCCAACTCGGTCTCGGCAATGTGGATCAGTTGCGGAACGTCGTACTTCAGGCTCAACATGGAAATCGCGTGAAGAATCTCGGGCGTGCAAAGGTATACCGAATGAGGCCCAAACGCAGGCGTAATCAGCGGATTGCCCCGCCACTTCTCCACGTACCGCTGGGCGTAGTCCAGGCTCTCGTCGTAACTCCCCGCGTCGGGGGTGGGAATCTTCATGATGGTCTCGGCGCAGACGCCCCGCAGCCCGACCTCGGCCACCGTCTCCGCGATGGTGTCCTCGTAGTAGTACATGTCGGCCAGGCACGTAACCCCCGAGCGGATGAGTTCCGCGCACGAAAGCAATGTTCCCACGCGGCAGAAGTGCTCGTTTACAAACTCTCGCTCCACCGGAAGCATGTATCCGTAGAGCCACACGTCCAGCCGCAGGTCATCCACCAGCCCGCGCAACAGGCTCATGGGCAGATGCGTGTGTGTATTCACCAGCCCCGGCATGATGATGCAGCCGCCGCAGTCTCTCACCTCTCGCGCCGCCCAGTGGGTGCGGACATCGTCCAACTTCCCGACGGCGACAATCCGGCCGTCCCGCACAGCCACGGCCCCATCCCGAACTACCCTCCGTTGCGCGTCCATCGTAATCACGGTGCCGCCGGCGAAAAGCGTATCCGCATCCATGAGCGTTCTCCTCCAGCAAGTTACTCGCCACCGAACTGCGGGTTCCCCCTAGAAAGGTTCGTCCTGCCAGTCTTCTTCTTCCTCCTCCTCTTCCTCGTCCCAATCGTCCAGGTCTTCCTCATCCAGAGGCGACTCCAGTTCTTCGTCGTCCTCCAGAATCTCCTCGGCTGTCTCGCATTGCCCGTCGTGGTCCAGGTCAATCTCCGTTGCGCTGCACGTCCCCCGCTCGTTCAGTGTGCACCTGCGGTTCAGACATCGCACCCTTGTCATGTTGCACCTCCTGTCGTTTGCCTCCGTTGCCGAAGGTAAAGTCGCTCAAGAAGGTCCACAATCCCCGATGCATCATCCAAATCAAACTGCGGCACATTGACATCGTGGGGCTGGTCGGTCGCCAGGGCGATGAGTTCATCCTCCGAGCACAGCAACGTCTTGCCCTTTGCCGCCCGCGAAACCTCAATCTTCGGCTTATCCCCGCGCTTGTAGCCCTCGGTCAAGACGATATCCACATCCGGAAGGGTAGCCACGATCTCATCCACTGTCAACTCGCGATCCAGGCGGCGGATCATCGCGAGCCTATCCGGAGAAGCGACAACGACACAATCGCTGCCCGCCTCCGCATGCTTCCAGGAATCCTTGCCCGGCGTGTCCATCTGAAACCCGTGCACATCGTGCTTGATGGTAGCCACCCGGTACCCGCGCGCCTTCAGTTCACGAACCAACTTCACCACCAGCGTCGTCTTGCCCACATTGGAAATCCCCACAACCGACACGATCGGCGGCCTAGACATGCTATTCCTCCTCCGGCCAGTCCAACATTTCTACCGCAATCTCCTCCCCAGCGCGGAGAACCTTGGTGCCCTCAGGGACAATCGCCAGCCCGTTTGCCTTCACCATGGACGTAAGGATTCCAGAACCCTGGTCGCCCGTCAAACGCGCATAATAGACGTTACCCGCTCTTTCCACAATCGCCCGTTTGAACTCACGGCGGTCGCCCCCCTTCACATCCTCACGAAGGACCGCGCGGATGACGGGCTTGCGGAGTTTGCGTCGGCCCTGCATCTTGAGAATCGCGGGTCGGGCGAACCGCTCAAACGACACCATGGATGACACGGGGTTCCCCGGAAACCCGATGAGAGGAATCCCCTGAATATGGCCGAAAGCCAGCGGCTTGCCCGGCTTCATGCGCACCTGCCAGAAGTCAATTTGGCCCAGCGCGTTCAGCACATCTTTGACGACGTCGTACTCGCCAACGGACACGCCCGCGGACGTCAGAATCAGGTCCACCTTCAAGTCCACGGCCTGCTGCAATTTCGCCGTCAGGGCTGCCACAGTGTCGCGGGCGATGCCGAGCACGATAGGAATGCCCCCGTATTTCCGCACCAGAGCCGCGTTCGTGTACGCGTTGGAGTTGCGAATCTTCCCTGGAGTCAACGGCTCATCCGGTTCCACCAGTTCGTCGCCGGTCGCCAGCACGGCCACCCTCGGCCGGCGATACGCCATGAACTGCGTCCGGCCCACCGACGCCAGCACCCCGAGTTCCGCGGGGCGCATCTCCGTCCCGGCAGCGAGCACCTTCTCACCGGCGTGGATGTCTTCCCCCGCCGGGCGCACGTTCTCGTGCACGGCGACCGGCACGTAGATCGCCACCTCCTCCTCGTGGGCCGCGCCGATCATTCGCGCATTCCCCTCCCCCTCGGAGGTATTCTCAAATCGCACGACCGCGTCGGCGCCGGGCGGCATGGGCGCGCCTGTCATGATGCGGATGGCCGTCCCCGGTTCCACGGCCTCCACGGGCGCTTGCCCCGCGGCCAGCGTCCCCTTCACCTTCAGCCGAACGGGATTCTCGCGGCTCGCGCCCGCCGTATCGGCTGCCCGCACCGCGTATCCGTCCATCGCCGAATTCGCGAAAGGCGGGATGTTCACATCTGCATACACATCTTCTGCGAGAACCCGGCCAAGGCCCTCCAGCAAGGGCACAGGCTCCGGCTCCAAAGGATGGAACGCCTGCAGGATTCGTTCATACGCTTCTTCTACCGTGATCATCTCGTACCCCCAAGAGTGTATCGGACTCCGCGACATCACCGGCCCTGCCTTGCCCGAATCGCCTCGCGCAACTGCTCGCTGCGAATCGGGATTCGCGTCAGCCGCACGCCCGTGGCGTCGTAGATGGCATTCACGATGGCGGGCACCGTCGCGATGGAAGGAATCTCGCCCACGCCCTTCGCCCCGAACGGCCCCTCCGCCGCCGGCGACTCAACAAGAATGGGCATGACTTCGGGAACATCATGCACCGTCGGGATCCTGTACTTGGCGAGCGTGTCCGAAATCACCCTCCCCTGCTCCAAGACAAGTTCCTCCTTCAACGCAAGGCCGACTCCCATCACCACGCCGCCCTCAATCTGGCCCTCCACTGCCCTCGGATTGATCGCCTTGCCCACATCGTGCGCCGCGACGATGCGCAACACGCGAACCTCGCCGGTCTCCAAATCCACTTCCACCTCGGCAACCTGCGTCGCATACCCATACGCGAAGTGCACGTCGCCCTCCTGACCCAGCGGCACCGTCCGAGGCGGCGTGTACACCCGTCGCACAACGAGCCGACGGCCCTCGCGCGCCGCCGCCTCCGCGAGGGCTGCCAAACTCACGCGCCGCCCCCCGCCTTCCGCGTGTCCATCCGCAAATTCCACGGCATCCGGCGCCACGTCCAGCATCTCCGCCGCCGTCTGCGCCAGCATCGCCTTCAGGTCCAGGGCCGCAAGGCGAACGGCGTTCCCGGTGATGAACGTCTGCCGGGATGCGGTGGTTGCGCCGCCATCGGGCGTCAAATCTGTATCCCCTATCACTACGCGAATCTCATCCGGCCGTGCCCCCAGCACCTCACCCGCGATTTGGCTGGCAACGGACACGAGCCCCTGCCCGACCTCTGCCGCGCCGATGCGCACCTCCAGCGCGCCGTCGCTGCACAGTTCCACTTCGGCCCCGGCCGAGTCCGCCACTCCTCCCCCGAGACCCACGTTCTTGAACGCGCACGCCATACCCCAGCCGCGCGCCTTCTGCCCTTGCGGGCCGCCACGCTCCCATGCCCGTCGCGCATCGCCCAGTGTCCGGGCCTCGGGGATTGCAGTCACCGCGCGCTCTATTGTGGCCGGCAGCCCCACGCTCTCTCGCAAGACCTGCCCCGTCGCCGTTGTAGCGCCCACCCGAAGCGCGTTTCTCCGCCGAATCTCCAGCGGCGACATGCCAAGCCGCTCGGCGAGGATGTCCATCTGGCACTCGGCCGCGAAATGGGCCTGCGTCGCCCCGAACCCTCGGAACGCGCCGGCCGGCGGGTTGTTCGTGTACACCGTGTACGAGACGATATCCGCATTCGGAATCGCATACGGGCCAGAGACGTGCGTAGCCGCGCGGCGAATCACATGGGGCCCCAAGGATGCATACGCGCCGGTGTCCCCCCAAATCCGCGCCTGGACGGCCAGCAAGCGCCCATCCGCCGCCGCCGCGGTCTTCAGCCAGATGCGTGTCGCATGGCGCTTTGGATGCACCCGAATGGACTCGCGCCGCGACAGGGTCAATTTCACGGGCCTACCCGTTGCCTGGGCCAACAGCGCCGCGTGAATCTGCGTGCTGATATCCTCCTTGCCCCCAAACGCGCCCCCCACCGCCGTCTGGATGATGCGCACCTTCTCCATCGGCAACGCCAGCGACGCGGCGACCTGCGCCTGGTCCGAGAATGGAATCTGCGAGCCCACGTAGATCGTGATTCCGCCATCCTCGCGGGGCACCGCCACGGATGTCTCCGGCTCCAAGAAAGCGTGCTCGTTGAACGGCGTCTCATAGGTCTGCTCCACCACGACCGCGGCCTCTCGGAACGCCTGCGCTACGTCCCCCCGTAGGACGCGCGCCTCGGAGACCAGGTTGCCCTTCTCGTGCACGTTCGGCGCGCCTTCCTCCAGCGCCTCCACGGGATCGGTAACCACGGGCAGCGGCTCGTACTCAACGCGGATGCGTCCAAGCGCCGCGCGTGCGATCTCGGGCGTCTCCGCGGCAACGGCAGCGATGGCATCGCCCACATACCGCACCTTATCCCACGCGAATACCGGCCAATCCTCCACCACCAGCCCATGGCTCTTGCGTCCGGGCACATCGTCTGCCGTCAGGACCGCGTGCACGCCGGGCATGGCGCGCGCCTCGCTCACGTCCACCCGAACAAGCCGCGCATGCGGGTATTCGCTCCGCAAGACCGCACCGTGCAGCATCCCCTCAAAGAACAAATCGGCTGCGTATCGGGCCTCGCCCCGCGCCTTAGCGACGGCATCTGGGCGCGCGACCGACCGGCCCACGCCCGAACCGCCGACCTGTTCCACAGCGCGTTGCCCCGCCATCAGTTCTGCCGCCAGTTCCACCGCCTCAACGATTTTCACATAGCCCGTGCACCGGCACAGATTGTTCTTCAGCGCCTCTCGTATCTCGTCCCGCGTCGGATGCGGATTCTCGTCCAGGAGCGCCTTGGCGGCCATGATCATGCCCGGCGTGCAGAACCCGCACTGGATGGCCCCGGTTGCCACGAAAGCCTGCTGCACCGGGTGGAGATGCCCCTGTTGGGCCAGCCCTTCAACCGTCCAAACAGTGCTCCCATCCAGCCTTGCGGCGCGGGCGATGCAGGCGCGGCGGGCCTTGCCGTCCACAATCACCGTGCACGCCCCGCAATGCCCTTCGCCGCACCCGTTTTTCGTGCCGGTCAGGCGCAGCCGCTCTCGGAGCACGTCCAGCAGGGATTCCTTCTCGCCAACGTCAATCACACGCCAGTCGCCGTTGACTTGCAGATTCACTTGTGGCATTGCACTACCTCTGCCCTACTCCTCAACGATGCGAAAAGATGTCGTGATGTTGGCCACCTTGTTCATCATCGCCGCCGCGGAACAGTATTTCTCCTCCGATAGCGCAATGGCCTGTTCCACAGCCTTTTCCGACACGCCCTTTCCGTACACTACGTATTCCAGATGGATGTCGGTGTAGTAATTCGGCGGTTCATCCCGCTGCACGCCGTGGGCGTGAACCTCCACCCCGTGGAAGGGCTGGCGTTTCTTGCTCAGGATGTTCACCACATCCATCGCCGTGCAGCCCGCCAACCCCACCAGGAGCAACTCCATGGGACTCGCCCCGGTGTTTCGCCCTCCGGGTGTCGGCGCATCCAGTACAATCGCATGGCCTGAACCGGTCTCCCCCACGAATTGCATCCCGCTCACCCAACGAACTTTGGCCTCTTTTGCCATGACAGCCTCCTTGTATGTTATCCTTCGGTTTTGCCTTCCTGAAGAAGCACCAGCAGCCGATTCCAGTCGTCCGGGACATTGAGGTTGAAAAAGGAGCGGAACTCCGGGTCCAGAATTCGGATTTCATCCTCGCCGACAGTCCGCACGCGCACCTGTGGCAAGAACGAGATAATCCGCCGCTCGCCCGCCTCCAGCGCGGCCTTCATCGCTCGCGCGCAGGTCTTGCCGTAGATGGCGTGCAGGGGCTCGGGCTCCCCCCGCACGTAGGGCATGACAACATCATGCCCAGGCGACAGGAGAATCATGTAGCGAATCAGGTTCAAATCCAGAAAAGGCATGTCGCAGGCGGCGCAGAACACGCGCGGATATCGGCAAGCCTCCACCGCCGTGTACACGCCGCCCAGCGCGCCTGCGCCTTTCACCAAGTCCTCAACCAGGCGCGCGCCCGTGCCATCAAAGCGGCCGAGGTTGTTGCCCACGATCATCACGTCGTCAGAGATTCTGCTCAGCCGATCCACAACCCGCTGAATCAGCGTCTGGTTGCCGACTTGCAGCAGCGCCTTGTCCCTGCCGAAGCGAGAACTCGTCCCTCCGGCAAGCACCGCGCAGGATATCTCCCGCATATCGCCCTCGTTGCTTGACAATTGCCGCGAACACAGGCAGTATACTTGACGTCGGCGTAGGATGCAACCCGTACCAGCAGTCTGTCGGTGTCTGCCGTCATTCTGAGCGGCGAAGGGCGAAGAATCTCGGCAACCGAGAGGCTTCGCCTTCCGCTCAACATGCCAAAGGGAGAGCCGGCGCACTGGCCGACCAACACAATGCAACCGAGTCCGGCGCCGGCGCACTCATAGCCTTCGGAGCACGTCATGGGAAAACTCATCCTGCTCACCGGCCTCCCCGGGTCGGGCAAAACCACCGTTGTGCAGCGAACGCTAGAGGCTCTGGCAGACCTGAGATCAGGCGGCTTCACAACTCGGGAGATACGCGACGCCGCCGGCATCCGCATGGGGTTTGAACTCCGCACCACGAGCGGCGAAACGGCCGTGCTGGCCCATGTCGCGATACAGTCGCCCTTCCGCGTCGGGAAGTACGGCGTGAATCTTCACGCCCTGGAGCAGACAGGCGTCGCGTCCATTCGCGAAGCCCTCCGCGTCGCCGACTTTGTAGTCATTGATGAAATCGGCAAGATGGAACTCTTCTCATCGGCCTTTCGCGACGCCGTACAGGCCGCCATCGCCTCGCCGAAGCCCGTCCTGGCCACCATCATGCTGAAGCCGCATCCCGTGGCCGACGAAATCAAGCGAACGCCCGGCGCCGAACTCCGCATCGTAACGCCACAATCGCGCGACGCCGTCCCTGCATGGGCCGCTGCCTGCATCCGCCGGGCCTTGTCCGCCGCCGATGCCCCGCGCTAACCCGCGTCCCGCCGGCCTCAGGCGTACCGCTCTTCCTTCCATGGGTCGGCGCTGTTGTTGTACCCGTACTGCTCCCAGAACCCCAGCCTATCCTGCGCCATGAACTCCACGCCCCGTACCCACTTGGCGCTTTTCCAGAAGTAGCGCTTGGGCACCACCGCCCTCAGCGGGTAGCCGTGCTCCGTCGTCAGCGGCTTGTCGTCGTATCGCCATGCCAGGAGTACGTCATCATCCATCGCGACTTCCAGCGGCAGGTTCGCCGTGAAGCCCTGTTCGCAGTGGAACATGACGTAGCGAGCGTCTGGCTTCGGCACCACCAACGCCGCCAGGTCGCGGAACAGCACCCCTTCCCACACCGTGTCCAGTTTGCTCCAGCCCGTTACGCAGTGGATATCGGCCACGATGCGGGTTGTGGGCAGCGCCGTGAACTCCTCATAGCGGAACACCCTCTCTCGCTCCACCAACCCAAACACCCTGAGCGTCCACGTGGCCAAATCAAAGCGCGGCACCGTGCCGTAGTGCAGCACAGGGAAGCGATCGGTAACCCGTTGCCCGGGCGGTACGCGGTTTTGCTTCATATTGACACACCCCCTGGAATCAACCTTTGGTCAGTCCTCGGAAATCAGCACAACGCGAGCAGGCGCGCCGTCGCCGCCCAGCACCTTCAGCGGCAGGCAGTACAAACCATACCAGCCCTGCGCCGCTTCGGAGAGGTTCAGCCCCTCAACCACGACGACACCCGCCCCCAACAGAATCTCGTGAGTAGCCCCGTCGCCCCCAAAGGCTTCCACCGACAGGTAATCCACTCCAACCAGGCGAATCCCGTGGTCTACGACCCAGCGGGCCGCGTCCGGCGTGAGATGGGCAAAATCGGCGCGAAACGCGTCCTCGGCCCACAGGCGGCCATTGCGCGTCTTCAGAAGAAGCCGCTGCGCATTCTCGGGTATCGCGGCGCGCGCCAAATCCTCCGCCGCAATCGCCCCTGCCGCTCCCAGGTCTGCCACCCACGCCGGCCCGATGAGCGCGTCCAACGCCAGGGAATCCACGCTTGCCGCGCCGTCAATGAAGTGGCACGGCGCGTCCACGTGCGTCCCCGTGTGCAGGCCCATGTGGATGGCCGAGACGTTGGCGCGGTCGCCCTCGGCCTGGCTCCGCACCTGCTCCACGCGCACCGCCGCGTCCCCTGGCCACACCACCATGTCGGGCCGAATGGGCAGCGTAACGTCAAGAATCCGCACGGGCGCCCTCCTTTCCGCAGCCGGGCTTCGCCAAGATGGGCACCAGGAGGCGCGCAACCTGCTCCAATTGCTCGCGGTCCGCGTCATCAAACGCCGCTTCGTCGTCGCTGTCAATGTCTATTTCACCGTACACGCAATCGCCATCCAGGATCGGCACAACGATCTCCGAGCGCGTCTCCAGACTGCACGCAATGTACCGCGGATCCTGCCGCACATCGGGAACGTTCACCGTCTCCTTGGTGCGGGCCGCCAGCCCACAAATCCCCTCGCCGATGGGAATGCGTGTGTGGATGGTCGGCTTCCCGCGATATGGCCCGAGCACCAGCGTATCGCCCATCAGCAGGTAGATGCCGACCCAGTGGTACTTGGGATTTGACCGGTGGAGCGCGTCCACGACCCCTTCCAGGATCCTGTCTCGGCTCCACTCTTCGCGTATGCCTCGGTAAATCGCCTCCAACGCAGCCTTGTTCATAGAGCGCTCTCCTTTGCCTTCCCCAGATTCCCAAATGCGCGTAATGCTGTCGGGTTAGTCTTTTCTACCATGCCCAACACGAACTGTCAAAGTCTGCCGTACAAAAAACGTGCGGCCCGCCATGGCGAACCGCACGTCTTGTCGCAACAGCACGCAGCCTATTTCTTGCCGTTCTTCGGGACGATGGCGTTGGCCACCAACTCGGCCATGCCCATCACCCGCACATTGAGCCCATAGTGCTCGTTGATCTCGCCCAACTGGTGCCGGCAGTTGTCGCACGACGCCACAACCGCAGACGCGCCCGTCGCACGGATTTGCTCGGCCTTCGGCTTGCCAGCCTGCAGGCGGATATCCTGCCACTCGGGGATGGCCACCAGGCCGCCCCCGCCGCCGCAACAGTAGTTGCGCTCGCGATTCGGCGTCATCTCCCGGAAATCCTCCACGCACGCCGCAAGGATGCGCCTCGGCTCATCAAACAGGCCGCTATTGCGCCCTAGGTTGCACGAATCGTGGTAGGTAACCGAGAACGGATTGCGCGCAGGGTCCACCTGGATGCGCCCGGTCTGGATGTACTCATCCATGACCTCAAGGATGCTGCGGACCTTGAACGTCCACTGCCGATCGTTGAACCACTTGGGCGCCTCCCACCGAGACACCGCATAGGCGTGGCCGCATTCGGTGATGATAATCTCCTGCACCTTGAGCCGCTCCGCCTCGCGGATGATGCGTTCCGTGATGCGCTTGGCGCGCACCGGGTCGTTCAAGAAGATGCCGTAGTTCGCCGCCTCAAACATGCTCAGCGTCCACGATTCACCCGCATGGTAGAAGATCTCGGCCGCGGGCATAATCGTATGCGCGCCCGACAGCGGCACGTACAGGAACCGCGCACCCTCCACCTCAACCGGAATCCGCGCCTCGGGGTCGCCCACCTTCTTCTGCAACTCGGCTTCCAGTTCCTTGATTTGCTCCAGGTAGAAGTCCTTGAAGAACTCCAGGTTCTCCTCGCGCGCAATGGCCGCATCTGCCAACTGCACCAGAATCTCCGGAGCCTTGCCGATGGCGGTCAGCACGCCGCGCGCGGTGGCCAGGACCAGCGGCGTATCCACGCCCAGCGGGCAGTTCACCACACACCGCTGACACATGGAGCAATTGCGATAGGCCGCCTCAACCCACTTGTCCAGGTCCTCCTCGGTCAGTTCCTTTGCCCCCGTCCACCAGGGGAAGATGCGCCGCAGCCAGTCGTGCTCCCCCTTCACCACGCGGCGCACCTGCTCGGCCTTGGCCACAGGGCTGATGTTGGGATCGCGGGTAGCCACGAAGTAGTGGCACTGATCCACGCACAACCCGCAGTGCACGCACAGGTTGGATGCCGCCACAGCCAGCGTGCGCGAGAAGCGTTTCTCCAGTTCCTCTTTCGCCTGCTCAACGACAGTCTTCTGCTCTTCCATAGTCTAGGCCCTCTTTCCAGCGATGATGCCGCGTCGTCCGTAGCGCAGGCCGAAGAACACACGGGCGAAGAACCAATACACGTAGTGGGAAATCTTGCTGAACGGCACGTAGAACAGGAACGCCGCCGTAATCAGGAAGTAGGCGATCATCCACCCTCTGGCTTCCGTGATCAGCGCCATCGCCGTGAAGAAGAAAAACACCTCAACGGCCGCCAGCGAGAAGTAGTCGTCCGGCGTACTGACTACGCGCAGTTCAGGAGCGACAATCCGCCGCGCCAGTTTGATGGCCCCCACGATGAAGCCGCCGATGACCAGCGCTGCCATGGTCAGGCTAACCGGACGTGTCATAATCGCCGGCCAGAACGGGATGGTGAAGGTGCCCAGGATCGCAGCCCCCGCGCCCAGGTGGTACAGCGCGAATTCCACCCATCGCCCGATGTGCTGCGTCGTGCTGCTCATAGACCACGGGAAGAAGAGCCAAGCGAAGGAATACACTACGCCCAGTTCCTCGCTCCCGCGCCGCGGCCCCCTCTCCTTGGGCCAGGGCAGTTTCATCAACTGGTACACCTTCAGCGCGTACAGCAGAGCAAACACCGACAGGGCGATGATCTGCAGGTCAAACTTCACGAACTCCAGGAAACGATCTTCCATGCCTCCCCCTACTTCAGTCGCTTCACCCAGAAACGAATAACCTTCCCCTCTTTTTCAACTTTGAGCATCTCGTTGCCGGTGCTCTTCGCCCAAGCCGGAATGTCGGCCATGACGCCCGGGTCCGTCGCCGTCGCCTCAATGACGCCGCCAACGGGCACATTCTTGATCGCCTGGCTAATCTTCACCACCGGCAGCGGGCACATCAGCCCTTGCAGATTCAGTTCCAAATCGGCCTTGATCGTTTCAGACATTGGAAATTCTCCTTCCTTGTGAGATTAGATAAACAGGTTAATCTGCGAGTCGCCGGCCTCGCCGATAAATGCCGCGACGCCGACGACATCAGTTACCTCATCAATGAGGTCTTCGCGGGAAATCTCCATCACGTCCATGCTCATCTGGCAGGCCAGCAGTTTCACACCGAGGTCAATGGCGGTTTGGCGAAGTTGGGCCAATGGCGTTACGCCTTTGTCCCGCATCATCTTCTTGAACATCCAGCGGCCAATCCCCCCGAAATTGAACCGCGAAGGCCCGATCCGATCAATCCCGCCGCGGTTCATGAGGCCCAGCATCCTGCCGAAGAGGCCTTTGCCGGTGAGGTTGCCCTTCTGGATGGCCTTCAGCCCCCAGAACGTGAAGAACATTGTGGTCTCATAGCCCATAGCCGCGGCTCCGGTGGCGATAATGAATGCCGCCATCACCTTGTCCATGTCCCCGCTGAAGACGACCATGGATGCCTTCTTTTTCTCCTCGCCCATCTGAATCTCTCCTTTCTGTGAATTTTGTGGTCTAGACTCGGGTCATTTCCGCAATGCGCTCCAAGCGGCTCAACAGTGCAAGCCGCTCATCGCCAATCTCCGACAGCGTTACCGACACGCGCTGCACAAGGCGGGACAGCCGCGACGCCTCGGCGTCCGCAAGCACCGGCACACTTCTGCGCAAGGCCACCAGAGTGCCCTCGTCAATGCCCAAATCCCGCGCCAACTGTCGCACGCTCTCATCCGCTTCGGGGACACCTTCCCGACCTGCCAGCACAAACTGGCACGCCGAGAACACGGCCACCGGATTGCCGCCGACCCGCACCAGCGCACCCATGCACGACAGGCCCGCGTGGCACGCCTTCGCGGTCGGCTCTCGCGCTGCAGCCGCAGCACTGGCCTTCCAGGTCTCCATGCAGCGCCTGCGGCCCTCGGGCGCAGATAGGATTAGGTCGCAGAAGGGGCATGTGTGGCTGATTCGGGTCAGAGGGTTGCCGTTGAGGTCGGTCGTTACGGCCGCAACGTCCAGGGCTTCGGCGAACACGTCCTGCACGTTCTGGACGCAGTGGAGAGGCAAGGGAACGGCAGAAGGCACGGAGGCGTTGGCGGCATCCTCCGCCAGCGAGAGAACATCGCGCTGGGCCTCCAGCCACTCCTCAATCTCGCGGCGGGAGAACCGCCACTGGCCGCCTACCTTGAACCCGGGCAGGCGGCCCTGTTCCAACATGCGGTAGATCGTAATGCGATCCACCTTGAGGAGATTCTGAAGTTCACGCGTTGTCAGCAGTTCACTCACCGCAAGCCCCAACCGTACGTGGAGGGTTCGTCCCTCCGACCATGTGCATTATAGCACAAGCGCCACTGCGTGTCAAATAACGATATTGCAAGTTATAACAAGTTATCCCAGCGGCACACGGCCGGGGCTACGCTCAGGACAAACGACGCACTTCGCTACGCACCTCCAACCCACGCAAACGAACCTCAGCCACAATCACATCCCCGGGCGCTGCCCGCTCCACGGGAATCGCGCCTCGGGGCACGGCGCCGCGCGCCGCGAGAATCGCCATGATGGATGCGTGCCAGCCCGTCAGCCGCTCCATGGCGCGAAATCCGGTCTGCTCATCGTACTGGTCCACGAGATGCACAACCGCCTCCGCCGGCTGCCCACCCTTGCGCCCCGTGCACCGCACGTAGATGACGCAGATATCCTTGGCCTCGGCATCGGTAATCTTCGGCTCCAGCAGCGCATGGAACACTTCGCGCGGCACAACCATCGCGTCGCCCACGCGAATCGGCTCCATATCCAGCAATCCCAACTGCGCGTACGCTTGCATCTGCGCCCAGTGCCCGGGATACCGCAGCGTCTTGTCCTCCAGCGTCCGCAACCGCCCCTCAAATGTCCACGCCATCATCGTAGATGTACACATCTTGAGGCTCATCCAACAGCGACATCGCGTACACTCCGAGCGAGACATTGAGCCCAGGCCGCATCCCGCAATCCGGCACAATGGAGACGCCCGCCCGCTCGGCATCTTCTCCGAGTGCCAATTGCTGCCGCGCAACCTCCGTGTTGCCGCCCAAGTCGCACAAATGAAAACCGGCCCCCACTGCCAGCCGTGTCAGCCCCAGGTTATACCGGTAGGGCACAGTGCTTACGACGGCATCCACACCGGCCAGCACCCCCTGAGGTCTTCCGGGCGCGCCGCATCGCCAACCACTCCCTTCGCCACCTCCGCGCCCAGCAGTTCGTTCACCCGCCTTGCCCCCGCGCCGGCAGCCTCCCGCGACACGTCCACGATCAAGACCTGCTCCGCATCCCCAAGCCGCGCCAAATCGTAGGCCGCGGCCACACCCTGCCGCCCTGCACCCACGACAGCGTAACGAAACCCCATCATGCACCTCCTCAGAAGGTTTGCGTAGGAGATACCACAAATGTGCCGTCGTTGTCAACAGAACGCACTCTGTGCCGCGCGAATAGAGTGCTCGCCCCATCCTGTGCTTCGGGCCAGGCATCCCGCGCCTCGGCGAAGAACGAGCGTACGATGACCCTCCGCCATCGCACTTGCGCCTCTCATCCCCATAAGGTACAATGTCCCCGCATCACACACGCTTTGCCGCACGGTGCCGGTCTCTGAAGCGGGCAGCCGACCCGCCCAATGCTCGGCTGAGGAGAGAATCATGTACCGCGACAATCGGAAAATGGGCTTGGATGTGAATCGTCCCATGGACCCCATCACGGGCGAAATCTCGCCCGCGGTCTCCGACTCGCGCCTGCCCGCGTGGGCTGGCGCCAAATGGGTGCGCGTTAACTTCATCCTCGGCCCCTGGGCATCCCCAACCGACGCGACAAAGCACGCGGGCCGCACCTGGCTGGAAACCTACGACCACATCGTGGATCGCTACCTATCCCAGGGGTTGCGCATCTACGCGCTGGTGGGCGCCGAGGCCGTCCGCAACCCCGCCGCCGACGCCAACGCCTTCCGCAGCGCCGCGCCTAGCAGCGCCGCCGAATCCTGGCTGGACGAGTACGTGGCCAACTTCGGCATCATCGCCGAGCATTTCCGCGGCCGCATTTACGTGTACGAATCCTTCAACGAACCCAACGACTGGCACCGCGTGCCCGGCGGGCCCGCCTGGACCCAGGCCTGGATTCACCCCTATTGGTTCGCCCGCATGCTCCAGGAAATCTACGACGAGGTCAAGCTCCGCCGCGGCCTGGACGTTACCTTGGTGTCCGGCCCCCTCCTCACCCACGACGCCGATACCGGCGCGCAATACCTAGCCGACACCTACACCCAGGGCATTCACGCCCTCCAGTGGGAACTCGTGCGGCTCAACCACGGCCGCTACCCGCTGGACGGCATCGGATTCCATCTTTATGTCAAGCAGGACTGCCAGGCCACCCCCGACTCCATACGCGCGTCCGTCGCCGCCCGCGTTCAGACCCTGTGGGACACGGCCTTCGCCTTTGAGGGCGAGGTCCTGGAGGAAAAGGGCCTCTACATCTCCGAGATGGGCTGGCAGTCCCTGTCCTGCGGCCAGGAATTCCAGGCCGCGAGCCTCCGCGCCGCCTACGAGACGCTCATCCCCGACTGGCGTGTCCGCGCTGCCGTCTGGTTCTGCCTGCAAGACTTCGGCCCCGACAACACCTGGGGGTTGTACAACGCGGGGCCTCTCACGACAGAGAATCGGAAAAGGGCACACGCGGTCTACAAAGACCTCGCTTCCACCAAGGCGCCCCAAGTGCTGGCCTTTGAAATCCCCTCGGTACAGCAGGTGCTCGCTGCCCAAGGCGTACCGCAATCCGAACTCCCCTCCCTCCTCGCGTTGGTGCAGGAGCAAATCGGCCCGCCGGACCAACTCGTCCCCGGC
This sequence comes from Caldilineae bacterium, assembly GCA_037446815.1. Taxonomy (GTDB): domain Bacteria; phylum Chloroflexota; class Anaerolineae; order DTLA01; family DTLA01; genus DTLA01. The sequence continues at coordinate 2,377 of JBBIHX010000006.1, read as the reverse complement.
AAGTATCAAATCACCCTCAAGCCACCGCTCACGTACACCAACCAGCAGATCATCAATGCCTTCTGGAGAGCGGGCAACAAGTCCTGGACACTGCTCGTCAAGGCGGGTCTGAGCCTGGACGCGCTGATAGCCGATCGCGACGGCCCGTACACAGGCCCACCCATAGACCAGTTGCCCAACCTCACCGCCGACGAGAAGCGACTCGTGAAGGCCGCCCTTCCCACCGAGCCGGCCCCCGCCGAGTTGGAACTCTGGGGCAAAGGCATGTACATCTGGCAAGTGGACCGCTGCGATGGCGGAGATACCCAGCGCATCGTGAGCCGCGCCCAGGATGTGGGCCTGGACTTCGTGCTCATCAAGATCGCCGACGGCACCGACCCCTACAACGGCGACATCACAACCCTCGTCAACGCGCTCCGAGAGGCGGGGGTCGCCGTCTGGGGTTGGCAGTACACCTACGGCGACAAGCCCGAACAGGAAGCGCAGTATGCTGCGGAACGCTTCAAGAAATTCGGCCTGGCAGGGTTTGTGATTGACGCGGAAACGGAATACGAGGGCAAGCCCGACCGCGCTACCCGCTACGCCAGCACGTTGCGCGGGCTGCTGCCCGGGGTGCCCATCGCCCTGAGTTCCTTCTACTGGCCCGAAATGCACCCCACCTTCCCGTGGCGCGAGTTCCTCGCCCATTGCGACTTGAACATGCCCCAGGTGTACTGGTACAAGAAAGACCCGGTGGAAGCCCTTCGCATCAGCCTGACGCAGCACATCCGATTTGGCCGCCCTATCCTGCCGGTTGGCGCGTGCTACGAGATGGTGCCCGGCAAGCGGCCCTCGCAGCAAGACCTGTCGCGCTTCCTCACCGAGGTGGAGAATCGCGGCCTCCTGGGCGCCTGTTTCTGGTCATGGCAGCATACGGACGACGAGCAGTGGGAAGCCATCAAAGACTATCCGTGGTAGTTGCGACGTGAGATCCAATCCGACGATTACCGAACTTCTCGGCAACCACCCGTTTTTCAAAGGCATGAGCCGCAACGCGCTGGAAGAGGTCGCGTGTTACTTCAGAGCGCGCACCTTTCACCGCGGGGAAATCATCCTCATGGAAGGCGACCTGGACTGCGGCGTGTACTTCGTCCAGCGGGGAGTCGTCAAGATCCTGCGCTCGTCGGAAGATGGCCGCACCCAGACCCTCGCCATCGTAGGGCCAGGGCACTCGTTCAACGAGGTCCCGGCCGTGGATGGCGGCCCCAACCCCGCATCCGCGGAGGCGATGACCGAGTGCACGGTATACACCGTGTCGCGCGCTGACTTCTCGCGCCTGCTGGACCGATACCCGCAGATTAGCAGGGCCATGCTTGTAGCCTTCGCGGCGCGGCTTCGCCAACTGGTGGAACTCGCGTCGGACCTCACGCTGCGCACGGTGCCCCAGCGCCTGGCCAAACTCCTGTTGGAACAGGCCAACATCGCGGGACAGTTGACCCAGCACGAGATGGCCGCGCGCCTCGGAACTGTGCGCGAGGTGGTGGGCCGATCGCTGCGCGCTTTGGCAGACGAGGGGCTTATCCGCGTGGAGGGCCACCGCATTGTTATCACCGATGCGGCAGGGCTCAGGAGGAAGGCCGGCCTGGAACAATGAGACCTAAATCACATACGGCCCGCTCCTTCCGTGCTAAACTTATCCTGTAAACACGCGCCGGAAGGAGACCGAGATGCTGAACAAATTCTGCCCAGGCAGCATGGGACTGAAACAACCCACACCCGAAGAAATCACCTGCGCAGGATGCGGGCGCGTCCTGGAAATCTGGAGCGACGAGGTCAAAGTCCGATGCCGGGCCTGCGGCACGGTTACGACCCGCGACCTCCCGCCCTCCTGCGTGGAATGGTGCCCCGCAGCGCTGGAGTGCGTGGGGCCAGAACTGTATGCCAAGGTTACCGGGAAGCAGCCAACGCTGAAGAAGGCATCGTAAGGCATGGCAAACATGGAAGAACCTGTGCGTCCCATCATCATTCCAGAACTGTGCACGGCCTGCGGCGCTTGCGTGGAGGTCTGTCCTCACCACGCCCTGTCGCTGGTGGGTGGCCTGCCTTTTTTGGACACATCCATCGTGTGCGAGTACTGCGGCAATTGCGAGGAGGTCTGCCCCACCGAGGCCATCCGCCGCCCCTTCATGATCGTGTTCAGCCCGCCCGCAGCCTAGGGCGGAGGACGCCCTCCTGGGTGTCGGCACACCCAGGCCCGATTGCGCCGCCGCACCACCTGTAACCCCCTGCCATCTCCCCCGACTCGGTTCCATCTTGTGTTGGTCTGACCCGCACGCCGCTTCCCCGCTCTGTCATGCTGAGCCGAAGGCGATACGCCCTCGCCCTTCGGGAGGGGGCT